>JAIOXK010000054.1 GCA_021741645.1 Candidatus Nanopelagicales bacterium
GTCGGATTCGCCACCGCCCAGCTCACCGGTGTCATCCTCAGCGAGGTGCCCGTGGCCGAATCCGGTCAGGGCAGCGCCGTGCAGTCGACCTCACGCCAGGTAGGCGCCGCGATCGGCACGGCCATCATCGGCGCGACGTTGATCCTCGGGCTCAGCGGCGTGGCCGGGCAGCTGGAGGATCGGGGAATCCCGGCCGACCAGGCGGTTCAGGTCTCCGACGCAGTCGCGACCTCGGCCGGTCAGGCCATTCCGGGGCTGGCGCAGGCCCCGCAGGGCGACGTACTCGTCGAGGGGGCATCCGCGGGATTCGCCGACGCCATCCAGACCGTGGCGTGGGTGGCCGGCGGGTTCGTCCTGCTCGGCCTGTTCACCAGCCTGCTCCTGCCCAAGAACGCCGCCCGCGTGGAGTCCGAGGGCTACGCCCCGCCGAAGGAGGGCGCTCAAGCAGGTGGAGGGCACCCATGAGTGGCGCAGGCACCGTGCTGGTCATCGGGCACACCGATGTCGGCCGGCGTGCCTGCGCGCTGCTCCAGGATGCCGGCACGCCCACCATTCACCTGGCCGACCCCACGGATGCGGAGCTGCGCACGGCCTTGCACAGTGGCGTCACCGGCGTGGCCGTCCTGCTGCATGACGACATCCGCGCCCTGCGATACAGCCTGGTGATCGAGCACCTGCGCCCGAGCATCCGCCTGTTCGTGGCCATCTTCGACCGCACGGTGCGCAAGCAGCTCGAAGCGCACGTTCCCAACTGCGTCGTACTCTCCCCCGCGTCGATCTCCGTGCCCTCGATCGCCGCTGCCGCGATCGCTCCCCAGCACGGGGCCATTCGACGGCGGGGCACGTCGTCGGAGGACTCCTGGGTCACCATCGATATCCCAGCACCCGGCAGCGATGAGGCACGTGTCACCGCGTACTCCGTGCCCGCAAGAACCCGCATGCGCGGCCTCATCGGACGCCTTCGAGGGCAGCTGCATCCCTACGACTCAGGGTCGTCGGTCCTGCTCGGCGGGGCATTCGGGCTCCTCGCCATCATCGCGATCGACACCATCGTCGGCCTGAGCCACGGGTCCTTGATCCGGTCCCTCTACGACGCAACCCGCACGACTGCAACGATCTCCGCCCCACAGCTGGCAGAGAACCCGATGGAGTTGATCTGGGCCACCATCGCCGCCCTGCTGGTCATGGGATTCACGGCAGCCTTCGCCGCGGGCATCGTCCATCATCTGCTGTCCGGGCGGCATGTCGCCCTCTTCGGCCGTCGCGTGATTCCCCGCGCGGGTCACGTGATCATCGTCGGGATGGGCCAGGTCGGCATCCGACTCGCGCAGGAGCTTCGAGCTCTCGGCGTCGCGGTCCTGGGCATCGAGCGGTTTCCGGACGCGTCCGGCCTGGGCCTTGCCCGCGACCTGGGCATCCCCGTCATCATCGGCGACGCCACGTCCAGACGGGTTCTGCGGCGAGCAGCCATCTCCGAGGCCATCGCCCTCGTGGCCGCCGGCAGCGAGGAGCGCGACAGCATCGCCGTGGCCCTCGCCGCCACGGCCGTGACCCCGGGGCTTCAGGTCGTGCTGCGTGCAGGAGCGGATGACGCGATCGACGAGACGAAGTCCCTGTTCCCCATCGGACCCGTTGTCGATGTCAACGGCCTCACGGCTGCCTTCGTGGCACGAGCGCTGCTCGGCGAGCAGCCCTATTCCGTGGTGCCGGACGGCGACAGAGTGGTGTGCCTGCTCGGCACCAGCTCGGCACCAGTGAGCCAGCGCTCCGTGCGAGCTCGCTGCGACTGCTGACGTCAGTTGGGCGCGGGGTCAGCAATCGTCGAGTTCAGCAACCCGGCAGGCGCGCACCCAGCCACCCGACGAGCTCGTCGATGGCCACGCGCTCCTGCTGCATGGAGTCACGCTCGCGCACGGTCACGGCATTGTCATCGAGTGAGTCGAAGTCGAACGTGACGCAGAACGGCGTACCGATCTCGTCCTGGCGACGGTAGCGGCGGCCGATCGCACCGGCATCGTCGAACTCGATATTCCAGTTGCGCCTCAACGTGGCAGCGAGCTCCTTGGTGGCCGGAGTCAGCTTCTCGTTTCGCGACAGCGGCAGCACCGCGACCTTGACCGGCGCCAGACGCGGGTCAAAGCGCAGGACGGTGCGCTTGTCGACACCACCCTTGGCATTCGGGGCCTCGTCCTCGTCGTAGGCATCGAGCAGGAACGCCAGGACGGCTCGAGTGAGTCCGGCAGCCGGCTCGATGACGTACGGCGTCCAGCGCTCCTCAGTCTCCTGATCGAAGTACGACAGGTCGGTGCCCGAGTGCTCACCATGCGTGCGCAGATCGAAGTCCGTGCGGTTTGCGATGCCCTCGAGCTCTGCCCACTCGCTTCCGGCGAACCGGAAGCGGTATTCGATGTCGACCGTGCGCTTGGAGTAGTGACTGAGCTTCTCCTGCGGGTGGTCGAAGAAGCGCATGTTCTCCGGATTGAGGCCCAGGTCGACGTACCAGTCCCAGCGCTGCTGCATCCAGTAGTCGTGCCACTCCTCATCGGTGCCCGGCTTGACGAAGAACTCCATCTCCATCTGCTCGAACTCACGCGTGCGGAAGATGAAGTTGCCGGGGGTGATCTCGTTGCGGAAGCTCTTGCCCGTCTGCCCGATGCCGAAGGGCGGCTTCTTGCGCGCGGAGTTCATGACATTCAGGTAGTTGACGAAGATTCCCTGTGCCGTCTCCGGACGCAGGTAGTGCACTGCGCCGGCATCCTCCACCGGGCCAACGGTGGTGCGGAGCATGCCGTTGAAGTCACGGGGCTCGGTGAAGTCACCCGTGGTGCCGCAGTTGGTGCACACGATGTCAGCGAGTCCACCGGGAGCCTCCTTGCCGTGCTTCTCGGCATAGGACTCCAGCAGCTGGTCGGCACGCCAGCGCCGGTGGCACTTCTTGCACTCGGTGAGCGGATCCACGAAGGCATTGACGTGCCCGGACGCCTCCCAGACCTGCGGAGCAAGGATGATCGAGGAGTCGATGCCGACAACATCGTCGCGGCCGCGCACGACGGCCTGCCACCACTGGCGACGGACGTTCTCCTTCAGCTCGACTCCCAGGGGGCCGTAGTCCCACGCTGAGCGCGTGCCTCCGTAGATCTCAGAGGACGGGAAAACAAACCCGCGGCGCTTGCAGAGGTTGACGACGGAGTCCACGCGATCACTGGCCATAGTGATGCAATCCTAGGCGGGCAGCTCTGCAAGTCGGCGACGCGCCTCCTGCTCATCGACAGTGTCGAAATCCTCGTAGTGCCAGGTCAGACTCCGACGGACGAGCGGCGTCGACACGGCAATGACCTCGTCATAGACCAGCGCCAGATGCGCGAGCACCTCTCGAGAGCAGACGGGCACGGCCAGCACGAGGTGCGCCACCATGCCCTCCCGCATGATCGGAGCCACCGCTCGGGCGATCGTTCCGGTCTCGACTCCGTCGTCCACGACGATGGCCGTGCGCCCCACCAGATCAGCGACCGGCTCGACCACGACCCCCTCGTCCGCACGTCGCACGTCGATCGCCCGCACGGGCAGGTGCAGGCGATCGCGGATGCCTTCGACCACAGGCACGCCGTTGGGCAGCACCGGGGTCAGGATCGGATCGCTCCAGTGCCCCACTCGCTCGGCGATTCGCTCGCCCAGCTGGCGGCCCGCGTCGGCCAGATGTGCGAACTCCTTCATGCGCTCACTCCCGAGACCTGTGTCGCGATCACGATCGGACGGGATCGATATCCGGGCCGGAGGCCGATCCCAGGCTCACGTCGCCGGCATCGGCGGCCAGACCCGTGCGGGCGCGGGCGATGGCGTTTCCATCCCAGTTGCGGACCACCTCGTAGGCCGACGGCTCATCGATCGCCGTCGAGAGCAGCGGAACCGCACGGACCTTGACGTCGAAGGCGGACATCGCTCGTCGGTAGGCGCCCACCCCCGGCCACTCCGTGCGAAGGAGAAGCAGCTCGGGGTCGTCGGTCGCCTGGCCCAGGGAGGCTGCCAGGCAGCCCGGCTGATCGGTCAGCGCGACGAGCGCGTCGTCAGCGCGGTCGAGGAAGTTCGCACGCTCATCGGCCAGGACTCGGAAGCGGCTCACGACGATGAGGTGGTCGGCATGGGGCGCCGGACTAGGGTGGTTCACGACCCGCACGCTAGTCCGTCACGGTGGAGAGTCCACGCTGGTCCGTCACGGTGGAGAGTCATGGCCAAGGAAAAGAAGGATCGCAATCGCACCCCTAAGGGTGTGCGGGGACCCAGTGGACCGCCCTCGCAGGGCGGATCTCCTGCCTCGGGACGCCCGGCGCCCCAGGGTGGCCGACCGGGCAGTTCGAGTAATCGAGCAGCACTGGAGCGGATCAGCGTGCCGCTGCTCACGCGGCTGCATGCGATGCCGCGCTGGATCATCGTCGTGCTCCCCGCGGCCCTTCTCCTCGGCGGACTCCTGCTTCGCGACTCCTGGGCCTGGCTCGGCGGGATCCTGCTGCTGCTGGTCTGGGCCTTCCTGGCGTGGCTGACCGCCCTGTCGTGGCCCGCGCTCGCACCGGGGTCGCGCTTCTTCCGCGCACTGATCGTCGTCGCCTTCGGCGCGATCGTCGTCCTGAAGTTCATGGGCAAGTTCTGACCCGTGAGCACGTCGTGGCGCTTAGTTGATATTGACAGTCATTGTCATTAGATCTAGATTCCTCGCATGCCCTTCACTCGCCTAGCCACGGTGTTCATCCCCCTCTCGCTCATCGCTGCCCTTCTGGCCGCCTGCTCCGGTGAATCGTCGTCAAACGCGTCCGAGGAGTCGGCAGGTCCGGGATCGTCGACGGTCGTCGCGACCACGACGATCCTGGGCAGCATTGCCGGCGACATCGTCGCCTGCGCAGACCCGGCAGCCACCGTCACCACGCTCATGCCCGTGGGTGCTGACCCGCATGACTTCGCGCCGTCGTCGCAGCAGGTGGCCCAGATCGTGCAGGCCGACCTCGTCATCGCCAACGGCCTGGGTCTGGAGGCAGGGCTGGACGATGCCCTCGACAACGCCAGGAGCGATGGCGCCACGGTCCTCGAGATCGCCGAGCTCGTCGACCCCATCCCCTTCGGTGAGCATGCTGACGACCATGCTGACGACCATGCTGACGAGGCTGCGACCGAGGACGAGGACGAGCACGGCAGCGAGGACCCGCACGTGTGGTTCGACATGACCCGCATGGCGACGGCCGCAGAGCTCATCGGTGCGCAGCTGGCCACCACCGGGGGCACCGCCTACGCCGAGTGCGGCACCGAGGTGGCGGACCGGATCAGGGCGGCGGAGGCAGAGGTACGCGCCACCCTCGAATCCGTTCCCGCAGACCGGCGCATCCTGGTGACTGACCACGACGCACTCGGCTACCTCGCCGACGCCTACGGCTACGAGATCGCCGGAACTGTGATTCCCTCCGGCACGACCCTGGCTGAACCGAGCAGCGCTGACCTCGCCGAACTCGTGTCGGTGATCGTCGCCGAAGACGTGCCAGCCATCTTCGCCAACAGCGCCGAACCCAGCACTCTCGCCGATGCGGTCGCCGCCGAGACTGGCCGTGACGTGCAGGTGGTATCCCTCTATGTGGGCAGCCTGGGTGAGCCCGGCTCCGGTGCCGAGGACTATCTCTCGATGATGGCGACGGACGCCAATCTCATCGCAACGGCCCTCACACGCTGACCTGCTGGAAGACTGACGCTGTGGATTGGTTTCTTGAGCCGTTCTCGCTGGCCTTCCAGCAGCGCGCGCTCATCGGTGGCGCGCTGGCTGCCCTGATGACCTCCATCGTCGGCACCTGGCTCGTGCTGCGCGGTATGAGCTTCTTCGGCGATGCCTTCGTCCACGGAGTCGTTCCCGGAATCGCTGCTGCCGTCGTCCTAGACATCAACCCGATCATCGGAGCGGCCTTCGCTGCCGGAGTCATGGTGCTGGCCATCGAGGTCGTGCATCGCCAGACGGCGCTGAGCGAAGACACGTCCATCGGGCTGCTGTTCGTCGGCATGCTCGCCCTCGGCGTCGTCATCATCTCCCGGCTCGACTCCTACTCCGGGAGTCTGACCAGCATCCTGTTCGGCGATGCCCTGGGCGTGACCGCTGCAGATCTCGTCTGGCAGGGAGTCCTGGCCACTGTCGTGATTGCCGTCGCACTGGTGCTGTACCGCCCGCTGCTCACCCTCAGCTTCAACGCGGAAAAGGCGCAACTGCTCGGCATGAAGCCCAAACGCACACATGCTGCCCTGCTGGTCCTCATCGCCGCTGCCGTCATCGGCAGCTACCAGTCGGTCGGCACCCTGCTGGTCTTCGGACTGCTCGTCGGGCCACCGGCCACCGCCAGCCTGCTCGCACGCACGGTGCCGCGGATGATGATCTACGCCGCGATCATCGCGCTGTTCTCGGTCTGGCTCGGGCTCACGCTCAGCTACCACTGGGGTACGGCCGGATCAGCCACGATGGCGCTGGTTCCCATCGTGCTGTTCTTCATCGTCCTGGTGATCACGCGGCTCGCTCCGCGCCGAGTTCCGCAGGAGGTGGCGCATGCCTGACGCCGTGAGCGGAAGTCACGTGATCATCTCGCGGGGGGATCACGTGGCCCTGCGCGACTCGAACTTCACCGTCCCGTCGGGAGCCATCACCGCCATCATCGGGCCGAACGGATCTGGCAAGTCCACCCTGCTCCACGCCATCGCCGGGCTGATCCCTGTCTCCAGTGGTGCACTCAGCGTGCTGGGTGCGACTCCCGCGCTGAGCCAGCCGCAGATCGCGTACGTCCTGCAGTACACGACAGTGCCTGCAGGCACGCCGCTCACCGTGGCTGAGGCCGTCATGATGGGGCGCTACCCGACTCTGGGCTTCCTGCGCCGCCCGTCCCGTCATGATCGCGAGCGCGTGGAGCAGGCGATGGAGCGACTCGACATCACGCACTTGGCCAAGCGGCATCTGACGGAGCTATCCGGTGGGCAGCGACAGCGGGTCTATGTGGCTCAGGGCATTGCCCAGGATCACACCCTGCTGCTGCTGGACGAGCCCCTGACGGGACTGGACATCACCTCGGCCAAGACGATCGACTCGATCATCCACGATGAGCCCACCCACGGATGCTCCGTGCTCCTGACGACGCACGACCTCGAGGAGGCGCGGGCAGCCGATCACGTGATCCTGACCGGTGGCCGCGTGATCGCATCCGGGCGTCCTTCGGAGGTGCTCACCGCGGCAAACCTCACCGAGGCATACGGCCTGGGTGCCCTGCACGACGCCGACGAGGCCGCCGCCCTGCTGCCCACTGAGCACCATGACCACAGCCACGACCATGGGAGCGACCGTGCCTTCTGATCCCACCCCCGGAATCGGCGTTCGATCGACCCGTCAGCGATCGGCCGTCATGGCGGCCCTCGATGAGGTGGACGAGTTCCGATCCAGCCAAGAACTGCACGACTACCTGCGACACAAGGGCGAGAACGTCGGACTGTCGACGGTCTACCGCACGCTCACGGCGCTGGCGGCCGCCGACGAGGTCGACGTCATCGTGCGCGAGGACGGCGAGAGCATCTACCGCCGCTGCAGCGGAACCCACCATCACCATCTCGTGTGCCGCTCCTGCGGGCGCACCGTCGAGGTGGAGGGCCCAGCCGTCGAACGGTGGGCCGACGCTGTGGCCCGCGAGAACGGGTTCACCGAGGTGAACCACACCCTAGAGCTGTTTGGCGTGTGCACTGCATGCAGTTCGGCAGGCTGACGTCAGCCCGGGCCGTCTGCTCAATCGGTAGGCACCGGATTCGGCACCGCTCCCCCGTAACGCCGGTCTCGCGATGCATAGAGCTCGCAGGCATGCCACAGGTGACGTCGATCGAAGTCCGGCCACAGGGTGTCGAGGAACACCATCTCTGCATAGGCCGACTGCCATAGCAGGAAGTTGCTGGTGCGCTGCTCTCCGGACGATCGCACGAACAGGTCGACGTCAGGCATGTCCGGCTCGTCGAGGAATCGGTGAATCGTCCGCTCATCGATGCGATCTGGGTCGAGCCTGCCCGCCTTCACCTCGCGCGCGATGGCTGCGGCGGCGTCGGCGATCTCGGCTCGTCCGCCGTAGTTGACGCACATGGTGAGAGTCAGCTTCCGGTTGCCCTCCGTGAGCTCCTCGGCTTCCTCGAGCTCCCTGATCACGCT
This sequence comes from Candidatus Nanopelagicales bacterium, assembly GCA_021741645.1. Lineage (GTDB taxonomy): Bacteria > Actinomycetota > Actinomycetes > S36-B12 > S36-B12 > UBA10649. The sequence continues at coordinate 8,195 of JAIOXK010000054.1, forward strand.
GCGCCAGAGCTTGGGACGACGGCCTGCCCAGCGGACGCGAACACCGAGGTCATTCATCTCATCCCTGCGTCGTCGGATGACGTCGCGGTTGAAGCCCATGAGGAAGCGAACCTCATCCGGCGAGCGCTTCCAGTTCTCCGTGGAGAACGCGTAGGCACTGAGCCACTCGACGCCGAGCTCCAGGGCTCCCTCAACACAGTCGAACAGGCTCGCCTCGCCCGCCTCATGGCCAGCCGTGCGGGGAAGTCCACGCTCCTTGGCCCAGCGGCCGTTGCCGTCCATGACGATGGCGACGTGTCGAGGGACGAGATCTGCAGGTATTGGTGGCGGCGTCGCCCCGGACTCATGCGGAGCAGGAGATCGATGAACTGAGCGCCGGGCCATGGGGCCATCCTGCCGTGTGACCGACTCGCAGCGTCAGCGTCCTGATCGATCGACGAGAGGAAGGGACCTGAGCCCGCGCTCGAGGTGCCACTGAAGGAAGGCCGCCACCAGACCACTGGCCTCGCGACGCTCCCGAGATTCACTGGAGTCAGCGACGTCCCAGTCTCCGCTGAGCAACGCACCGAGGAGGTGGATCGTCCCCTCGGCCGGAGCCGCCGCCCCCGGGGGGCGGCATTGGGAGCACACGACTCCGCCAGCGACCACCGAAAAGGCACGGTGCGGTCCCGTCCGGCCGCACTGGGCGCAGTCGACGAAGGATGGTGACCAGCCTGCGATGGACAAAGATCGGAGCAGGTAGGCGTCGAGGATGAGTCCGGGGTCATGCTCACCCGCCACGAGCGACCTGAGGCCCGACACCAGGAGGGCGTACTGGGAGAGCGACGGCTCCTTCTCCTCCGGCGTCAGGCGTTCAGCCGTCTCGAGCATGGCGGTGCCGGCGGTGTAGCAGGCATAGTCGGCCGAGATCTGAGCCCCGTGGGATTCAAGGGATTCCACCTGCGAGACATTGTCGAGGGATCGTCCCTCATAAAGCTGAACGTCCACGTGGTTGAACGGCTCCAGCCGCGAGCCGATACGGCTCGTGGTCTTGCGCACTCCTCGGGCCACCGCCCGCACCCGGCCGTGGTGGCGAGTCAGGAGCGTGACGATGCGATCGGCTTCACCGAGCTTCTGGGCGCGAAGCACAATCGCCTCATCTCGATACACCGGCACGCTAGATTCTTACGCATGAGCGACGCGGATCCGCAGATCCCGGATCCCGCGCGCGGCGAGGGTGGGCCAGACCCCGAGATCCCGCCCGACCCCACCCCCGAATCCTCAGCACCTCCCGTCATGATCGCTGCCGATCGCCGGGTCATTCGGCGCTTCCTGTTCATGGCGGTGGTGGCCGTCCTGGCACTGCAGGTGGTCAACCACGTATGGGGGGTGCTCGGCGGGTTCTTGTTCAACCTCCTCCTCGCCTGGCTCATCGCCATCTCCGTGGACCCCTTGGTCACGGGCCTGGCTCGACGAGGAATCCGCCGGGGAGTGGCAACCACGATCGTCGCCGTGAGCTCGCTGCTGATCATCGCCCTCTTCTTGTGGCTGTTCGGCAGCGTCCTCGCCGAGCAGGTCGCCCAGTTGGTTCTCGCGCTGCCCGCACTCGCCCTCGACATCGTCGCGTGGGCGAACGGCACCTTCAACGCGCGCATCGATCCCGTGGAGTTCACGCAGAACCTGAACCTCACCTCTCAGCAGATCACCGACATCGCCTCCTACCTCGCTGGCGGCATCCTCGGTGTGTTCACGAGCATCGTCGGCGCCGTCTTCAGCTTCGTCACGATCATCGTGTTCTCGTTCTACTTCTCCGCCGATGCTCCGAGGATCAAGCGCTGGATCGCCTCATGGCTGACGCCGAGCCGTCAGGTGGTCTTCGTCAACGTCTGGGACATCTCAGTGCAGAAGGCCGGTGGCTTCGTCATCTCGAAGGTGGCACTAGCCAGCCTCTCGGCCTTCTTCCACGCCCTGTTCTTCGCCCTGATCGATGTGCCCTACTGGTTGCCGATGGGCATCTTCGCCGGCGTCGTGAGCCAGTTCATCCCCACCATCGGCACCTACCTCGGCGTGGCGCTGCCTGCGCTGTTCGCGGCCTTCGACGATCCGCTCGACATCCTGTGGATCATCCTGTTCGCGACGATCTACCAGCAGATCGAGAACTACGTGCTCACCCCGCGGATCTCGACCAAGACGATGGACATCAACTCCGGCGTGGCGTTGGCATCCGTGTTTATCGGCGCTGCGCTGTTCGGACCCATCGGGGCGATCATCGGAATCCCACTGGCCGCCATCATCATCGCGGTGTCCGACGCCTACGGGCACCGGTACGACCTGCACCCATCAATCAACGACCTCCAGCGCCCCCCGATTTGAACCGCTTCCCGGTGCAAATCTGCAGATTTGCACCGGTTCAGCGGTTCATCTGCGGAACTGAACCGCTCCGCCTGTGGATAACGGATTGGCGAACCGTGGAAATCAGCGCAGAGTTCAGCCATGTGGAGTCGAGTAGACATCGCCGTCCAGCAGGCAACTGCCGTCCTGCGTGACCGCCTTGCGCATGAGCCCGTGCAGCGACGACGAGACATGCTCGCGCTGGGAATCGCCGACTCCACTCAGTGCGCCATGGTGCGGCGAGGACTCCTGGTTCGACTGCGCCATGGCATCTACACCCTCTCTGAGGCCCTGGAGAGTGCTGACTCCCTGACGCGGCATCACATCGATCTCGCAGCGGCGATCGCAGGGGCCGACGAGCAGGTGTGGGCGTTCGGCTCATCCGGCGCGATTGTGCACGGCTTGCCCACTCCATTTGTGGTCCCAGACCAGCTGTACCTCGTAAGGTCATCAGGGAAGGACGAGCGGGCTCTGCGGCGACCTAGCCGCCACCGACTCGTCATCCCCAACGCCCATGTGACGACTGGCACCATCGATCAAGCCACGTGCTCACGAGTTCAGGGAGTGCAGGTTGTTTCACCCGCTCTCGCTGCAGTCAGCACGGCAGCAGGCATGACGTCGTCTCGATGGAGGACGGCGCTGATGGATGCCGCGCTCTGGAGGGGAGCCGAAGTCGCCGAACTGACAGAACTCATCGATGCGTGGCGCCACCTCGGCGGTCGAAGTGAACTCGCCCGTGCACTCCTGCGGGCCCGAAGCGGAGCCCAGACGGTGCTGGAGACGTTCTCCCGCCTGGCCTTCATGGAGCGCGGGTTGCCCGAACCGGAGTTGCAGCATGCCTTCCATGACCGCGATGGGCTGATCGGCTACGCGGACATGTGGTGGTCGGCACTCGGCGTGATCGGTGAGGCCGACGGAGCCGTGAAGTACCACACTCGCGATGACCTTCTCAGGGAGAAGACTCGCGAGGATCGGCTGCGGGCACTCGGGTTCGCAGTGGTGCGCTGGACCTTCGATGAGATCGAGGACGCACCTGACCACGTGGTTGACCGCGTGTGGGAGGCCGCTCGACGCACCCGTCGCCGGAGCGGTTGAGTTCCGCGGACCACCGCTGATACCGGCTCAAATCTGCAGATTTGAGCCGGGAAGCGGTGCAAATCGGGGGATGGCCTTCAGAAGCCGAGGCGGCGCAGTTGCTTGGGATCCTTCTGCCAGTCCTTGGCCACCTTGACCCGGATGTCGAGGAAGACCGGGGTGCCGAGCAGCACCTCGATCTCCTTGCGCGCCTTCGTGCCGACCTGCTTGAGCCGTGACCCGGCCTTGCCGATCACGATCGCCTTCTGCGTCTCCCGCTCGACGAACAGGTTCGCTCGGACATCGGTCAAAGGTCGATCGACGGGGCGGTCCTCACGCGGCACGATCTCCTCGACCACCACGGCGATCGAGTGCGGCAACTCGTCCTGCACTCCTTCAAGCGCGGCCTCGCGGATCAGCTCAGCGATCGCGATCTCGTCGGTGATCGCCTCATCGGTGCCCTCAGGGAACAGCACCGGACCCTCGGGCAGGTGCGTGATGAGACGCTCGACGAGCAGGTCCACCTGCGCCCCGGTGCGCGCCGACACGGGCACCACCTCAGCCCACGCCAGCCCGACCTCCTGCCCGAGTTCGGTCACCTGCATGAGACGCTCCGCCACGGTCTCGCGCGAGACGGAGTCGGTCTTGGTCACGACCGCCACGATCGGACGGTTGCGCATGCCCGCCAGCTCCGTCGCGATGAAGCGATCCCCCGGCCCCACCTCCTGGTCCGCGGGGATGCACAGCCCCACCACATCCACACTCGACCACGTCTCCCGCACCTGATCGTTCAGGCGCTCGCCCAGCAGAGTGCGAGGTCGATGGAGGCCAGGGGTGTCGACCATGATGAGCTGCCCGTCGGGGCGATTGACGATGCCCCGCAGGACTCGGCGCGTGGTCTGCGGACGATCCGAGGTGATGGCGATCTTGTGACCGACCATGGCGTTGGTCAGCGTGGACTTCCCCGCATTGGGTCGCCCCACCAGACAGGCGAACCCGCTTCGGAATGTCATGACCGATCTCGACTCTCATTCGATGGCACGGCTGCCCGTCCCCGACTCTCCGTGATCCCCAGCAGAGCAAGGGCCCCGAGAACAAGGAACGTGCCCCACCACCCTGCCACGGCGAGGGACTCTCCCAGCACGACGACCCCCAGCACCGTGGCGACCACCGGCTCGAAGAGGTTCAACGTGGCGATGTGCCCTGGCTGGAGAACCTTCAATCCCACGCCGAACAGCAGGTAGGCCAGCGTCGTTGCACCCAGGCCGAGCCAGAGGACCTCGACGATGCCCGCAAGCGAGAACCACCATGTCGACGTCACCGCAGCGGGAAGCAGGAAAAGCGCCCCCACCGCGAAGGCAGCCGCGAGAACCACGCTCGCGCCATTCCCCTCACGCGACAGGCGCACCCCGACCACGGTGTAGACCGCGTAGCAGGCGCCTGCCCCCAGCGAGTACAGCATCCCGACCGGCTCGTCGACGTTCAGATTGGTCGACACCAGCAGTGTCAGGCCGATCACGGCAATCACCGTCGACACCACCCAGGTCCACCCGGGCGCGCCCTCGCGAAGGATCCAGCCGAGGATGCCCGCAAGGAAGGGGGCCGCCGCGAGCGAGATCAGCGTGCCGATCGCCACTCCGGCGCGCGCGGTGCCCATGAAGAACAGTGCCTGGTAGCCCGCCACCGCGGCCCCCATCACCCAGACAGAAGGGCGCCGCCAGCACGCCCGCAGATCCCCTCCGCCGCCGCGCACCAGCACGAAGGCGACGAGCCCCGCGGCACCGACGAGCAGTCTCATCGCGGCGACGCTGGGGCCCGGTGCGCCCGGAGTCAGCAACGCCAAGGACGTCGCCGATGTGCCGAACAGGGCGGCAGCCAGCAGAACTGCGCCGGCCGCCTTCGCCTGCACGCTCAACACAGGCCCCTACGGAGGGCGGCCTCAGTCACGTGAATCGACATCGTCACCGGTCGACCCCTCGTCCGGCTCGGGACGAAGGATCGGCTGCGCGAGCACGCTGCCAATCCGATTGCGTCGTCCGGCTCCCTGCTCAGCGGTCAGCCGCCAGCCATCGATGTCCACCTCAGCCCCGGGGATCGGCACCCGTCCGAGGCGCTTGGCCATCAGACCCAGGGCCGTGTCGACGCCCTCCTCCTCCGAGTCGACCTCGATGCCGATCAGGTCGGCGAAGTCGTCGACGTGCAGGCGAGCCATCACCCGGAAGGCGCCATCGGCCAGCGGCGTCACCTCCGGCGCTGCCGTGTCGTACTCGTCGGCGATCTCACC
>JAIOXK010000055.1 GCA_021741645.1 Candidatus Nanopelagicales bacterium
CCAAGCCCGCACTGGTGTCCAGGGCGCTGAGCTCCTCGGGAGTGAACCAGCCAGCATCCATCGCGTCGTCACCCGCCTGCGGCATGGGCGAGCCCTCAACGCGGATGACGTAATCGTGGATGACGTAGACACTGCCATCAGGCGCATCCCGGCGCACCTCGCCGACGAGTCGATCGACGACACCGGCGAGACCGGTCTCCTCGTGCAGTTCCCGCACGACGGCGTCGTGCAGCGCCTCGTCCGGCTCGACTCGACCGCCCGGGATCGACCACTGACTCTGCGCTGGAGGGTTGCCGCGCTGGACGAGCAGCAGCCGTCCGTGCGCGTCGAAGACGATCGCACCGACGCATGGAACCTCGCGAGGGGCTGTCATCCCCGAGTCTTGTAGTCCTCGAGGAGTCGGCGGGCGATGATCATGCGCTGGATGTCAGCGGTGCCCTCGCCGATGAGCAGCATGGGCGCCTCCCGGTACAGCCGCTCGATCTCGTACTCCTTGGAGTATCCGTAGCCGCCGTGAATGCGGAACGAGTCCTCCACGACCTCCTTGCAGTACTCACTAGCCAGGTACTTGGCCATGCCGGCCTCCATGTCGTTGCGCTCACCGGAGTCCTTCTTGCGAGCAGACATGACCATCATCTGGTGGGCTGCCTCGACCTTGGTGGCCATATCGGCGAGGCGGAACGCCACCGCCTGGTGCTCGGCGATCGGCTTGCCGAACGTCACCCGCTGCTGCGCGTACTCAACGCCGAGCTCGAACGCCCGAATGGACAGGCCGCACGCACGGGCCGCAACGTTGACGCGACCGACCTCGACGCCGTCCATCATCTGGTAGAAGCCCTTGCCAGGCTCTCCACCGAGGATGTCATCGGCGGACAGCCGCAGGCCGTCCATGACCAACTCGGTGGTGTCGACGCCCTTGTAGCCCATCTTCTCGATCTTGCCCGGAATGGTCAGGCCCGGACGGACCTCGCCGAATCCTGAGGGCTTCTCGATCAGGAAGGTGGTCATCTTCTTGTAGACGCTGGCGCCTTCATCGACCTCGCCAGGGGTCAGCACCAGCACGGCCACGAGGGTGGAGGAGCCACCGTTGGTGAGCCACATCTTCTGCCCATTGAGGACGTACTCGTCGCCCTCGCGCACTGCCTTGCTGGTGATTGCCGCGACATCCGACCCGCATCCGGGCTCGGACATGCTGAAGGCACCTCGAACCTCGCCGGTTGCCATGCGCGGCAGGTAGTGCGCCTTCTGCTCCTCCGTGCCGTGCTGCACGAGCATGTACGAGACGATGAAGTGCGTATTGATGACGCCGCTGACCGGCATCCACCCGCGGGCAATCTCCTCGACGACCAGTGCGTAGGTGAGCAGCGACTCGCCCAGGCCCCCGTACTCCTCAGGGATCATCAGCCCGAAGACGCCCATCTCCTTGAGGCCGTCGACGATCGCCTGCGGGTACTCGTCCGCATGCTCGAGATCGTTGGCAACGGGGATGATCTCGTTGTCCACGAAGTCACGTACCGCCTCGAGGATCGCCTCCTGCTCCTCGTTCAAGCCCTCTGTCTGTGCGAGTCGTCCCATGTCAGGCCTCCGGCTTCTCAAACGTCTTGGTGCGCGCCATTCCGGCGGCTCGTCCCTTGGATGCGACAACGAGGGCCATCTTGCGACTGGCCTCGTCGATCATCTCGTCACCGAGCATGACGGCACCCTTGGCGCCACCCTCAGCCGACGTGTAGTAATCGTAGGCGTCGAGAATCAATTCCGCATGGTCGTAATCCTCCTGCTTCGGGGAGAAGACCTCGTTCGCCGCGGCGATCTGATCCGGGTGCAGAACCCACTTGCCGTCGAATCCCAGCGCCGCACTTCGACCGGCCACGCGGGTGTAGCCCTCGATGTCCTTGATCGCGAGGTACGGGCCGTCGATCGCCTGCTTGTCGTAGGCACGAGCTGCCATCAGGATGCGCATCAGGATGTAGTGGTAGGCATCACCAACGTCATAGCCCGGCGGCTGCTCGCCGACGACGAGCGACTTCATGTTGATGCTGGCCATGAAGTCCGCCGGTCCGAAGATGATGGTCTCCACGCGCGGGCTGGCCTGGGCGATCGCGTCGACGTTGATCAGGCCCATCGCGTTCTCGATCTGCGCCTCGATGCCGATGCGCCCGACCTCCAGGCCGTTCGACTTCTCGATCTGCGTCAGCAGCAGGTCCAGTGCCACAACCTGATCGGCCGTCTGCACCTTCGGCAGCATGATGCAGTCGAGGTTGGCGCCCGCCCCCTCGACCACCTCGACGACATCGGCGTATGTCCACTGAGTCGTCCAGTCATTGACTCGTACGACCCGGGTCTTGCCGTCGTAGCCACCCTCGTTCAACGCCGCAACGATGTTCTTGCGGGCATCCGGCTTGGCGATCGGCGCTACGGCATCCTCGATGTCCATGAAGACCTGATCGGCGGCAAGGCCCTTGGCCTTCTCCAGCATCTTGGGGCTGGACCCAGGGACCGCGAGATTCGAACGGCGGGCGCGCTGTGACATGGGGCTCCTGTTCAGGTGTCTGGCTTCGGTGGGATCAGGCAGGTTGCAGGTTCTTGCTGGTGCGGACGACGTTGAGCACGCGTGTCATGACCTCGGTGAGGTCGTAGTCCTTGGGTGTGAACACCGCGGCGATGCCGTTGCTCAACAGCGACGTCGCGTCCTGATCGGGGATGATGCCGCCGAGCACGATGGGAACATCGTCGAGGCCAGCAGCACGCATGCCATCGACGATCTGCGGGACGAGCTGCAGGTGTGAGCCGGACAGGATGGACAGGCCGACGCAGTCGACATCCTCCTGAACCGCGGCCGCCACGATCTGCTCGGGCGTCAGGCGAATCCCCTGATAGATGACCTCGAAGCCCGCGTCGCGGGCTGCGACTGCCACCTGCTCCGCTCCGTTGGAGTGACCGTCCAGGCCTGGCTTGCCGACGAGCATGCGCAGGCGGTGACCGAGCTCGTCGCCGGTTGCCGCGACAGCCGCGCGGAGTTCACTGAGCCCTTCACGATCGCTGGCGGCGATGGATCCGGAGACCCCGGTGGGTGCGCGGTACTCCCCGAAGATGCCGCGGAGGGTGCCCGCCCACTCGCCTGTCGTGACCCCAGCCCGCGCGCACTCCAGCGAGGCATCCATGAGGTTGACTCCTGCGCCTGCATCAGCCACGAGTCGCTTCAGCGCCGCCTGCACCGCGATCGGGTCGCGCTGCGCACGCCACTCGTCAAGAGCGATGATCGCGCGTTCCTCGACCACGGGATCCACACGCTGAATTGCCGTGTCGAGATCGGCAGTGAGCGGGTTCTCCTCTGTCGTGGTGAAGGCATTCACGCCGACCATGACTTCATCACCGGATTCCAGACGCCGACGTCGCTCGGCATGCGACGTGACGAGTGCGCCCTTGAGGTATCCGCTCTCAACCGCCGCCACGACACCGCCCATGTCGGCGATCCGCGCCATCTCATCGCGCGCCTCGGTGACGATCTGATCCACCTTCGCGGCCACCACCTGGGACCCGTCGAAGATGTCCTCGTACTCCAGAAGATCGGTCTCGAAAGCGAGCACCTGCTGCATGCGCAGGCTCCACTGCTGGTCCCATGGGCGCGGCAGGCCGAGCGCCTCGTTCCAGGCCGGCAGTTGCACGGCTCGCGCCCGCGCGTTCTTGGAGAGCGTGACGGCGAGCATCTCCAGCACGATGCGCTGAACGTTGTTCTCAGGCTGCGCCTCACTCAGGCCAAGCGAGTTGACCTGGACGCCGTAGCGGAATCGGCGGGCCTTTTCATCCGTGATGCCGTAGCGCTCGCGTGTGATCTCGTCCCACAGCTCCACGAAGGCGCGCATCTTGCACATCTCCTCGACGAACCGCACGCCTGCGTTGACGAAGAAGGAGATCCGCGCCACGACGGCAGCCATCTCCTCGGCCGACACCTGGCCTGAGTCGCGCACCGCGTCGAGCACCGCCACGGCAGTAGACAGCGAGAACGCCACCTCCTGCACGGGTGTGGCCCCCGCCTCCTGCAAGTGGTACGAGCAGATGTTGATCGGATTCCACTTCGGCGTGTGATGCACACTCCACGCGATCATGTCGGTGATCAGCCGCATGGACGGCTCGGGCGGGAACACGTACGTGCCGCGCGAGAGATATTCCTTGATGATGTCGTTCTGGGTGGTGCCGGTGAGGGCGCCACGATCGGCCCCCTGCTCGTCTGCGACGGAGACATAGAGCGCGAACAGCCACATGGCCGTGGCGTTGATCGTCATCGACGTGTTCATCTGCTCGAGGGGAATTCCCTCCAGCAGTTGACGCATGTCAGCGATATCCGCGACCGGAACACCGACCTTGCCCACCTCGCCGCGTGCGAGCTGTGAATCCGGGTCGTAGCCCGTCTGCGTCGGCAGGTCGAACGCGATGGACAGACCCGTCTGGCCCTTGGCGAGGTTGCGTCGATAGAGCTCGTTCGACTCACGAGGGGACGAATGCCCCGCGTACGTGCGCATGACCCACGGCTTGTTCCGCTGACTCATGGCACCCGTCTCCTCGCCGATCGCGGTCGCTAGTTGGACCGCTTGCCGATCTCCTCGGTGAGCTGCGGGACCACCGCAAAGAGGTCTCCCACCACGCCGTAATCGGCAAGCTCGAAGATCGGCGCCTCCGGGTCCTTGTTCACGACCACGATCGTCTTGGAGGTCTGCATGCCGGCGCGGTGCTGAATCGCTCCGGAGATGCCGTTCGCGATGTACAGCTGCGGCGAGACCGTCTTGCCGGTCTGGCCCACCTGGAACTGGTGCGGGTACCAGCCCGCATCAGTGGCAGCGCGCGAGGCGCCCACAGCCGCGCCCAGAGTGTCGGCGAGGGCCTCGATCACGCTGAAGCCGTCTGCGGAACCGACCCCGCGACCTCCCGAGACGACCACCTGGGCCTCGGCGAGGTCGGGGCGACCGCCCTTCACCGCTGCCGTGTGGCCGGTGACGGTTGCCTTGCGTGCCGAGTCGCTCAGCGTGACGGTGACATCCTGGCGCGCTGCGGTGGCCGGAGCCGCCTCGGGCGCGATCGCGTTGCCGCGGACCGTGATGATCGGAACACCGTGCGTGACGGCTGAGTGCACGATGGTGGAGCCGCCGAACACGCTCTGCGTCGCCACCACGCGGTCGCCGTCTGCCGCGAGATCGACCGCGTCGGTGATGATGCCGGCCCCTGCCTTGATGGCCAGGCGCGCGGCTGTCTCCTTGCCGTCAGCGGTGGAGGGAACGAGCACGGCGACGGGGGCTGCCTCACCCATGAGCTGCGCGAGCACCTCGGCGGCCGGGGCAACCGGGTGCTTCGCAAGATCCTCGGAGTCGGCCACGTACACCTTGGTGGCACCGAACTCACCGAGCGTCGCGATCGCTGCATCGCTGATGCCCGGGCCTACCCAGACTGCTGCCGGGTCACCAATGCGGCGGGCCGCGGTCAGCAGCTCCGTCGTGGACTTCTTGACTGTGCCGTCGACCTCGTCGACCAGAACCAGAACCTCACCCATCACGCTCTCCACTTCTCTGAACGGTCACTCACGCTTGGTTTCCGCCTGCGCGGACTTGATCGATTGCCGACTAGATGAACTTCTGGGTGGTGAGGTACTCGGCCACCTTGACGCCGCCATCGCCCTCGTCCGTGACGATGGTGCCGGCTGCCTTGGGCGGGCGGGCCGCGAAGTCATTGACCGCGCTCCAGGCCGCCGCTGCTCCAACAGCTGCGGCGTCAAGACCGAGGTCGGCGACAGACAGGGTGTCGACCGGCTTCTTCTTCGCGGCCATGATGCCCTTGAAGGATGGGTAGCGCGGCTCGTTGATCTTCTCGACGACGCTGACGACGGCGGGAGTGGCGGCCGTCACGGTGGCGAAGCCGTTCTCGGTGACCCGCTCGATGGTCACGTCCGACCCCGAGACTTCCACCTTCTGCGCAAACGTCAACTGCGCCCAGCCCAGTCGCTCAGCCACCATGGCCGGGACCACGCTCATGCGGGCATCCGTGGACTCCGAACCGAAGATCACCAGGTCGAAATCACGTCCGTCGATCGCCGCAGCAATGACGGCGCTGGTGGCCACCGCATCGGAGCCGCCCAGTGCGTCGTCAACAATGTGGATACCGGCGTCGGCACCCATGCTGAGGGCCTTGCGCACCGTCTCGGACGCGCGATCAGGGCCCATCGAGATGATGACGACCTCGCCGCCCTGCGCCTCGATCAGCTGGAGGGCCTCCTCGACGGCGTATTCGTCGAGTTCATTCATGACGCCGTCGGCGGACTCACGGTCCAACCGGGAGTCGGCCTCGCGAAGTTTCTTCTCTGCCCAGGTATCAGGAACCTGCTTGACGCACACGGCGATTTTCATGAAGCACTCCTTGTTGTTACCGACTCCTCGATCGTAGTCGGCAGATTGTATCCAATCCTCGGACTTGCCGCTCGTCGAGGTCCATCGATCTGCCCGAACGCCTGTGCCCTCAATCGAACGACTGTGCCCTCCCCCAAAACAACCATATCCTTGCGCATCCAACTATATGGTGTCCAAGTATTCCATGAAGGGAGTCCCATGCCCACCGACCTCGCCCGCCGCGCTCGAGTCAGCGCGCTGACCATGTGCTCGCGCTCCGGCGCCTCCCACATCGGCGCAGCTCTCTCGGTCATCGACATCCTGTCGGTCCTCTACGGCGAGGTGGCCGATGTGGCTCCCCATCGGACCGAGGATCCGGCGCGCGACATCGTCCTGGTGTCCAAGGGCCACTCCGCCTCAGGCGTCTACGCGGTCATGGCCCATGCCGGCTTCTTCCCCGTCGAGTGGCTCGACGACTACTACCTCGACGGCTCGCGGCTCGGTGGCCACGTGACCGCTCACGGCATCCCGGGGGTGGAGCTGTCCACCGGCGCCCTAGGGCACGCACTCCCCTTCGGAGTCGGGCGGGCCATCACCGATCAGTTGGACGGCATCGACCGCCGCGTGTTCGTGGTTCTCTCCGATGGCGAGTGCGCCGAGGGAAGCAACTGGGAGGCCGCGCTGATGGCGGCCCACCGCGACCTGCGCAACATGACCGTGATCATCGACCGAAACCGTCTGCAGATCCTCGGTCGCACGGAGGACGTCCTGGGCCTTGAACCCTTCGTCGACAAGTGGCGTGCCTTCGGCTGGGAGGTGGTCGAGGTCGACGGTCACGATCACGACGCTCTCGCTGAGGCCATGCGCACACGCAGCGAGCGACCTCGCGCGATCGTCGCGAACACGATCAAGGGCAAGGGCGTGGACTTCATGGAGGACACCGTGGAGTGGCACACGCTGGTACCCAATGAGGAGCAGCTCGCCATCGCCCTCGCTCAACTCGAAGTGACGGAGGTCTGATCCATGCGCGACGCATTCGTCAAGACGCTGACCGCCGAGGCAGCCGAGAACCCCGACATCATGCTGCTCGTCGGCGACCTCGGATTCGGGGTTGTCGCCGCATTCGGGGACACCTACCCCAAACAGTTCCTGAACTGCGGTGTCGCCGAGCAATCCATGGTGGGCATGGCCGCCGGCATGGCTGCTGCCGGCCGACGGCCCTTCGTCTACTCGATCTCGAACTTCCCCAGCCTTCGTCCGCTGGAGCAGATTCGCAACGATGTCTGCTATCACGGCCTCGGCGTGACGCTGGTCGCCGTTGGAACGGGACTCGCCTACGGATCCCTCGGTTATACGCATCACGGTGTCGAGGACATGTCGATCCTGCGCTCACTTCCCGGAATGCGGGTGTACTGCCCAGCCGACGCACTGGAGTGCGCTGCCGCTGTGAAGGAGATCCTCGCCGATCCTTCACCTGCCTACCTGCGCCTGGGCAAGAACAAGGAACCTCTCATGCACGATGCGCAGCCAGACCTCGCTTCCGGTGCACCACTCCTGATCCGCGAGGGCACGGACGTGACGCTCCTGGTGGCCGGTCCGATCATCACGCAGGCTCTTGCCGTGGCCGAGCAGTTGGAACCTGAAGGCCTCTCCGTCCGCGTCCTCACCTGCCCCGTGATCAAGCCGCTCAATGCGGCTGCCATTCGCGCGGCGGCCGACGGCACCGTCGGAATCGTCACGTTGGAGGAGCACACGATCCATGGCGGCTTCGGCAGTGCAGTGCTGGAGGGCTTCGCCGTGAATGGCTGGCGGACGCCGATCCTCCCGCTGGGACTGGCAGATGAGGCAACACACATCATCGGCGGTCAGGAGTGGCTCCGCGAGCGGGCAGGCCTGAGCACTGATCATGTACGAAAGAGTGTGGCGACGTTCGCGAGGAGTGCAGCATGACCGAGTCAGCAGTGAGCTACGAGACGCTGCGCTACGACGTGGCCGACGGGATCCTGACTCTTTGGTTGCACCGGCCCGAGAGCATGAATGCCTTCACCGTGACGATGGCGAATGAGCTCGTCCACGCCTTCGACCGCGCCAGCGCCGACGATTACGTCGCCGCGATCGTCGTTACCGGGAGCGGCAAGGCCTTCTGCGCGGGCATGGACCTTTCAGCCGAGGGAAACGTCTTCGGACTCGACGAGAAGCAGCGACCCACCATGCAGGACATGGTCGACCGATTCGAGGATCCGGTGATCGTGGACGGTGTGCGCGACACCGGCGGTCGCGTCTCGCTGGCAATCTATCGTTGCCTCAAGCCCGTCATCGCCGCGATCAACGGTGCTGCCGTCGGCATCGGCGCGACGATGACCCTTCCCATGGACGTGCGCATCGCCTCCGAGCGGGCACGCGTGGGTTTCGTCTTCGGTCGGCTCGGCATCGTGCCGGAGGCGTGCTCCACCTGGTTCCTCCCCCGCGTGGTGGGCATGAGCCGCGCTCTGGAACTCATCTACTCGGCGGACATCCTCGATGCCCAGGCGGCGTACGAGTTCGGCCTCGTCAGCGAGGTGGTGAGCGAGGAGGATCTCCTGCCCCGTGCCTACGCGCTGGCCCACAAGTTCGTTGACGGTCGCTCGCCCGTCGCAACAGCGCTGATGCGGCAGATGCTCTACCGAAATGCAGTCGAACCGCATCCGGTCGAGGCGCATCGGGTGGAATCGCTCGCGATGTTCTACACGAGCGTGGCGGACGGCAAGGAGGGCGTCGCCGCGTTCCTGGAGAAGCGCCCCGCTGACTTCACCGGCCGCGTCCCCGAAGACATGCCGCCGTTCTACCCCTGGTAGATCCGCGCCCCCACCCCGCCGAGAGGCAGCGAATGGTCGTGAAACCGGCCGTTTTTGCCGGTTTTCACGACCATTCACTGCCTCTCGCGGGTCAGGGTGCTGGGGTTGAGAAGAGCACAGCCTCGCCCTGGCCGCCGCCGCCACAGAGCGCCACTGCGCCCAGGCCGCCGCCGCGCTTCTTGAGTTCGTAGGCCGCCGAGAGCAGGATTCGGGCACCGCTCATGCCGACGGGGTGCCCGATCGCGATCGCACCACCGTTGACATTGACCTTGTCCTCGTCCAACCCGAGATCGCGCATGGATGCCAGACCCACACTGGCGAACGCTTCATTGATCTCAACGATGTCCAGATCGGCCACGGTCGCCGACCCGTCGCGCCGCAGGGCGTCGTTGATCGCAGCGGCCGGCTGAAGCAGGAGTGACGGATCCGGCCCAGCGACCTCGCCGTGCGCCCGGATCTCCGCGATCCAGGAGAGGCCGTTCTTCTCCGCCCAGTCCTTGCTGACAACAACGAGCGCGGCCGCGCCATCAGAAAGCTGAGAGGCGTTGCCTGCGGTGATGGCACCCTCCTTGTCGAAGGCAGGACGCAGACCACCGAGGGACTCGGCTGTGGTGTCGGGACGAACACCCTCGTCGTCCGTCACCGTGACGACGCCCTTGCGGGTCTTGACCTCGACCGGGACGATCTCCTCGCCGGCGCGGCCCGATGCGGTGGCTGCTGCTGCGAGCTGGTGAGAGCGCGCCGAGAACGCGTCCATGTCCTCGCGGGAGAGGTTGTAGGGCTTGCCGTACTTCTCCGTCGCCGCACCCATCGACAGCGCATCGAATGCGCACACGAGCGCGTCCTGCTCAAGGCCGTCAACCAGGGTTCCGCCGCCGTACTTGTAGCCCTGACGCGCGCCGAGCAGCATGTGCGGTGCGCCCGTCATCGACTCCATGCCGCCCGCGACAACGACCTCGTGCTGTCCGGAGCGGATCATCTGGTCAGCCATCGCAACGGCGACCAGGCCCGACAGGCACAGCTTGTTGACGGTGACGGCCGGGACGCTCATCGGCAGTCCGGCAGCTGCGGCCGCCTGGCGCGCGGGGTTCGGCCCGGCACCTGCCTGGTACACCTGGCCCATCACCACGGCATCGACCTGATCGACCGACACCCCGGAGCGCTCAAGCGCCCCCTTGATCGCGACCGCACCGAGGTCCACAGCCGACAGCGACGCGAAGGCGCCGAGCAGCTTGCCGACGGGGGTACGAGCTCCATCGATGATGACGGATGTGGTCATGACTTCTCCTGACTGATCGGGCCGACGAGACGCACTGCTGACCTTGCCAGAACGCCCCTGCCGAATGCTCTCTGAGGGTAACGTGTCCTAGGTCGTCATGTAGACGGACGTCCAACTATCTGTGGGGAGCGCCGTGACTCGGATCGCCGTCATCACCGGAGCGGGGACGGGCATCGGAGCAGCCTGCGCCAGGGCACTCGCGCCAGACTGCACGCGACTCGTCCTTCTCGGTCGTCGACTCGAGAAGCTGGACGCCGTGGCAGCTGAGCTGCGCACCGACTCGCTCATCGTCGACACCCGTTCCGTGGACGTCACCGATGTCGATGCCGTGCAGGGCTTTGCGGATTGGGCCACGAAAGAGCTCGTCGCCGTCGATGTGCTCGTCAACAATGCCGGCTCCCCTCAACCCAAGATCACGGGAGGACTCGAACAGGTCGCGTCGGTGTGGGAGTCCACATGGCGCGCCAACGCCCTCAGCGCGGTCCTGATGACCGAGGCGCTCAAGCCCCTGCTGCGTCGTCCAGGTGGACGCGTGGTGACCATCGGCTCCTTTGCAGCCGAGATGGGCACCGGGAGCCCCGCGTATGCATCGGCCAAGGGGGCGCTTGAGACCTACGCCGTTTCCTTGATGCGTGAGCTCGGTCCGGAGGGGATCACAGCAAACATCGTCTCCCCCGGGTACACGGCCGGCACCGAGCTGCTCGAGGGCCGGATGACACCCGAGCGCCATGACCGACTCGTCAACGGCATCTCCGCTCGTCGAGCCGGCACGCCCGAGGAGATCGCCAGCGCCGTCGCCTATCTGTCCTCGGATCTGGCTGGCTTCATCAACGGCCGGGTCCTTACCGCCAACGGAGGCACCTACCTGCCGGGCTAGATCCCGCGAACACCTGCGCCACCAACAACTGTCGACCATCACCCGACCCGAGGAGAATCATGAGCGAGTTCAATGAGACAGACCTAGCGCGCATCGAGGTCGTCAAGGCCCTGTTCGCGGCATGGTCCAGTGGTGATGTCGACGCCCCTCGGCAATACCTCACCGACCAGCCTGTCCTGTGGGACAGCGTCGGCGGCCTCAAGGAGGGGTGGGACGCCATCCGCGAGTACTTCGGCCACGGTCTGGAGCGCTATCCCGACCTCGTGCTGGAGCCGACGGGTGAGTACTGGGCTCGACCAGACGGCCTGGCCCTGCAGTGGCAGATGAGCGCGACCGTGATCGACGACTCCATGGGAGCAGGACACCTGGGCAAGAAGTGGATCGTCCCCGGTCTGTCATTCATCGTGTTCGAGGGAATGAAGGTTGCCGCCGAGTACGACTACCACGACAAGGGTGCGCGCCAGCGCTCGCTGGAAGAGGCCTAGCCCGACGCATCAGCTCCAGCGCTGCAGAAGATCACCATGCAGATCCCGGATCTGCCCCACGGTGATCCGCTGCTGCAGCACGAGGGCGCGGAACAGGAACGGGGCAACCATGTCCTCGACGCATTGGTGCACGTCGCGATCGGCCTCCGCGAGGCCTGCCTGCTGAAGGCGACGAACAATCGCCGCGGCGCGTGAACGATTCTGGGAGAAGGCCCGCCGGTGCACGTCGGCGAAGGCATCGTCCCTCGTCGATCCGTCAATGAGGGCAACCAGCACCGCTGTGTAGACCGGGTCGTTCAAGCGCCGTGCGTAGTCGGAGAGGTAGTCGAGCATGGCCTTCGACGGGTCTCCCTCAAGGTCCACGGGCTCACGGTGCATGAGCTCGTCGAACACCTCGCACGCCAGCGCCGCCATGTCCGGCCAGTTTCGATAGATGGTGCTTCGCGATACCCCGGACTCCTCCGCGAGACGGTCCGCTGTCAGGCCACTGAGCCCTTCGGCCACGAGAACACTGCACACAGCCTCATGCACGGCCGCGCGAGAGCGCTCATAGCGGGCATCGGTCATTCGGCCATGACCTCCGCGAACTGGGACAGGAACCTCAGGTGCACGGCCACTCCGATGGCCAGCTGGTCTGCTGTGCGACGTGGCCCGTTCTCGAAGACCGTGCGTGCGGAGAGATTGACGCAGGCTCCTCGAAAGTGGTTGTAGGCCAACCACATGCGCCATTGCTCTGGCGTCAACTCCACACCCGCCACATCCTTCAGTCGCACCTTCCAGGCGTCGGCATCCATGATGCGCCGACCTCGGATGATGGCGAGGTACGCCCAGTCCTCGGCCGCGTCACCCACGTGCGCGAACTCCCAGTCAATGGTCGTCAGCCCGCGATCAGGATCGAAGAGGGCATTGCCCGGCCCCGCATCACCGTGCACGATCACGGACGGTCCCGTCGGCTCCAGATGCTCCAGCAGCCAGTCAGCCCCCAATTCAACGAGAGGGATTCTCGGAGCGTGCTCGCGATACATCGAACGCCACGCCTCGATGTTGTCGCGCACCACCTGCTTCGGGTTGCGTGCGGAATCGTCCAGCACTTCAACGGGGACGGCGTGCAGATCCGCCACTGACCGGATGATGTCGTCGAGGCCCTGGTCGTCGAGTCGGACGACGCCCGGCACCTCCTCCATTACGAAGAAGGGCTCACCGAGAACAGCCCCCGTCGGCTCCAGGAGTTCCACCTTCGGCACAGAGAAGCCAGCGTCGTGAAGGGCACGCATTGCCCGCACCTCGGTGACCGATTCCGTGCCGAACATGCCGCCCTGCTCGATGCGGACGATCACCCGACGCGCGACTCCGTTCTCGCTGACCGTGGCACGCCACATGCGCCGCGAGAAGCCGCCCCCGATCACGGTCGCGTCGACGATCTCGACGGGTGCTCCCCCCTGCTCCGCCAGCCACGAGGCCAGGCGGTCGCACTCCGACTTATCCACCTGCACCACGGCGTGCTCAATGCTGGTGTCATGACTGGTGAAGGCACCCATGAGCGGTGCCGCAACCACGACGTCCGCGGCAAGCCAAGTGAGCAGCGTCTCCAGCGATACTTCACCTGAGTCGAGTTGCTGCGATCGCTCTGGCCAGGGGTCCGAGCCGCGGTTGTCGAGGTACTCACGCACCGCGGACCACTGGCGCGCTGATCCCAGGGACGGATCCTGAAGCCCGGCGTCGATGGCACGCGCGATGATGTCGTCTGCCACCCACGCGTCCATCAGCG
>JAIOXK010000056.1 GCA_021741645.1 Candidatus Nanopelagicales bacterium
TGACATCTGTGCTCGAGCCGGACTCTCATCTGCACATGTCCGGATACACGATGATGAACGAACCGACCAGACCCGCCGCCCTCGCTGCCATCCACCGGGCACGAGAGATCGGGGCCACGGTCAGTGTCGATCCCGCCTCCTCAGCTCCTCTCCTGCGGCATCGAGTGATGATGCTCCAGGCGTGCCAGTCCGTCGATGTCCTGCTCTTGAACGAAGCCGAGGCCATCGCGTTGTCCGGCGCGAGCACGGTGACTGAGGCCATGACGGACCTGTGCCGCCGCGTGGCCACTGTCGTTATCAAGAGGGGTGCCCAAGGAGTGCTCGCCGGTCAAGGGGAGTCTCGAGTCCAGGCCCCGGCACGCGAGACCACGGCCGTCGACTCCACGGGTGCGGGCGATGCCTTCACGGCCGGATTCCTCCCCGTGTGGAGGTCGGGCGACCCCCTCGCTGCCGCAGTCGACGCCGGTCAGGTGATGGCCGCAGCCGCAGTCTCCCGTGTCGGAGCCAGCCCTCTGCCCCCCTGACCCGAGAGAATCATCACGGACCACCTGCCGATGGCACACCCGCACGCACACCCGTACACACGCCCGCACGCACCTGGAGAGGACCGCATGGCCCGCCGCACCGCCAAGACCAGTCCCGGGGCACCGGATCACGGCCGGATCGTGGACGTCGATGTGTCCGAGGAGATGCGGGGCTCCTTCCTGGAGTACGCATACTCGGTCATCTACTCACGGGCCCTCCCGGACGCGCGCGACGGCCTGAAGCCCGTGCAGCGGCGCATCCTGTTCCAGATGGCACAGATGGGACTTCGGCCCGACCGCGGACACGTCAAGAGCGCCCGTGTCGTCGGTGAGGTGATGGGCCGCCTTCATCCCCATGGTGACTCGGCCATCTATGACGCCCTGGTGCGCATGGCACAGCCGTTCACTCTGCGCCTGCCCATGGTCGACGGGCACGGCAACTTCGGCTCTCTCGATGATGGACCCGCCGCCATGCGCTACACCGAGGCCCGGCTTGCCGCTCCCGCCGTGGACATGACGGCCGGGCTCGACGAGGACGTTGTGGCGTTCGTGCCCAACTATGACGGTCGCGAGCAGGAGCCTGAGGTGCTGCCGGCCGCCATCCCGAATCTCCTGGTCAATGGCGCCGCCGGTATCGCCGTGGGCATGGCCACAACCCTCGTGCCGCACAACCTCGGCGAGGTCCTCAACGGGGCACGCCACCTGCTGGAGCACCCGGACGCCTCGTTGGCCGACATCATGACCCTGATCCCTGGTCCAGACCTCCCCGCCGGTGGAGTGATCGTCGGACTCAGTGGAGTACGCGAGGCCTACGAGACCGGACGCGGAAGCTTCCGCGTGCGGGCCAGAAGCCGCATTGAGCAGATCACTCCACGCAAGCGCGGAATCGTCGTGACCGAACTGCCCCTCAACGTCGGCCCTGAACGGGTGATCGACCGCATCAAGGATGCCGTGCAGTCCAAGAAGCTCCAGGGCATTTCGGACGTTGTCGACCTCACCGATGGCGAGTCCGGGCTGCGCCTGGTCATCGAGATCAAGAACGGCTTCCACCCCGAGGCGGTTCTCGACCAGTTGTACCGGCTCACTCCTCTGGAGGATTCCGTCTCGGTCAATGCGGTGGCTCTCGTGGATGGTCAGCCTCGCACGCTTGGCCTTGTCGAACTCCTGCGCGTGTGGCTTGATCACCGCATCGACGTGGTGCGGCGCCGCAGTCACTACCGACGCTCCCGGGCCCTCGATCGCCTCCACCTGGTCGACGGGCTGCTTGTCGCCATCATCGACATCGACGAGGTGATCCAGCTCATCCGCGAATCCGAGGATGCATCCTCTGCTCGCGAGCGCCTGATGACGGTATTCGACCTGACGGAGATTCAGGCCAATTACATTCTGGACATGCCCCTGCGTCGTCTCACGAAGTTCTCGCGCATCGAACTGGAGAAGGAAGGCGACGATCTCCGACGGACCATCGACGAGCTGACCCGCATTCTCGAGGACGAGGAAGCACTCAGGGCCACCGTGGCGGCCGAGATCTCCCAGACGGCACAGGCCCATGCCACGCCCCGGCGCACGCTCCTGATGGAGGGCTCGGCGCCCGTCAGCGCAGCCGTTCCCCTCGAGGTGGGCGACGATCCGTGCGTCATTCTGATGTCCAGCACCGGGCTGCTCGCGCGTACCGCCGAGGCCGGTGGCTCCCCCGGCACCGCGCTCGATCAGCGCGCTGCGCACGATGTCATCGTGAGCGCCATTCCAGCCATGACCCGTGGCGACTTCGGCATCGTCACCTCGTCCGGTCGCGTGCATCGACTCCAGGCCGTTGACGTGCCCGCCATCCCACCCACGGCAGGCACCCCTGCCCTCTCCGCGGGCGCTCCGCTGGGGGCCTTTCTCGATCTCGATCCTGGAGAGCGCCCCCTGTGCCTGACCACCCTCGACGACGAGGGCTCGATCGCCCTGGGCACCGCTCAGGGCGTCGTCAAGCGCGTTGTGGCTGACGTACTGCAGAACAAGTCGGCGTGGGAGCTCATCCGACTCGACGACGGCGACGAGGTGGTGGGAGCCTCGCGATTGACCGAGTCCGAGGCGGAGACCGCCGAATTGGTCTTCGTCACTTCAGACGCCCAGCTGCTCCGCATGGCCGCGAGCTCGGTGCGCCCGCAGGGCAGATCGGCCGGCGGGATGAGCGGGATCAGGCTTGCCAAGGATGACTCCGTGCAGGCCTTCTGCGTCGTTCTCCCTCACGATGACGCCGTCGTCGTCACGGTCGCGGGTGCCGCGGATGCCCTCCCGGGAACCGAGCCGGGTTCAGTCAAGGTCACGGCCTTCTCCGAGTATCCGGCCAAGGGGCGCGGTACGGCCGGCGTGCGCTGCCACAGGTTCAGGTCAGGCGAGGACCGTCTCATCGCCGCCTGGGCCGGTCGGGGCCCTGCACGCGCCGCTGCGGCCTCCGGCATCCCCGTGCCTCTGCCGGATCCGGATGCACGTCGAGACGGCACGGGCCAGCCGGGCACTGCCCCCATCGACGGCCTCGGTGGTGAACTGTGAGCGGCGTTCCCTGCTCTGTGCTCGCAGCGCAGGCCCAGGAGCAGTACGGCGGAACTGCCCCGCACGCACTCACGTGGGTCATCCTCGAGCACCCCGGCCCCTGGGGACGCAATGCAGTCAGCGACTCCAACCTCCCTGAGCCCGTGCGCGATGCACTGCTCGCCATGAAGGCCCAGGGCGTCGGCGTGCTCCTCGCGCGGTCTCGCTCCCATCCTTCCGAGCACCCCGGCCACCGCATCTTCGTGGCTCGCACGGCCCCCGGTGGCATGCTTCTGCGCGAAGGCACCGCTGACACACTCGATGAGATCCTGAAGTGGGACCCAGAGGCCCTCGCAGGTGGCTCCCTCCCTGCCTTCGGGAGCAGCACACAAGAGCCCCTGCTCCTGGTCTGCACCCACAGCAAGCGAGACACGTGCTGCGCAACGGAGGGGCGGTCACTTATCACTGCTCTGCATTCGCATCGCCCGGAGCTCTCAGAGCGGGTGTGGGAGTGCAGCCACATTGGCGGCCACAGGTTCGCACCGGTCACTCTCGCGCTTCCGTGTGGAGCAGTGCACGGCGGCACGACTGGCGACGAGGCGCACCTGCTGCTGGACCGCGTGATGGCGGGGCAGGTGATCCCAGAACGCATGCGCGGACGCTCGTATTTCCCCGCCCCCCTGCAGGCTGCTGGCGTGGCAGTCCGAAGGGTGATCGGCGAGACAGCGATCGACGCCATCGACGTCCTGGTCGTCTCCAAGGACCGTGCCGTTCCCGTTGATCCCGGCTGGGCGGTCCCGACGGTCCCCATCGAGGTCGAGATCCGGCATATCGACGGACGCGCCTGGCGCGCCACCGTGAGTCACGTCACTGACGACAACGTCCGCCCGGAGTCATGCGGGGCCGAACCGACTCCGATTCATCGTTGGGACGTACGCGATATCCAATCGGCCACCCCGTGGTGCTAGCCGATCGCTGATCGCAGCAACTCGTCTCGATCGTGGATGGTCGTGCGTTCACGGCCCCTGGATGCGCCAAGAGCCTTCTCGGCTTCGTCGATGGAATCCCATCCGGCCGTCGAGACGACCGTCACGCCACGCTCCGCCATAAGGGCATCGATTCCGCCGGGCGTCGTCGGCTCTGAAAGCGCGCCAGACTGTGCGTCTGCAAGCAAGGACGCCACGGTAGCCACCGCGTCCTTCTTGTTAGTACCGATGATGCCGGTGGGCCCGCGCTTGATCCAGCCGGCGACGTAGTACCCGGCGACCGCCTCCCCGTCGCGCGTCACGCGTCCGTCCTCGTTGGGGATCACGCCGGAGCGCTCGTCGAACGGAAGCTCCTCCATCGGAGTCCCGCGGTAGCCCACCGATCGCACCACCAGATCGGCAGGGATCTCCTCCATCTCACCCGTTCCCTCGACTGACCCTTCGGGGGTCAGTCGGGTGCGCTCGACGACGACGGTGTCGACCCGATCGTCGCCCCGAAGCTCCACCGGTCGGGAGAGGAATCGCACATGGATCCGTCGCGGCTTGCCTGCCGGTGCTCGTTCGGCCCATTCGCGAATCACGTCGACATTGCGCCCCACACCACGCTCGGACTCGGCGAGCGCGGCGCTGACCGGATCAAGTTCCACGTCCGCCGGCTTGACCAGAACATCCGCCTCAAGCAGCTCGCCGAGCTCCTTGAGCTCCTTCGTCGTGAAACTCGCCTGCGCTGGGCCCCTGCGACCAAGCAGGTAGACGTCGGTGATGTGCGCCGACTGGAGGGTCTCCAGCACGTGCTGGGGCATGTCTGTGTGGTTGAGTTCCCCCACGCTCTTGGCCAGCACCCGGGTGACATCAACGGCAACATTCCCCACTCCGACGACGACGGCCGACGTAGCTGACGGCAGCAGCCGCTCGAAGCGCTCCCGATCGGCGTCAGGGTGTCCGCAGTACCAGGCGACGAAGTCCGTGGCGGCCACGCTGCCGTCCAGGTCCTCGCCAGGGATTCCGAGTCGTCGATCGCTCGATGCACCGTAGGTGAGAATGACGGCGTCGTAGCAGGCCTGCAGATCCGCCAGGCTCACATCGCTGCCGACCGTGACGTTGCCGAGGAAGCGCACTCCCGGCTTCTGCAGCACCTTGTTCAGGGTGTCGCGCACCGACCTGATACTCAGGTGGTCCGGCGCCACTCCGTAGCGCACCAGCCCAAAGGGCACCGGAAGTCGGTCGATGATGTCGACCTCGACCGGCACATCTTCCTGCGAGACGAGGGCGTCTGCCGCGTAGATGCCCGAGGGGCCCGAACCGATGACGGCGACGCGCATGTCTACTCCTGTGGAAGTCCTAACAGTGTCCGGGCCAACCTAAACCCTGGAGCAGGGTCGGTGGGGTCCAGACGCACCGGTGTGAGGCCCGCCACGTCAGCCCCGTCGAGGTTGACCGGCTGGTCGTCGATGAAGATCGTGGTGGCCGGGTCGACGCCCATGCGCTCGATGACGATCTCGTAGGCACGACGGTCCGGCTTGTAGACACCCTCGGTGCGTCCATCCACGAGCACGTCGAAGTCTCTAAGGACGCCCATCCGCGCCAGCCACTCCTGGTCATGGAAGCTCGTGAGGTCGTTGGTCAAGACCCCCACCGGGATGCCTGCGGCCTTCGCATCATCGATCAGTCGCCTGGCAGCAGGGCGAACCAGTTCGTCCTCACTGCCGGAGTACAGATGCGCGCACAGGGCGGGCATGGTCGCGGGCTCTCCGGTCAGTTCGCCGAACTCTGCCGAACGCCGGGCCCAGTACTCACGCTCATTCATCCCGCCCGCCTGGAACGAGCGCCAGTCGGCGTCCGCGCCAGGATCGAACGGACCGGTCCACGCGAAGGCTCCGGGCGGCAGGCCAAGACTCCGCTCCCCCACGTGCCGCAGCTCGAACGGGGTCAGCAGTACCGGGCCGCCGAAGTCGAAGATCAGCGCCTTCGCCTCGCCCGGCGCCAGCGTCAGTGCTCCACCTCGGTGATGGTCACCATGTCGAAGCGGACAACCTCGCCGAACCAGCCGCAGCCGCCACACCACGTCATGAAGCAGCGCGCGTCGCCCGACCAGTACTCGGTGGTGATCCCCCCGTCAGCATCGATGCCCTCCCCGCACATGGGGCAGAAACGTGGACGATCCAGAAGGTGCCGCTCGGCATCGCGTGCGAACCAGGCCGACTGCGGTGGCAGCCGGTGCGGGTCGGGGGGAAGCATCACCTCATGCACCAGCCGTGGCGCTCTCGCGGTTCGCCCATGCCTTCGCATGGAGGTCGAGGAGCTGCTGCTGTATGGGGCTGTAGCGCATGGATCCCATAGTGATGAAGGCCTCGGCGAACTCTCGCTCGGCCCCGAACTTGTCCTTCTCGCACGGCAGGATGATGACGTCGTGCTTCTCGCGCGTGATGGCGATGGGATCCTCCCCATCTGCCACCTTCTTCATGTTCTCCTTGAACATCTTGCGCAGCATGGCCACACCGGCATCAGAGCGCCCCAGGTGCTCCTGAGTGCGATCGGTCACCGGGCCCTGAGACACCCACGCCATGATGTCCTGTCCCTCGATGTAGTCGGTGATGAAGCGGCCCTGCTCGTCGCGCCACTGGTACTCATAGACCACCGGACGCTCCTGCTCCTCCCACTCGCCAGCCTCGGGGTGGTGCAGGGAGTAGAACAGCTTCCACGTCGTCGTCTCATCGATGGGCACACGGATCTGCATCTGGTCGATGCCCGCGCCGCCCACGCGCATGTAGAACGGGAACACGAGGGGGTGGCCGACCTTCCAGTCGTCGTTCTCCTCGCTCGCGCCCTCCAGCACACGCCGCTTCAGGATGCCCCATTCCATCTCGTCGAAGCCGGTGCGGATGTGCCGCTTCTGGAAGGCCTTGGGCGCATCGAAGCCCTCGGTCTGGCCGAGGAACTCGAAGTAGAAGCCGTGCAGCCACTCGACGTGATGGGGATCGACGGAGTTCTCCATGATCTGCAGCCAGTTGCACGGCAGGGTCGAGTGGCCGACATCGCGGATGCCGTCCTGGACGAACACGTCGAAGCGCGGAAGCTCGGGGGCGGGGTCAGGCCCGACGTACACCCACACCATGCCGCCCATGACCTGTGCCTTGCCGGCCTTCTGCTTCACCCGATCGCGAAAGTTCTGGTTGTCGGCCTCCGCGGGCTGCTCCATGCAGTTGCCGTCGAAGTCCCACTTCCACCCGTGGTAGCCACAGCGAATGCCGTCCTCGTGGACGACGCCGTAGGTAAGCGACGCGCTGCGGTGCGGGCAGGTCTCCGCCACGATCCCGTAGCGTCCGGACTTGGGCGTCTTGAACAGAGTCCAGTTCTCACTCAGCAGGCGCACCGTCTTGGTGGGCACGTCATCGAAATCCTGCTCGAAGGCGATCGGGTACCAGTAGCGCCGGAGCAGTTCCCCCATGGGAGTACCCGGGCCGATCTGGGTGAGCTCCTCATTCTGTTCGACGGTGAGCATGTGCTTTTCCTCTCGGACGTGCCTGGCTGATACGTGTGATGGTGGTGTCGGTTCCGTCGGACGGCAACTGGTGCGTCCCGCCCGACGGAACCGACGATGAAGTTGTGACGAAGGTCCCGACCGATCACTCCCGGCCGCGAACTCGTGCCTACAGGATCGTTACCAGTCCATTCGACCCGTCAACACGGATCCGGTCACCGGTCTTGATGGTGGACGTGGCGAACCCCGTGCCCGTGACAGCAGGCAGTCCGTACTCACGGCAGACGATCGCGGCATGACTCATCATGCCTCCCGTGTCGGTGACGGTCGCCTGGATCTTCCCGAAGATGGGAGCCCAGGACGGAGCGGTGAGGGGTGCCACAAGGATCTCCCCCTCCTGGACGAGACTGATCTCATCCGGCGAGAAGATGACTCGTGCCAGACCTTCGACGACACCCGGTGAGGCGGACATCCCTCGAAGTTCGCCATCGACCGAGTCCCCCCCACCGAGCCACGCCTGCACGCTGTCGGTGGTGATGCCCCACAGCATCACCGTGAAGGGCTCCGTGATGACCTCCGGGGGCACACCCATGGCGGGCATCGGCTTCCATGCGGCGAGGGCCGAGTGGATTCCACGGCGGCGCTCGATCTCCGCGGGCCACCGGCTGGGACCAGCCGCAGGAGCAGGCGTTGCCCACGCATGGAAGTAGTCGAAGAGCGCGTCTTCAACCTCGGTGCGCTTGAGGAAGAAGATGTCGTTGGCCTCGGACCAGAACCCCTCCTTCACGAACAGCTCACCCAGCTGCCGCATCTTGCGCCAGATGACCGAGTGGCTCCAGTGCTCGACATAGAAGTTGTGGTTCTCCACGTAGGGGAACACCACACGCGCCAGCCCGAGCTTCCCTTGGAAGGCCTCGCGATCCTCGTCCGTGTCGAGGAGATCCATGTACTCGTTGACGATTCTGTCGCGCTCGGCACGAATCGCGTCCATGGGACGGGCGAGGTCCTCGCCTGACTTCAGCTTGCTGATGTAGTTGCCGATGAAGTCGAACGGGATCTCGACGTTCTCGATCCAGATCTTGTCAGAGTGGTAGAAGCCTGAGCCGGTCGAGAAGTTGAACCAGGGCTCGGCTGACTCCTGGAAGGACGCGATCCACGCGTTCCCCGCGTCGGAGTCCTTGAGGATCTGGCAGGTTGCCTCGACGTCCCCCGCATCAAAGGCATCAGCCAAACCGGAATCGACGGCCATGCGGGCAAGCCGCTTGAGCTCCTCGTCGGGGCGGAAGAGGTCCACCTCGACACCCGCCACCATCTTGGCGATGGCGAGATCCGGGATGTTCGGCCAGGCCTGCTTGCAGAATCCGAAGAAGTCCAGGTAGGCCGCGTAGCCCAGATTCAAGAACTCGAAGTGGTACTGCCAGAGCTTCAGGGCCAGATCCAGCAGCCGGTGATAGTCCGCCTGGATCTGCCATCCTGAGCCCACACCTGCGCCGGACTTCACGACGTCGTCAGCGCTCTCGAGTTCCGGCAGCGGATCGAAGTTGATGGTCTCAAGCTCCTGGACCAGGTCGCGGATCTTGATCATCCACTTGTCATAGAGGTCGTTCCAGTTCATGAAGTAGAAGCCGGCTCGATCCATGAAGTTCGCGACCCGCGCTTCGATGTCCTCCTCCGGAGCGGGCACCGGCGTGAGGTACGCGTATCCGTTCAGGATGCGGAAGTCGATGCCGTTGGCAGGTGGCACCTGCAGATGGCGCGTGTTGTACTGCGACAGGGATGTGATGGCGTACTCGAAGAGGGTCGCATCCCACGGACGCAGGGCTGTGGGCCAGTGAACCCCGTCCTGGAACCAGAACATCGAGTCCTCGTACTCGCGGCGCCCCTCCGAGAAGAGCGACGAGTACGTGTACAACTCCTGCCAGCCCTCGGCACCTGCTGGTGCCTCGATCTCGAACGGGCTTGGGAACCGATCAGCCATGCGAACTCCCTGTGATTGATGAAGTGTTGACAAATATGGCGTTTCTCTTACTTCTTGCTGTTCAGCGGATTCATGAGGGTGCTGACAATGCTCGACATCATGTCGTTCGCTCCGGTGCTGGCGGAGGTTTTCTTCTTTTTGCTCCATACCGTCTCCGGCCTGGACTGGAGCAGGACGATGTTGTTCTCCTCGGGCAGGTCGGCGTCCACCGCCCACTCGATGTCCTGGGGGCACCCGTAGTGGCGCTCGGCTGTCCGCGCCAGGCGCGCGATGCCCTTGATCTGCGCGTCGGTCAATGAGGCTGCCGCCGATCGCTCCGGATCCACTTCCTTCTTCACCACGGCGTCCCCGCCGTCGAGCGTGAACTCCATCTCCTTGGCGCCGATCGTTCGACGTGTCACCTCGTAGAGAACCTTGTCGACGAGGAAGTTGTCGGGCGTGACCTCACCGGACACCACACCCTCGCCAAAGCCCCACGCTGAGTCGATGGCGATGGTGGAGCGGTCGCCATCTGATGGATTGAGGGTGAACGCCACCCCGGCCGCGACCGGACGCACCATCTTCTGGATGACCACGCTCATTTCGACGCTGCGATGCTCGTAGCCCATCTCCACGCGATAACAGGTCGCGCGATCGGTGAAGAGCGATGCCCAGCATCGGCGGACCGCATCAACCACGGAGTCGGCGCCACGCACCCAGAGATAGGTGTCGTGCTCCCCCGCGAAGGACGCGTCGGGAGAGTCCTCGCTGGTTGCCGAAGACCGCACAGCGACAGGCACGTCGACCACGCTGCTGCGCCTGCACAGCTCTTGATAGGCATCACGCAATGATGATTCGACTTCGGGGTCCATCGCCATCTCGGCGATGTGGCCACGGATACGCCCACAGCGGTCCGAGACCATCGCGGTGTCATCAGTGTCGAGGCCGTGCAGGAGGCGGGCCAGCATGGCGTCGATGTCGGCCGCATCCCGTGAGACTCGATAGGCACCTGTCGTCAGCGCGAATCCGGGTGGCACGGGAAGGTCGGCACCGGTCATCTCACCGAGGCTGGCCGCCTTGCCACCCACCTCGGCCTTCATGCCGTCCCAGTACCCCTCGAACCACATCACGTACTGGCTCATGCTCGACTCCCCTCGACAGTTGCGTCGTCGCCACGCAACGACGTTGGCAGTGCGCGGCCGGACAGGCCTTCCCACCAATCCGGCAGATCGGCCAGTGGTGGTACCTGCACCTCGGACACTCGATTGCGATAGGCGAGGAAGGCTCCTCGATCGTTGGCGAGCAGCTTCACGATGACCTCTTCCGTGTTGTAGGGCTCACCCGGGTCGTATCCGTGCGCTGCCATGGCGAAGACCCGGATGGGTCCTGAGTGCGTTGCGACGATGATGCGCTCCCCCGGCGTCTCGGCCTGCACCTTGAGGATGCCCGCCCAGAATCGACGCACGGTGGCCGACGGCGGCTCGAAGCAGAGCATCGGAATCTGCGTCCAGTAGGTGATCGGATCGCCACCGCCCTGCTGCGTGCGCCAGAATCGGTCGACCTCGACGAGCCACAGTGGTCGATCGCCGTGCGCCACTCGCTCGTACTTCTCCATCTCCTTCTGATAGAGCCGGAAGGCACCGGTGACATCACGCAGGCCCTCGGGTGTCCAGACCTGGAAGTTCCGGAACTCCTCCATGCCGTCGACCTCGGACACCTCTGCGTCGCGTCCCCACATCGTGAGTCCGTCAAGCAGGCCCTTGCGGATCTGCTCAGCCGTCTGACGTGCGCGGTTCGTCTCGGCGCACACGATCCGGATCCGCTCGCCCTCGCGAATCCCCTTGCTGATGTCGAATCCCCGGCGATGGGCCTGCCAACTGCCCAGGGGCGTGAGTCCACTCTCGGTCGAATACCCCTGGGTCTCGCCATGCCGGATGATGTGCACCTGCGTCACAGTCGACGGTCCGGAGGATGCCGCGTCCGGAGGAACGATCTCCTTGGTCTTCGTCAGCCGCGCCCGCGCCTGAGTCACACCGAGGTCATTGCCCTCCCATGCGGGTACGGGCGCCTCCAGGGGGTTCGCCCCGGTGCGACGGTCGCGAAATCGGCGTAGGTACAGGGGTGTATCGGTCTCGGTGCCTCGATCTTCAACACCGTGTGGCTTGCCGCCACGACTTTCACGATCCAGATAGCGCTGCAGGTACGCCGGGGCGTCGTTGCGCTCGGTGCGCGGAAGCGCTGCCGCGCTGGGCACGTATTCCGAAGTGGTCATGTCCGCCTCCTCAGCTGTGAACGGTCAGGAACCGTTGGTTCACGACCCCGTCGTAGTAGAAGATGGCGCGACCCATCTCGGACTCCGTCCATGTGACGGGCGGCTCGTCTGGATCGACCCAGTAGCCGCCGGTGAACGCCTCATTGCGGTTGCCTGCGGGATCGAAAAAGTAGACGCAGTGACCGCGAGTTGCACCATGTCTCGTGGGGTTCTTCTCGATCCGGACCCCGTGGTAAGCGAGGACGTCCGCCACCTCGCGAATCTCGTTCCAGTCGTCGACCCACCAGGCGAAGTGATGCAGGCCCCGATCCTGGCCCGTCACGAGTGCGATGTCATGGCTGTGATGGGAGTGCTCCAGCCACGTGGCCACCTGAAAGCCGTCGTCGCCCAGGATCTGCTCCGTGAGGTGGAAGTCCAGGACGTCGATCAGGAACCGCGTGTTGGCGCTCACGTCCTCGCACGTCAGGAAGATGTGATCGAGTCTCGGTGGCGCGAAGCCCACGAGCCCCAGCGGCTTGGGGGGCGGGTTGAAGTTCGGCAGCAGGTTGCCCACCTGCTCCATTCCGTACACCAGTTCCATCACGTGCCCGCTCGGCAGGGTGAACCTGATGGACTCGCCGTGGCCTGGTCCGATGTCTCCGGCGTCGAAGCGCACCACGTCGACCCCTGCATCTGCCAGCCGGGTCGCGTAGTGGTCGAGGTCCGATCGCTCCGAGACCTTCCAGCCCATGTGGTTCAGGCCGTAGGTCGGAGAGAAGGTCAGGATCAGCGAATGGTGCTGGTGCTCGTCCCAGCACTTCAGGAACACCCGATCAGGCTCGCGAGCCGTCTCGTACATGCCAACGACCTCGGTGTAGTAGGCAGTAGCCAGCTCGAGATCCGGAACGCGAATCTCCACATGTGACAGTCTCAGAATGCTCACGTGTGCACCGTCATGAAGCGCTGATTCACTTCACCCTCGTAGTAGAAGACAGCCCGGCCGATGTTGTCCTCGGTCCAGGTGATGGTCGGAAAGTCAGGATCCGGTCGGTAGCCGCCGGTGAACACCTCGTTGCGGGTTCCCAGCGGGTCGAAGAAGTAGATGGTGTTGCCACGGGTGATGCCATGCCGGGTCGGACCTATATCGATCTGGATCCCGTTGTAGGCGAGGATGTCGGCCGATCGCCGAATGTGATCCCAGTCATCGAGCCACCAGGCGAAATGGTGGAGGCCGCCATTGCGCCCGCTCACGATGGCGAGGTCATGGGGCCGATGCGAGGTCTCCATCCACACGGCCGCCTGATGCCCCGCCCCGTCCAGCAATTGCTCGGTGAGCCGGAATCCGAACACATCCATGTAGAACTGCGCAGAGTCGCCCACCTCCTCGGCTGTCACCAGGATGTGGTCCAGTCGCGGCGGCGCGATCCCCTTCAGGCCCTCGACGAACGGAGCCGGGTTCACCGGCGCTGTCGCACGACCCACCATCTCGATGTCGTGGACGAGCTCCATCTGCTGACCCGAGGGCGTGTCGAATCGAATCGACTCCCCCTGACCCACGGACTGGCCCTTCGAGATCCGCTGCACCGGGAACCCGTACCGCTGGACCGCGTTCTCCAATTCGTCGAGGTCGGACTCGTGCTCCACCTTGAAGGACATCTGGTCGAATCCCACCCGCGGGCCGTAGATCAGCCGCAGCGAGTGGTGATTGGGCTCATCCCAGCACTTGAGATACACCGAATCCTCATCGCGCTCGACCTCCTGCAGGCCGATGACCTCCGTGTAGTACGCCGTGGCCAGATCGAGATCGGTGACGGTGACGTCCACGTGACCCA
>JAIOXK010000057.1 GCA_021741645.1 Candidatus Nanopelagicales bacterium
CCCACCTCATTGGTGCAGTCGAAGACGAACAGTCGGAGGTCTGCGCGCTCGATCTGCTCGCGCAGCGAGTGGAAGGGCTCACCGAAGTGCGCGGAGAGCTGATCGACGTCGATGGCCGGGTCATATGTCTCGCGATTGCCCTCCGCCCGGAACATCGCGA
Organism: Candidatus Nanopelagicales bacterium; assembly: GCA_021741645.1. Lineage (GTDB taxonomy): Bacteria > Actinomycetota > Actinomycetes > S36-B12 > S36-B12 > UBA10649. Next base: position 161 of record JAIOXK010000057.1, read on the forward strand.
TGGCATCACGCTCGACCAGCTCGGTGAGTCCGGAGAGAATCGCCTCGAAGACGTTGTTGCCGCTGGCAAGGCCGTTGGATGACGTGACGAATGTGCTGATGGCCAGCCTGCTGCGGAGATTCGCCTGCACCAGCTCCGCGGGAGTCCACACCTCCTCCCCGGTGACGAGGTCGTGGCCCATGGTCCAGTCGAGGGGCAGCCGCTGATTCCACAGTGAGAGCTTGAACAGGGGGAGGTCGTCACCATCGGTGACCTGCAACCCCTGAGCGACGAGGTCGGCCTGGGTGGCCTCGACCTTGTCGAAGCGGTCGTTCTCCCAGTGGGTCTGCTCGATCGCCTCCATGATCGCGCTGATCTTGCTGGCCTCCATAGTGAGGCCCTTGCCGCTGCCGTTCGACAGTGTCGTGCCCAGGGGCTTGAGCGCTGTGTGCACCGGCACCCCCACCCTGTCCAGGTGCGTCAGATTCGCCACCCGGGTGATCCCGTAGTCGGCCAGATAGGGCGTGACCCGGGAGATCGACGCATCCGCGGAGGACGTTCGCGGGGTGGTCCCCGCGACGCGGAAGGACGGATCTGCCGCCTCGTCATACTCCGCGTCGGTCATCCCCTGCCATGCGAAAGGCCGCGTTGACACGCTGCTCTCAGACTCCAAAACTCACTCCTGTCGAATTCGGGTGCCAGATGCCAGAACGTGTCAACGCGGCCTTCGCGTGAGCCTTGGATCAGGCAGCGCCGCAGGCGGTGGCGTTGAAGTAGGTGCTGCCGCCAGCAACCTCGCTCATGCTCTTGATGTCGTCCTTCGAGGGGAGCGGGCTGTCCAGGTTCGGGGTGCTGATCCCACGAGCCTCGAGGATGGCCTGGCGCTCGGAGACGGACGTGGCGTCGTGGAGCTGCTGGGCGAGGGCGGGATCGTTCTTCATTGCGTCGAGCATCGCGTCGTACGACATGTGATTCCCTTCAGGGTGGATTGGTGACCTTGGTCGTCGGCACGAAGCAGTGTGCCGACGTTGCGGAACGTACTCGGTTTCCCCCATCCCTGCAGACTGGTCACAGATGTGACGTACGGGTTTCCCTCGCATCGCCAGGCCGCTCTGCCTCGATTTGTGGAGAGTTCATCCCCGCGCCAGAGTCCGGCCACGTCAGCCTTCCCCGGCATCCCCTTCACCCGGTGCCGGGGCGGTTGCCGTCAGGTTCGCGTCCCGCAGATCCGCACCCGTCACATCGGCGCCATCCCATTGCGCCCCAATGAGGTTGGTGGCCCAGAAGTTCGCATCACGGGCGTCCACGTCTCTTAGGTCTGCCCGGAACAGGGAGGCAGCATGCAGATCCGCACCCACGAGTCGGGCGCCGCGGAGCACGGCCAGATTGAGATTGGCCGCATTCAGATTGGCCCCCTCGAGCTCGGCCGAGGAGAGGTCGCAGTGGAACAGGACGGTAGACCAAAGATCCACGCGCGGGGCACGCAACCCCGTGAGGTCCGACCGCCAGAACGTCGCCGACTTCATCGCTGCATCCGTCAGGTCGGCGCCACGCATGGTCGTGTGCCGAAAGTTCGCGTGCCGGCCCTGAGCACCCCGCAGCGACGCATCATCTAGGTGGGCGCCCACGAGGCAGGCCTCGCTGAGGTCAGCGCCATCGAGGTTGGCTGCGCGCAGATCGGCACCCGTGAGATCCAGGCCTCGCAGGTCCATCCCTGTCAATCTCGCTCCGCAGAGGACGGCTCCTCGAAGGCTCACCTGCGAGAGGTCTTGTGCTCTCAGATCCGCCCCCCACGCCTGGAGCACACCATCATCGGTCACGGCAGCAGTAACGGCAGTGGCATCATCAGGCACGCGGCGATCGTAGCCAGAGACGCAATCGAACAGGAGGGTCTGCATGGGCAGCAGCATCCTCACCCGCTCGGTCAGTGAGCTGCGTTTCCTGCTTCGCTCAGGTGACGTGACATCGCGTGATCTCGTCGAGGAGTCCCTCGCCACGATCAGCGCGCTCGATTCCGGCATCAACGCCTTCACGTCACTGCGCGGCGACGAGGCCGTGAACGAGGCCGCACTCATCCACCCGCACGACGATCGACCACTCGCCGGAATTCCCATGGCAGTCAAGGAGAATCGTGGGGTCGCGGGTCAGCCGATCTCGCAAGGGTCCCGATCGCTTCTGCATGCGCGAGCACGCACCGACGACACAGTCGTCGCCCGGCTCAAGGGTGCGGGCGCCATCATCGTCGGCGTCACGTCCATGTCGGAGTTCGGCCTGCTCCCCGGCTGCGAGCCAGCTGCCCACGGGGCCACGCGTAATCCACTCGACCGCGACCTCAGCACCGGGGGATCCTCTGGCGGATCCGCGGCCGCGGTGGCCGCCGGCATGGTTCCCATGGCGCTGGGCAACGACGCCGGTGGATCACTTCGCATTCCCGCCGCGTGGTGCGGCCTGTCCACCCTCGTGCCCAGCGACCGCATCGGCGGTTCCCAGGATGGCGTGCTTGCACGCTCGTGGTCTGACGTGGTACTCGGCACCGACGTCATCGGCGGGCATGAGCGCCCCCGAGCAGGGGATGCAGATCCTGGCCGGGGACGATTCGTCGTCCTGACCACGCCCCCGGGCGTCGACCCCGGGACGGACACGAGCATGGGCATCGACCGTGACTCGCTGGGCATCGCCATCGAGGCGCTCGAGGAAGCGGGATTCCGCCAGCAGGCCATCGAGCTTCCGTCGGCACTGGCAGGCATGCGCTCGTTCTTCCCCGCCGTCGCACCGCGCGTCAGGGCTACCATCCTCCGCGCACTCGGGCTGGACCCGCTCGCCGACCACACGCAGGCAGAGGCCTTCGACCTCGAGCCCTACACCCTCAGCTTCCTCGATCATGCCGGTCGCGTCAGCATCGAGAGCCAGCAGCGCGCCACGGCCGCCCTCGACGCTTGGGAGCGCGAGTGGCGATCCCTCCTCGGCCCCGACACCGTGCTCGTCAGTCCCACGACCGCCAGCATCCCGCCCCCGCTGGGGCAGCTCACCGGCCTCCGGCGCATCGAGGATTCGGCATCCGCCCTTGCCGAGCCCACCGCCTTCACCTGGATGGCGAACGCCCTCGGGTGGCAGGCAGCAGCGGTCCCCGTCGCGCGCGACCAAGCCATCCCTGGTTCGGTCCAGATCACCGCTCCACGGGCATCGGCAGCGACGCTCGAGACAGCGTCCGCCATCGTCGCCTCGCTGGTCGCCACTCGCGGGGTCGCCCGACGGCAGGATGCCCCCCATGGCTGATGCCCAGGACACCCATCGGTGGCAATCGGTGGCTCATGCTCATGTGCGCTCTCGCGACGGAGGTCTCGTTGCCGGTGCTCCTGAAGCGTCCACTCACGTATGCCTCCCCGCGTCGTGGGGGGTGGTGCTCTGGGAGTGCCTTCAGCTGCCCCGCACCATCGAGGAGGTGGCAGCAATCACGGGTCGACCTCCTGCCGAGGTGAGTGCCCTGATGGGCGATCTGCAGGCGGCAGGCCTGGTCACCACGTCCGAGGCCTCAATCGACGACCCCCTCGCCTTCCACGACGCACTCATGCATGTGCGCTCGCGCGGCATCACCGACGAGGGATTCGGCAAGGCAACCGGAACACCCATCCCTCCCGAAGACGTCGCCGGCCTCGGCTTCTCACTTCCGACCGTTGAAGGCGACGCGCGCCTCACAGCAGTCACGTGTGCCGATGTACTGACTCGCCGACGCACCACACGAGAGTGGTCCACTGACGACGTCACCCTCGCCCAGGTGTCCGCTCTCCTGTGGCACTCCGCTCGCGATGTCGACGGGAGCGGTCAGCACTTTCCCTACCCCTATGCAGGTCCCGCCATGGCCACCCGCATTGCCGTCGCAGCCGGACGTGTCGAGGGGCTCGACCCCAGTCTCTATGTCTACGAGGCAGAGCACCACGCACTCGTCCCCTGGCCCCCGTCCAAGCCTGCCCCGGCCGAGCGTCTGCCCGTCGGCGAGTACATCTCAGGCGTCGCCGCAGGTGATCGCCCGGGCGACCGACACCCCCCGCTCATGCTCATCGTCCTCGCGGATCTGGCGGCGATGGCCTCGTCCTACGACGGACTCGCGTATGCCAACGCCCTGAAGACCGCCGGATCCATCCAGGCCACGGTGTCGCTGGCAGCCACCGCACTCGGCCTGGGCAGCACGATCCTGGGACTTGCGTCCGATGTGGACACCCGCGACGTGTTCGACGGCCGGGTATCGCGCCTGACGCCCATCGCGGAGATGGCCATCGGAATCCCTCGGACTGGTCCTGAGTGAGGCGTGCCTGACCCCAGGTCCGCAGAAGGGGTGACGTCAGGACCGCCGCAGGGATTCAGTCACGCGGCCTCACCGCAGCCCCACCCGAGGGGGCTATCCCCACAATCACCATCGAGTTGAGGCCGTCTTGCCCTGGCTCGGGCATCCGCCATTGACAATGCCCACATGCGCGCCTCCCACGCACTGGCACTGTCCATCTGTGCTGTCATCGCCTCCTCGCTGCTGACGCCCCCTGCCCATGCAGCGGTGACCAGTTACCCCGCAGACGCCTCCTGGGTCGTCCCCAGCGGCGTCAGCGTGATCGAAGTGAGCATCTCGGGCGGCAATGGCGGCAGCTTCCCCGGCTCAGGTGACGTTGCAGCCGCCCCGGGGGGCACGGGCTACAAGGTGACGGCAGGTGTGTCGGTTGCGGCGGGCGAGACCATCTACATCGGTCTCGGTGCAAATGGAGCGGATTCCCCAACGGCAACGGGAGGCGCATCTGCGTTCGGCCTTGCTTCAGGCGGGAATGGAGGGAGTAATGCGTACGGCACCGGGGCCGGTGGCGGAGGCGCGAGCGCCGCAGCGGTTGACGACACCATCGTCATGATTGCCGGCGGCGGTGGAGGCGCCGGCAGTGGCTCCCCGGACTCTCTCGCACCCACGCCCATCGTGGGACGTGGCGGCGGATTCGGCAGCTCCCTTGGAGGCAGGGGGGAAGACGGCACCGGAGCAGATGAGAGTCCCGACGGCGGAGGCGGGGCTCTTGGCAATTCCGCCACCTCAACATCTCCGAGCGACCTCGGCCGAACATCATCTGGCGGAGGTGGCGGCGGAGTCGGCCTTACGCGATACAACGTGGGCGGGGGTGGAGGTGGTGCCGGCTATTACGGCGGACTCGGTGGCGGTGGAGGTGGAAGCAACATTGGAAAGAAGGCCAGCAGCGGCGGAGGTGCTGGCTCTTCGTATACGTCGACCACGCGAGTGCCCAGTACGAACTACAACTCGGTAGGTGCCGCACTGGCCTCCCCTGGGGCAGTCATCAACTACATCGATTTCCACACCACCTCTCTTCCTGCGGCACGGGTTGACAACGCCTACTCGGCCTCGCTGTCGGCAACTTTCGGGCTGTCAATCCTGCCCGATGCCTGGGACGTGAGCCCTGCGCTGCCCACAGGTCTCACCTTGAATTCAAGTACCGGGGCCATTACCGGGACGCCGACGACTGCTTCCTCAGGCACCTACACGTTCACTGCTACCTCGTTTGCAGGCGCGTCTGTCATCTCTGCACGATCAAGCATTGACCTGCCGCTGACCGTGACCGCAGATCCGGCACTCACCCCCGCATTCGGATCCGTGACCAGCACCAGCGACGGCTTCACCGTCACGGTCACCAACCACGACCCCGCCTACACCTGGGCCACCAGCAGCAGCACCGGAACCAGCACCATTTCCGGCACAGGCCTGGTCACCGTCACCGGCCTCAGCGCTGGGGCCTCGGCAACCGTCACCGTCAGCACCACCCGCACCGGCTACACCACCGGCACCGCGCAGCAGACCGGCACCGCCACCGCAGCCGCGACCCCCTCGCCGCCGCCGCCGACCTCCCCCTCGAATGGCACCGGGGACAGCAGCGGGAGCGCGCAGGCTCAGGGAAACAACCTTGCATCGCCACACTTGAGGGTGATCCCTCCAGGAATGTTCACCTGGGCTCAAGGCGACTCGGGTTCTCTGACGGTTGTTGAGAATTCCGGGGGGCGAGCGGAGTTCTCGATCCATCCTGCATTGCCTCAGGGCTTGTCCATCGAACCCTCGTCTGGCGACCTTCGCGGGAAACCAACCGGCGTTGTGCCTCCGAGCCAGTTCGTTGTCACCGGAAGAAACTCCTCAGGAACGAGCAGCGTCACGATCACTCTGCACGTGACTTCCGCCAAGGGTGGATCCGCCGTGGCGGTCCGCCCTGCAGACTCCGTGCGATTCGCAAGAAGCTCCACCACGCTGACAGACGCGATGGCCGCGAGACTGGATGGCCTGCGGCAGCGTCTCGCTGCAGGTCCCGTGACACTCACCGGAGTTGTCCCCTTGAGTGGCCGCGGGACTGGAGTGGCACGAAAGCGTGCGGTTCAGGTCCGTAAGTACCTCAGAGCAGAGGGCGTCACGGTCGCCAGCCTCATCCTGTTGAGCAAGGCGACCAATCCGTCCATGACTCGGAGCGTGCTCTTCGCAACACAGTGAAGGCGCCTGCCATCGCGGGATGACCCAGACGTGCCACAGTTCCTCGTCTGCCTCTGGTGGTACCGCCCGGACTGCCTGATGCATGGCGGCACGCACGCGTTCCTACTGGGCCGGCTCGTGCGCATCCGGGAGGACGACATCTCCCGCTTCGTCGGGGACTGGACGGTCGCGGCGGTTGCCCACCCGGCGAAGCGGTCATGGTGACACCCGACCAGCTCGAAGCGATGGGGACCAAAACTGCGGCGTTCCCCGCCAGAGGCTCGGCCAAATCCTCGTTTCACACAATACCTCACTATTTAAGTGATGTATTGAAACCATTGAGTTATTCTGTGTGGATGGATTCTCGACGTGAGCGCATCCTGAGGGCCGTGGCGGCGGTGCTACCCCCCGATGTGCCCGTCACAGTCGAGCCGGGGGAAGGGCCCGTCGTGGTTCTTCGAATCGGCCAGACCCGCGTTGGCGCGGGCTGGGTGGGCGAGGGCTGGCTGGGTGACGTCACCGACCTGCTCGACCGCAGCCCCTCAGGACTCGACCTCGTCGTCGCTCGACACATGTCGCCCGGCGCGACGGCTGCCACTGCGCAGGCTGGGCTCGGCTGGGTGGACGAGACTGGCGGTGCAGAACTGTCCATGCCCGGGCTGATTCTGGCGCGCACGGGCCAGGCTCCGAAGCCGGTCAAGGGCCCGCCGAGATGGACGGCGGCCGTTCTCGGCACGGCCGAGGCTCTCCTGACCGGCGTGAGACCTACCGTGGCGGCGGTCCATGAGCGAACAGGCCTCTCGACAGGTGCCTCGACGAATGCGCTCGCGACATTGACCGAACTCGGCCACCTGCGCGCGTCGAGCGCACGAGGTCGAAACTCTGCCCGTGAGATCGTCGATGCTCACCAGTTGCTGCAGGCCTACGCGACCGCGGCAACGCATCAGCCCGTTCGTACGTCCATTCGAGTGGGTGTCGTCGGCGATCTCATGGCCGAACTGGAATCGCTCGGCAAGCAGTGGGACGCGCTGAATGTCACGTGGTCGCTGACCGGCGTCGCCGGAGCAGCGTTGCTCGCGCCATACCTGACTCAGGTCACCAGTGCGGATGTACTCGTCGATGCGTCAACGCCAGCCGAACTCCACGCGCTCGCGCGACGATCCGGTCTGCAGGTGCTCGACGGCGGACGCGTGACCCTCCGGCCGTTCCCGACCACGGTGTCACAGCGCCTGTCTACCGTGATCGGAGACACGCGTATCGCACCCTGGCCGCGGATCTTCGCGGATCTACGAGTCACCGGCGTCCGCGGAGAAGAGGCGGCCGAGCACCTGCGGGAGGTGATGACACACGGCTGAGATGGAGCGTTCACGCGCGGCGCGCGCTGCGGCCGAGGCTGCTCTCGTAGCCGTCATCCATCACTACGGTCGACGACCCGAATTCGTCGTGCTTGGCGGCCTGGTACCCGAACTGCTCTGCTCGAACAGCCAGTGGCAGCATGCCGGTACGACCGATGTCGATGTTCAGGTCGACCTCGAAGTCGCCGCCGGATCCGTCAACGCGCAACGGCTTGAGGCCGCGTTGATGACCGCAGGGTTTCGGGCCGACAACGAACGCGCGTGGCGATGGGTCTGCGCCGCCGGCGGCACGCCCGCGGTCGTCAAGTTCGAGCTCCTCACCGATCAAGCCGACATCCCCGACAACACGACCATCCGCTTCGCCGGGTGCGACAACCTCGGCGCTGCCAACCTGCGGGGCACCGGGTTCGCTTCTCGCGACGTCGAGGTCCGCACGCTCACAAGTGTCGTTGACGGCGCCGAGCGAACCGTCGACGTCAACGTGACGGGCACCGCAGGGTTCCTCCTGGCCAGGGTCGCTGCCGCCCGCACCCGCAGAGCCGCCAAGGACTGGTACGACATCGCGTTCGTCCTCCTGCACAACGACCTGGGCGGGCCAGCTGGGGCCGCGCAAGCCATCGTCGATCGCTTCAATGGCGACCTGCGCGGCGAGACACCTTCGGCGCTCACCGATCTATGGGCGAACTTCGCGACACCCAGGGATCAGGGGCCATCGGCCTACGCCGAGCAGATGCTCCTGGACCATCCAGGCAGTGATCCGATGGTGTTCGCCGGTGACGCTGTTGTCGCCGTACGGCTCCTGCAGGATCGACTGCAGCTCGCCTGAATCGCTCGACGACCCGACGGCCCCGTCTAGACACACCTGGGCCACCAGCAGCAGAACCGGAACCAGCGGGAGCACGCAGGCTCAGGCGACCAGCCTTGCCGCGCCGGAGTTGAAGGTGAGTCCGCCAGGACTATCCACGTGGACTCAAGACGAATCAGGCTCTCTGACGGTTGTTGAGAATTCCGGGGGACGAGCGGAGTTCTCGATCCATCCTGCATTGCCTCAGGGCTTGTCCATCGAACGCTCGTCCGGCGACCTTCGCGGGAAACCAACCGGCGTTGTTCCTCCAGGCAGGTTCGTTGTCACCGGGAGGAACTCCTCAGGAACAAGCAGCGTCACGATCACTCTGCACGTGACTTCCGCCAAGGATGGAACCGCCGTGGCAGCCCGCCCTGCAGACGGCGTCACGGTCGCAAGCCTCATCCTGTTGAGCAAGGCGCCCAATCCGTCGATGACTCGGAGCGTGCCCGTCGCAACACAGTGAAGGCGCATGCCATCGCGGGATGACCCAGACGTGGCGCCGATGTCGATCCGACGCTGGCCGTATCGGCGCGTCACCATGCCCCGATTGCCCCGGGCCCCTCGAATGACGCCGAGAAGCGGAGTCGAAGCGGCAACCCCACGCCGATCGAGCCTCGGAAACCGGACTAGCATCGCCCTTGGCTCAGCGTGACTGCCGTCAGTCAAGGTTCCGCAGACGGTTTGGCAGACGCGCCTCGGCCCCGTAGCTCAGGGGATAGAGCGTCGGTTTCCTAAACCGTGCGTCGCAGGTTCGAATCCTGCCGGGGCCACGCAACGGCAGCGTCCAACCCTGCCGTTCCGCGCGTCGGGGCGCCTGCGACTAGGACGCGGATCGCCTGATGTGGAGGATCAGGGTCTTGTTCGCAAACTCCACGTCCTGATCCGGGCCACGAGAGCCGTAGAAGTAGTCGGGGTAGTAGAAGAACTCGCTCGTCCGGGTGTTCTCCCCCAGGTCGAACTGCTTGAGCTTCTTCCCGCAGGTGATCTTCGAGCCCACCCACACGGTCTTGAAGATGGTGATGTCGGGGCGCCCCATCAGGTAGTCCTGCGCCTCGATGCACACTCCGCTGTTCGTCAGCCCCTCCTCGTAGATCATCGTCGAGTTGACGGGGTACATGGAAGTCCTCTCGACCAGTTTGCAGGCAAGGGAGCCGGCTGCGATGTCCCCCATGTTGCGGCTGGAGAACGTCACCCCGGTGTTGTTCTGAATGCACAGACGCGGGTTCGCAGGGTTGTACGTGAGGTCATCGGCGTTGACATCCGGCCAGGGGGCATTGGCGGGCACGACGGCTGCGGCCAACTCCTCCTGCACGCCTGAACTCGAGTCCGCGCCGCCGAGACCTTCACTCGCCGAGGGCGACGAGGACGCCTCCTCCGCTGCGGCAGAGCGCGTCTGCTCGCTCGAGCTGCAGCCGGCTAGGCCCCACACGGCGAGTGCCGTCGAGAGTGCAACCGCTGGGACGCTCACGAACCTGATTCCCACCACATGCTCCGCTCATCGTGAATCGACTGAGGTCAGGGCCGGCAACCGGACATGCCGACTCGATGTGAAGGTATCCGTGCTGTGCCGGCACGTGCCTGCGCTCGCCACCCCCCTTTCGGGGGTGGGGAACCCGCCCGCTGCTCCCGCCCGGACCCGTCATGATTGCGCGATGCGCCGACTCCTCGTCATCACCACGTCCGCCGCGGCCATCTCCGTCGCCGCATTGGCGGCGGCTCCGGCCTCGGCAGTTGTGCCGACCTGCTTCGGGAAGCAGGCCACCATCGACCAGCACTCCGGTGACGTCCTCGGCACGTCTGGCCGCGACGTGATCGTGCTCACCGGACCGGGCCGGGTCCGTGGCGGCACCGGTGCCGATCTCATCTGCGGCTCGACCGGCCGCGACGTCATCATCGCAGGATCCGGCGACGACGTGGTCCTGGCCGGGGGCGGCGACGACGTCGTCCGCGGTGGGACCGGCGATGACATCCTGATGGGCGACTCAGGTGCCGACCGACTCGTCGGCGGTCCGGGGGACGACGAGCTCCACGGGGCCACGGGAGCCGACGCCATCAGCGGAGGCGCCGGAGCCGATTCCTCCTCGCAGGACGGCACGGTGGTCCTGATCCGCACGACCGGCATGGACGCCAGCTTGCTGAACCAGACGGGGCAGCGCTTCGCCTTCGCGGCGGGGACGACGGGAAACGCCGCCACCGTGTGGGCGACAGCCGACCCGCTGCTGTCGACCGTGGTCGTTCTGGGGTCAGCGCTGTCGGGATTCGCCGGGCAGGACGGTGACCGCGTCACGCCCTATACGCGCGCCCCGATGAACCGCGGGCAGGCCTTCGTCCTCGGCCTCGACAACACCGCAACGGTGACGGGCAACGGGACGCCCGGCGGCATCACCCTCGTGAACAACGGCCCCATCACCACGACCATCGGGGTCCTCGGCGAGACCATCGTGAACGGCTCGTGGCAGGAGGGTCCCATCATCGCGCTGCCGATGCCGCCGGCAACGGCGAGGGACGTGTTCCCCGGACAGCAGGCCGTCTTGTTCACGTCGTCGCAGCGGGCCTATGACCGCATCGGCTCGCTCCCCGCGGGTGCGGTCGGCATTGACCTCGCGTCCGGCAACACCGTGACGTTCATTTACGCGGACGGCCAGTTCACCCGGGGCTGAGGCACGGCCAGCTATCAGGCCGAGTGGGTCGGCAGGAATGGTCATCCGGCCGCGCTCTCCGGGCCGGTTGCAGAGCGGGTCGAGGACGAGCGCTCCCCCGAGAGGGTCGTCCCCTAGTTCGCAGACCCGGACGTCCACTCCCAGAACACCACGGCCTGGCCTGGTCGTCCGGCATAGTCGACCGTCCACAGGGTGGCGTCGCTGATCACGAATCGAGTTCCGTCCTGCGCAATGCGTTCACCGCTGTAGTCCGTGAGCAGACCAGATGCTGCGGCATCGGCGAGCATCGAGGCACGGGACTGCCGGTGCTCGGGCGACGCAGACAGTCGAGAGGGCATTCCGATGAGTTCATCGATCGGCATGCGCCAGAGCGACGCAGCAGCCGCATTGGCGTAGACGAACACCGGATCGTCCCCACCATCGTGACTCAGAACCACACCCTCGAACTGATCAAGGCGTCCTGCGTCTGCCCTCGCATCGCCGCTGCGCGGAATGAGCTCCGAGCCGACTCGACGTCTGTAGCTGTCAAGGATGGCCTGCACGATGTCGGACACGGCTCGATTGTTTCACCGTTCACTCGCCTGTCCCGCGGTTCAGGGGTGATGACGTGACGGGCAGGAGACAGCACGCTTGAATAGAGGCATGACCTCCTCTGGACCAAAGTTCACCCTCGCTGCCCAGTCGACCGATCCGCTGACGGTCAATCGCCTCGGTTTCGGGGCGATGCGCATCACCGGCGCAGGTATCTGGGGTCCTCCCGCCGACCACGACACCGCGATCGCCGTGCTGCGCAGGGCCGTGGAACTCGGCGTCGACCTGATCGACACCGCCGACGCCTACGGTCCTGACGTCAGCGAGGACCTGATCCGCGAGGCCCTCTTCCCCTACGACGGCATCCTCATCGCAACCAAGGGCGGACTGACGCGGCAGGGCCCGGACGCGTGGGAGCCGGTGGGCCGTCCGGCATACCTGCGGCAGTGCGTGCAGATGTCCCTGCGTCGTCTGGGAGTCGAGCGGATTGACCTGTGGCAGCTGCATCGCATCGACCCTCACGTGCCGGCGGACGAGCAGTTCGGCGTCATCGCCGAGTTCCAGCGCGAGGGCCTCATCCGCCACATCGGACTGTCCGAGGTGAGCGTCGCCGACGTCGAGTCAGCGCGCAAGCACTTCGACGTCGTCACCGTGCAGAACATGTACAACGTGGCGGATCGCAGTGCCGAGGAACTGCTGAACTACTCCGACCGGGAGGGCATCGGCTTCATCCCATGGTTCCCCCTCGGCGGTCGTCATCTGGCCAGCCCGGAGAGCGCCGTGCGTCAGATCGCCGATCGCATCGGGGCAACGCCCGGACAGGTGGCGCTGGCCTGGCTGCTGCAGCGCTCACCGGTGATGCTGCCCATTCCCGGCACCGGATCGATCGCGCACCTCGAGGAGAACTGCGCGAGCTCGTCAGTGCAGCTCGACGCTCAGGCCATCGGGGCGCTGGACGCACTCGCGTCCGCGTGAGCTCGACTACCGCTCCACGATCCACACCTTGCGCAGCGGTTCGTCGATCACCCAGGTCGTGCGGGTGCCGGCATACAGCACACCTACCGTTCCCGGCGCGAGCTCCAGCACGTCGCCGTTCTCCAGCAGCACGCGCCCCGAGCCGGAGATCACGACGAACACCTCATCGGTCTCGATGTCGGTGGACCGGCCGGCCGCGTGCTCCCACACGCCCACCTCGTAGGCATCGGTGCGGGCGAGCACCGCCAGTCCGGTCGAGACCGGCCCGTCGGGGCACTGACCGACCGGCAGCGGTTCGAGGGCGATGTCGATCGCGTGGGCATCGAAGACGGAGTCCATGTCGTCATCCTCACCCCTCGCGCACTCAGATCTCGTCAATGACCTCGATGGTCTCGAGAGTCGGGTCACTGCTGTAGGCGACACGACCGACCTTGCCGGCCGCACGAATCGCATCGACGGTCTCCTGGGTCACCCGCTCCCCCGGCGCCAGCAGCGGCACCCCGGGCGGGTACGGGCAGAACTGCTCGGCACTGACCTCGCCCA
>JAIOXK010000058.1 GCA_021741645.1 Candidatus Nanopelagicales bacterium
ACGTCGACCTCGTCCGACGATGCGTCCGCAGCGGGAGCTCCCGCCAGAGCACGCGCCGCCGCCTCAGCCGGATCCACGAATCCCGCAGGCTTGCGGCCCTTGGGGGACTCATGATGATGCTCGGCATTCAGGGTGATCCGCACGCCTCGACCGCTGCAGTGGTCGCACGTCTCCGAGAACGACTCCAGCAGCCCCGAGCCGATGCGCTTGCGCGTCATCTGAACCAGGCCCAGTGAGGTGACCTCCGCCACCTGATGCTTGGTGCGATCGCGCCCGAGGCACTCCACCAGCCGACGCAGCACCAGGTCGCGATTGCTCTCCAGCACCATGTCGATGAAGTCGACCACGATGATGCCGCCGATGTCGCGCAGCCTGAGCTGCCGCACGATCTCCTCAGCCGCCTCGAGGTTGTTGCGCGTGACGGTCTGCTCAAGGTTGCCGCCCTGGCCGGTGAACTTGCCGGTGTTGACGTCGACGACGGTCATGGCCTCGGTTCGGTCGATCACCAGCGAGCCGCCGGAGGGCAGGTACACCTTGCGATCAAGCGCCTTCATCAGCTGCTCGTCGACGCGGTACTCGGTGAAGATGTCCTTCGGCTCCACCCAGTGCTTGAGGCGCTCAGCCAGATCGGGGGCAACCGCGCCGATGTAGTCGTTCAGGGCCGTCCACACGGTGTCACCCGAGACCATCAGCGAGGCAACGTCCTCATTGAAGATGTCGCGGACGACCTTGATCGCCAGATCCGGCTCGCTGTAGAGCAGGGTTGGCGGATTGGCGGTCTTGGCCGCCGCCGAGATGGTCTCCCACTGGGCCTTCAGTCGTTCGACGTCAGCCTCGAGCGCCTCCTCCGGAGCACCCTCGGCGGCCGTGCGCACGATCACCCCGGCATCGTCAGGCATGACGCGCTTGAGGATCTTCTTCAGACGGCTGCGCTCGGTATCGGGCAGCTTGCGACTGATGCCCGTCATGGAACCGTCGGGCACGTAGACGAGGAACCGACCGGGCAGCGACACCTGGCTCGTGAGTCGAGCGCCCTTCTGTCCCACCGGATCCTTGGTGACCTGCACCAGGACGGGGTCGCCGGACTTCAGTGCGAACTCGATCCGCTTGGGCTGACCGTCCAGGCCCGCGGCGTCCCAGTTGACCTCACCGGCGTAGAGGACGGCATTGCGGCCGCGACCGATGTCGATGAAGGCCGCCTCCATGCTCGGCAGAACGTTCTGCACGCGGCCGAGGTAGACGTTGCCGACCATCGAGCCAGAGGTACCACGCGTGACGTAGTGCTCGACGAGGACGCCGTCCTCCAGCACGGCAATCTGCGTACGCTCCCCCTGCTCGCGGACCGCCATGACTCGCTCGACGGCCTCGCGGCGGGCGAGGAACTCGGACTCGGTCAGGATCGGGGCCCGACGACGGCCAGCCTCGCGACCCTCACGCCGACGCTGCTTCTTGGCCTCCAGTCGCGTCGAGCCCTTCAGGCTGGTGACATCGTCGCCACCCTTGGACCGCGGCTCGCGCACCCGGGTGACCGTGTTCGGCGGGTCGTCCGGCGATCCGTCTGCATCATCGCCGGATCCACGACGGCGACGGCGACGGCGACGGCGACGGCCGCCGTCCTCGGACTCTCCGTCCTCGGAGCCCTCAGGGCTCTCCGCATCGTCCGAGTCAGCGTCATCAGAAGTCTCCGACGACTCTGCATCGTCTTCATCGCCGCTCTTGCGACGGCGACGGCCGCCACGGCGACGGCGACGGCGACGGGTGCCGTCCTCGTTCTCCTCGTCTCCCGCAGAGTCTCCCGCAGAGTCTCCGACGGCCTCGGACGCCTCGCCCTCGGAATCGTCGGCCTCTGACGACCTGCCCCTGGACTTCGCGCCCCTGGGGGCCTTCGCTGCGGGTGCCTCCGGCTCGGGGGCACCGAGCTCGGGTGCACCCGGTTCGGGCGCCTGGAACAGGGGGGCCACGAACGCTGGCGAGGCCATCCGGGTGTCAGCGCCGTCGGACGCCGCGTCACCCGTGGCGGCGTCAGCAGTCGCCTTGGCCGGGGCCTTCTTCGTGGACTTGCGGGTGGTCTTGCGCTTGGGCTTCTCCTCGGCCGCCTGGTCCCCGGCGGCGTCAGCCTGATCCGCAGCAGCCTCGGCCTTGTCGGCAGTCTCGGCCTTGCCGGCAGGAGCCGCCTTCGCGGTGGCCTTCTTGGTGACCTTGCGCGCGGCCGCCTTCTTCTTGGGCTTCTCCTCAGCCGGGGCATCCCCCTGTGCCACAGGTGAGTCCACGACGTCGACCGGCGGGCCAGCCGGCCGACTGGCCGCGCGTCGGCGCGTCCGCTTGGCCACTGCCGGTGCCGTGTCGGCTGTTCCTGGATCCTGGGTATTCATCTCGTCGACCATGGGGTCGCACTCCTTCGTGGCCTCGCGCGGGCAATGCCCGGCTGAGCGCCGATGTCTGGGAGGGGCGAACCCCTCAGCAAGCCTGATGGATGCGGGGCCGAGAGCGCGCATCTGGCGCGGCTCTGCCACCCTGCCAACGATGTCCGGTCACCGGACGGTCAGGCCTCGGCCTCCGCGGCCCGGTCGGGCTCGAAGGGGTCGAAGACCGTGGTGCCGTGCTGGTCGAGTGGCCCCTGTGCCAGCCGGGTGACCCGTGGAGGGGCCGGCGGCACGAGGTCGGCCACGCCTCGCAGCGCGGACAAGACATCATCGGGTCGGACGGACGGTGTTCCGTTCCGAACGACCAAGGTGAGTATCGCACAGTCCCCCGCCGGGCCCTCACCCGCAGACTCCTGCGCGCCGCACAGGGCCGAGGCGACCGCTGCCCGCGCGTCGAATGTCCGGACTCCGTTCTTCGTCATCCGCTCGACGAGCACCTCGTCCGAGGACAAGAACGCGTCCACCGCGGTCTCGAGTTCAGCATCCGAGACCCCCGGCAGCTCGATCCGCCAATGGGACGCCTCCAGGCGCTGCACGAAGTCGGGGGTGCGGGCCACGACCACGTCGACGATGTCGAGACCGGGTGGCAGTGCCGCATCGAGCGCACGTCGCACCGCATCCGGGTCACACTGCTCGACGACCCCGATCTCGAAGTACTCGGCCTCGCTCGCTACCCCCGTGGCGGCCGAGTTGGCATAGGACACTTTCGGGTGCGGGGAGAAGCCGGCGCTGTAGGCCATGGGAATCCGCGATCGACGCAGTGCTCGCTCCAGTGCACGCTGGAAGTCACGGTGGCTGGAGAATCGGAGCCGACCCCGCTTGGCATAGCGAAGGCGCAGACGTTGAACAGTCGGAGCGACCTCGCGCTCCGGTGGACGTGGTGCCACGAGTCAGGAGTCCTGCGACACGAGCACAGGTGACGGGGGCAGCGTTGGCATCGGCAGCGTGACCACACCCGTGGGCCCGGTCTGAATCTCGGTGTCCATCTGGTCGCAGACCCCACAGTCGAAGCAGGGGGTCCAACGGCAGTCGTCTACCGCGATCTCCGCCAGCGAGTCCTGCCAGTCCTCCCACAGCCACTCGATGTCGAGCCCGGAGTCCAGGTGCTCCCAGGGCAGCACCTCAGCGCGGTCCCGCTCGCGAGTGGTGAACCAGTCGACATCGACCGGACCGTCGGCGAAGACTGACTGCGCCGCCTGCATCCAGCCATCGAAGGAGAAGTGCTCGCTCCAGCCATCGAATCGGGCGCCGTCGCGCCACGCCTGCTCGATGACCCTGCCGACTCGACGGTCCCCGCGGGAGAGCAGACCTTCGACGATGCCGGGCTTGCCATCGTGATAGCGCATGCCGATCGACCGACCGAACTCGCGGTCGTTGCGAATGATCTCCTTGAGCTTGCGCAGGCGGGCATCCGTCGTCTCGTGGTCGAGCTGCGCGGCCCATTGGAACGGCGTGTGCGGCTTGGGCACGAATCCGCCGATCGAGACGGTGCAGCGGATGTCCTTGCGCCCGGTCGCCTCTCGACCCGCCTTGATCACCTCGCGGGCGAGCGTGGCGATCTGCATGACGTCCTCATCGGTCTCGGTGGGCAGCCCGCACATGAAGTACAGCTTCACCTGGCGCCAGCCGCCCGCGTAGGCGGTGGTGACCGTCCGGATGAGGTCCTCCTCGGTTACCTGCTTGTTGATCACCTTGCGCATGCGCTCGCTGCCACCCTCGGGGGCGAACGTCAGACCGCTGCGACGTCCGTTGCGCGAAAGCTCATTCGCGAGGTCGACGTTGAACGCGTCGACGCGCGTGCTCGGCAGCGAGAGCGAGACCTGGCTGTCCTCGTATCGATCAGCGAGATTGCGAGCGACGTCAGCGATCTCCGAGTGATCAGCGCTGGACAGCGACAGCAGTCCAACCTCCTCGTAGCCGGTCTTCTCCAGGCCATTCTCGATGATCTCGGCGATGCCGGTGATGCTTCGCTCGCGCACCGGGCGCGTGATCATTCCGGCCTGGCAGAACCGGCAACCACGCGTGCATCCGCGGAAGATCTCGACGCTCATGCGCTCGTGCACCGTCTCCGCCAGCGGCACCAGCGGATTCTTGGGATACGCCCACTCATCGAGGTCCATGAGCGTGTGCTTGCGCACCCGCCAGGGCGCGTCGGCGTGGTTCGGGGAGACGCGCTGAATCCGGCCGTCCGGCAGGTAGTCGACGTCGTAGTAACGCGGAACGTAGATCGAACCGCTGCGCGCGAGATCGAGCAGGACCTGCTCGCGTCCGCCGGGGCGTCCGTCGAGGATCCACTGCTTGACGATCTCGGTGATCAGCAGCACCGCCTCCTCGCCGTCACCGAGCACAGCGCAGTCGACGAAATCGGCGATGGGCTCGGGATTGAAGGCAGCATGACCACCAGCGACAACGATCGGGTGCGTCTCGTCACGATCCGTTGCATGCAGGGGTATGCCTGCGAGGTCGAGGGCCGTCAGCATGTTCGTGTACCCCAGCTCGGTGCTGAAGGACAGCCCCAGAACGTCGAAGTCCCCCACCGGGCGATGCGCATCCACCGTGAACTGCGGGACGTCATGCGTGCGCATCAGCGCTTCCAGATCCGGCCAGACGGCATAGGTGCGCTCGGCCAGGGCGTCATCACGCTCGTTGATCACCTCGTAGAGGATCTGCACGCCCTGATTGGGGGCTCCGACCTCGTAGGCGTCCGGATACATGAGCGCCCAGTGCACCGTGACGTCCTCCCACGGCTTCGTGACGGCATTGACCTCGCCGCCCACGTACTGGATCGGCTTCATGACGAACGGCAGCAGCCGCTCGAGCTGGTCGAAGACACTCTGTCCCGGGGAAGTCACGACACGAGGATACCTGCGATCGCGGGTGGGCGCGCAAAGGCGATCGACTCAGACGCCTGCTCTCACCGCATGCAGGCGAATGTTCTGCAGGAGGCCGATCGCGATCCACGTCGCCATCATGGAAGTTCCGCCTGCAGAGACCAGCGGTAGGGGGATACCGGTGATGGGCATGATGCCCAAGGCCATGCCCACGTTCTCGAACATCTGGAACGCGAGCCAGGCCACGATGCCCGTCGCCACCAGGCGTCCGTACATGTCGTCCGCGCGGAAGGCGATCATCACTGCTCGCCAGAGCACGATCGCCAGCAGTCCGAGCAGCACGACGCTGCCGATGAAGCCCAGCTCCTCCCCCACCACAGTGAAGATGAAGTCGCTCTCGTTCACGGGAACGAACTTCCCCTGCGTCTGCGGTCCCTCGAAGAGTCCGTAACCCGACCAGCCCCCGCCACCGATCGCAATGCGTGCCTGATTCGCGTTATAGGCCGAACTTGAGACATCCGCTGTCGGATTGATGAACGACGTCAGCCGCTGCACCTGGTACTCCTTGAGCAGGCCGACCTGAATGGCCACCATGATGCCCACGACGGCCCCGCCGATCAGTCCGACAACCCAGCGGGTTCGCGCGCCGGATACCGCGATGATCGACAGCGCCACCGAGCCGAGGATGAGAACGGTGCCGGTGTCGTTCTGCACGAGGATGATGAGGATCGGGAAGAGGGCGACCCCGAGCGACAGCAGAACATCCTTGTCACGAGGCTCGCTCTCGGCGTCCCGCTTCTCTGACAAAAGCACCGCCATCATCAAGATGACGGCAACCTTGGCGAATTCCGACGGTTGGATCGTCAGACCGCCCGGCAGGTCGATCCATGCCCTGGCTCCCGCGATCGTGGTGCCGAGTCCGGGGACGAAAGGAAGGACGAGCAGAAACATCGACACCCCGTAGATGATCGGGGTGTACGCGCGCAGCCACCGGTGGTCCAGCCGGGAGGCGATCCAGCCGAGGACCACGCCGATGACGATGTTGATCACGTGCCGCTTCAGGTACGACTGCGGGTCGCTGTCCGAGGCCATGTCAGCGCGACTTGCCGACCACACCAGCATGGAGCCGAAGATGGTTGTCGCGACGGCCGCGATGAGCAGGATCCAGTCCAGGTCGCGCCAGTAGCCGCTCTGCCGTGTCAAGGTGTGCACGGACGGATCCGTTCGCATGAACGTGCTCATGACGACGATCCTGCCGCACGTATGTCAGCGACTCCCGATCCGCGACCCTTCGGGCTCACTGGTGTGCCATCGGGACGAACGGTCGGGAGGGCATCCTGCGGGGATCCTCCCACCAGCACGCTGTCACGTGGATTGACGGTCTGGCCCTTGACCCCGAAGAGCGCCTCGTAGATCTTGCGCACGCTCGGACCGGACGTCTTCGACCCGGTGCCGCCCTCGGTCACCATCATCACGACGGCGTACTTGGGGTCGTTTGCCGGCGCGTACGACGCGAACCACGATGTCGAGGCCTTCTCGCCGGTCACCTGCGCGGATCCGGTCTTGGACGCCACCGGGATCTTGCCGAGCGGGAACCCGAGGAAGGGGGTCTTGCCGGATCCGTCCGTCGTGACACCGGGCAGGGAATTGCGCAGGAAGCGGAGGGTCTTCTTGGACACGTCCACCCGGCGGGTCACGACCGGGTCGAACACCTCGACGACGTCACCCGTCGGCGACACGATCCCCTTGGCCACCTGCGGCTGATAGAGCGTGCCGCCGTTCGCGATGGTCGCGTAGACCATGGCCATCTGCAGAGGAGTCACGGTGGTATCGCCCTGACCGATCACGGCGTTGAGCGCGTCTCCTGCACGCCACTGGTAGCCATCGGTGCAGTTCTCTCGGTCGAGGGCGGTGAAGTAGTCCGCGAGCTTGGGATCGGTCTTCCTCGTCTCCGGGTAGCCCTCCTCGGCATTACGGCACCAGGTGTCCTTCTTCGCCTCCCAGTTGTCGTACTTGAACTCCCGACTGGCCACACGGCCCGAGGCCTCGCCCGGCAGGTCCAGGCCGGTCCTGCTTCCCAGACCGAAGGTCCGCGCGGACTCGGCGACGGGATCAGGTGCAGTCACCTCTGCGTCAGGGCCGCCGGCCTCCTGCCACATACGCCGGGCGATCTCGTAGAACACCGTGTTGCAGGACACCTCGAGTGCCCGGGTGAGGGAGATGGGCCCGTAGGCATTGGACTCGTAGTTGCGGAAGACCTGCGTGCCGATCTTCATGCGGGACGGGCAGGGGTAGATGCCGTAGAGATCGAAGTTGTCATTGCCAGCCGCGGCCGTGCTGACGGCCTTGAAGGTCGAACCTGGCGCGAATTGACCCTGGTACGCGTTCGACGACAGCGACTCGTCATCGATCAGCTGCTTGAACTGCTTCTTCGTGACGCCGCCGATCCAGATCGACGGGTCGTAGGTCGGATAGCTGGCCATCGCGAGGATGCGGCCGGTGTCCACCTCGACGACGACCGCAGCACCGGACTTGCCCGCGTAGTCCTGCTCCTGAGCACGTCGAATGGCGGCGAGCAGTTGCTGCTCCACGACCGACTGAAGCCGCGAGTCGATGCTCGTGACGACGTAGTTGCCGGGCGTTGGGTCGCGCTCCTCGAGGGTTCCGGTCACACGACCGGCCGTGTCGACCGCCAGCGTCGTGATGCCGGGCTTTCCGCGCAGCACGTCGTCGTACTGACTCTCGAGCCCGGTGCGGCCCACCACATCCGTGCGTCGGAGCCGATCGTCGCCGTCTCCCTGAGCCTCGAGCTGCTCCTCCGTCACCGGCCCGAGGTACCCGAGCATGTGGGCGGCATTGGCATTGAACGGTGCCGGGTACTCCCGAACAGCCTCCAGCTTCGCTGAGATGCCGGGGAACTCACGTCGGCGCTCCATGATGCTCAGGGCGATCTGCGTATCGACGTCGCTCGCCACGGGCACCGGCTGGTAGGTGGAGCCGTTCCAGCACACGGGCGGCGGCTTGGCCCCCTCAGACCCGCACGTCTTCAACCGGTCGGCGATGGACTCGCGCGGAGTGTCGAGAATTCGAGCCAGACGAGTGATCACCGCGGCTCCGTCGTTGGGCTGCTGATCGAGAACCTGACGGTCCACCGTGACGACCACCGTGGTGCGGTTGGCCACCAGCGGGCGGCCCGCCTGATCCAGCACGATTCCCCGGACTGCCGGCTCGGCCACCTCCCGCACGGTGTTGTTCTCAGCGGCTGCGCGGTACTCAGCACCCTCCATGACCTGCAGGTAGTAGGCGCGGGCCACCAGCGTGCCCAGCAGCGAGAGCACCAGGACCGCGAGCACGAGCAGGCGCAGATTGGAGCGCTCGCTCACCGGCCCACCTCCCATGACGTCGCCATGTGCTCGCCTCTGCTCGTTCCTGGCCCGCCCCGTGCGTGGGCGAACTGCCGGATACGACGGTACGACGTGAACGCGACAGTCGTGGTTCCAACCGCCCCGTTATGTCCTATTTAAGGCAAATATTCTATTCGACGAGGACTTCCGGCGTGGCCTTGCGCACCACCCAGGCGACGCCCAGGATCAGTGCCGGTGCCAGCAGAATGCCGTAGAGCGCACTGCTGAGGGTCAGCTCCGGCACCTGCTCCCAGTCCACGCGATCGCTGCCCAGAAGCGTGTCCAGCCCGGAGATCAGCAGGACGGCCGCTCCGGTGGCCAGTCCCGTCATGCCCATCATCACCGGGACGGTGCGATCTCGGGGGTCCACGGCGTATCCGGTGACGAAACCGATGGCCACATAGACGATCGCATTGACGCCCACGAGCGTGTCCCCGGGCGGAGCCAGATCGACGAGCACCCCCGCCGAGAAGCCTGCGACCGCCCCCTGAACCGGGCCCATGGCCAGCGCGATGGCCACCACGGTCACGACGACCAGGTCAGGCGTGGCACCAGGAATCCCCAGGCGAGTGAGCACGGTGAGCTCGATGAGCACGGCCCCGAGGATGAACGTCCCGATGATCAGCGCCTGCCGCCAGATCACTGCTCGTCCTCCTCCACCGGCACCGCGGCGGTCTCCTCCTCGGGGGCCTGCGTCGCAGCGGGCTCGCTGTCGACGGCTTCGTCAGATGCACCAGCCCCCTCGTCCGCGCCACCCAGCGGTGCGGGCGTGGGCACGATGCTCAGATCGTCCAGCGCCGGGAGCACGGAGTCGCGCGGATCCTCGCGGGGCGGCTTCGTCACGACGCCCACGATGCTCAGCTGCGACATGTCCGCGAACGGGGCGACGATGGCCGTGCGCGTCAGCTGGCCGCCCTTGCCCTGGACCTCCACCACCTGACCGATCGGCAGACCGGGTGCATACGGGCGTCCGCCCTTGGACCCGAAGGTGACCAGCGCATCACCGACGCGCACGTCAGCGAGCGGGTCCAGAAGCTCGAACTCCAGGGTCTCCTGGCTGCCGGTTCCGGAGACGATGCCGATCTCGCCGGTGCCGGCGATCCGACCACCGACCGCGGACCCCTGATCGACGATCAGCACGACAGTGGACGTGCTCGCGGTTGTCTTCAGCACGCGGCCGACGAGTCCGGCGCCGTTGATCACAGACATGTCCTGCTCGATGCCGTCGTTGCGTCCCGCATCGATCGTGACCGTCCAGGAGAAGTCCTGCACCGGACCGATGGCGATGACCTCAGCCGGCACAAACCGGTACTGGCCGACGCTGGCGACCTTCAGCAGTCCGTCGAGCGCGGCGGCTCTCGCCTTGTCATTGGTCAACTGCTCAAGCTCCGAGCGAAGCGCCTGCTTCTCCCTGGTGAGGTCGGTGATCTGCCCCGACTGATCCCGCATGGTGGACCACCAGCTGCCCGCTCCCGTGATGGGCGAGAACACCGTGGCCGCCGCCCGCTCGAGTCCGCCGAGAACGTTCGCCCCGACGGCTCGGACGCTCGCGAACGGCCCCTCCCCGCCGCGCAGGTCGAGGATCACGAAGGTCAACGAGGCGACGACGAGAATGGCGAGCAGGAAACGCGTTCGCCGGGAGAACATGGGTCAAGTCTGGACTGCACAGCCGGGGAGCGCGAGCATGCCCCCGGGAACGTCGGTCGAGAGTCAGCGGCGAGGCTCGGAGACGAGAACCTGCTGAAGCGCGTCGAACTCCTCCACGCACTTGCCCGATCCGAGCGCAACGCAGTCCAGCGGACGGTCCGCGATGATGATCGGCATGCCAGTCTCGTGACGCAGGCGCTCATCGAGCCCCTTGAGCAGGGCACCGCCACCGGTGAGCACGATTCCGCGGTCCATGATGTCGCCCGAGAGCTCCGGCGGAGTGCGATCCAACGTGGCCTTGACGGCATCGACGATCGCATGGACAGGCTCGTCGATCGCTCGGCGGATCTCCTCGGCGGAGACGACGATCGTGCGCGGCAGGCCCGTGATGAGGTCGCGTCCGCGAATCTCCGCGTGCGGTTCATCGGGCATCGGGAAGGCGGAGCCGATGGCGACCTTGATCTCCTCGGCGGTGCGCTCGCCGAGCATCAGCGAGTACTCCTTCTTGACGTACTGGATGATCGCGTTGTCGAGCTCGTCGCCGCCGACCCGCACCGACAGTGACGTCACGATGCCACCCAGCGAGATGACGGCGACCTCAGACGTACCACCGCCGATGTCGACGACCATGTTGCCGGTCGGCTCGTGCACCGGAAGACCTGCGCCGATCGCAGCAGCCATCGGCTCCTCGATGATGAAGACCTTGCGGGCCCCCGCCGCGTACCCGGCGTCCTTGACCGCACGCTGCTCGACGCCCGTGATGCCGGACGGAACACACACGATGAGGCGCGGCTTCGCGAGATGACGACGACGGTGCACCTTCTGAATGAAGTAGCGGAGCATGCGCTCAGTGGTGTCGAAGTCGGCGATGACGCCATCCTTCAAGGGGCGGATCGCGACGATGTTGCCGGGCGTTCGGCCGATCATGCGCTTGGCCTCGGAGCCGACCGCCAGGATGCCACCGGTGTTGTTGTTGATCGCGACCACGGAAGGCTCGTTCAGGACGATGCCCCGTCCGCGCACGTAGACGAGCGTGTTCGCCGTGCCGAGGTCGACAGCCATGTCGCGGCCGACGAACGACGAACCACCGAAGGTGGACGAAGCAGCCATGGGGAAGCGGCCCTTCTCTGCAGGACTGGGAAACCCCATGCTAGCCGCATTCCACACGGCACCTCCACACCCCGTGACGCGACCACGTGGCGAGGGGCCCGGGCCGCCAGAGGCAGTGGCAGGGACCTCAGGCCTCTCCGAGGCGCTGAGCCCGCTCGACCTCCGTGCGCCGCAGATAGGCCTCCAGCCTCTCGGAGGTATCAGGGTCTGACGGCAGATCGAAGGCAGTCGTGGTCACGGCGCCTAGGTCGGCCCGGTAGTCATGCCCCCTGCTCTCGAACAGGCCCGGCTTCACATGGGTGGCGAACATCGTGTCGACAAAGGCCTCGGCGAAGGTGATTCCGGGCTTCCAGGTCATCGCGTCCGGGATATTGCGTCCGCGCTGACCGTCGGTGGACAGCCACGCAGGCCGATCGAGCAGGAGCTTGGGCCGGAAGCGCACCACCGGATCACCGTCGTGCTCGAGGAACCACACGCGCGGGCGCGGCGAGGGCATCGGATCGGGGAGCTGCTCCGGGCGGTCCACGGTGAAGGACTCGTCGGCACACAGAGCGTGGAACAGGTCCGAGCGATCCCCGCCGGGCGTGCCCACCCAGAGGGCGGCCGCGATGCCGTAGTGGTCAAGATCGGCAGGACCGGCCGGAACCGCCGACTCCTGGACCTCCGCGCCGAGACTCTCGCCGTAGAGCAGCAGCCGCGGCTTGGTCGGACGATCCTGCACCTCGGCCCGGATGGCGTCGAGCAGCAGGCGCTGGGTCTGACGGGCAACCGGGACCTTGTTCAAGGACAGGAAGGACGGCATGACTCCGTAGCCCACCGCGACGGAGGCGCAGTCCCCACGCGTGAGGACTTCCAGCACGTCGACGGGGAAGGAGTTGGCGTACCCGCTGCCCGCCGGCGCCTGGATGAGCAGCGTGCCGCGATCGAAGGCACCGGTGCGACGCAGCTCGGCCATCGCCAGGCCGACCCTCTGCTCAGGTGTGCTGGCAGCGTCGACCCCGATGAAGACGCGCACCGGTGAGGCCACGGGCTCCTGCAGCGTCACCTCTCGGATTCCGTCCGGTGTCGTCGCGTCGTTGACGAAACGAGCGCCCTCGCGACCCAGTTCCTCAACGCTCACCAAGGAGCCCGGGCCACCGGAGACATCCGGGTTGGCGGGTGGTTGCGCGTTGACGTCATCGAGCTCGCGTCCCTGCTCGGCCAGGCCTCCCAGCACGCGAGCTGAAGCCAGGCGCCCGGCCACGGCAACCGCGCCGAGGGCGGCTGCCCCGATGATCACGGGAGTGGCCGAGGTGATCGGCCCAGGGCCGCGACCGGTCGCTGCTCGCAGGAGGGAGAGCGACGCGCCCGTCTTCATTCCGACGACGCCGCCGGTCAGTCCGCCGAGGACGAACGGAAACGCCCGGCGCACCGGCGTCGGCCATTCGACGAGGGTGGGGCCACGGGAGGCCAGGGCGACGGCAGCACCGACGGCTGCGCCGACGCCTACGCCGATCACGGCTGGCCTCATGGGTGTCCCTGACTCCTGCCGGTCCTACAGGCCCGGGAAGAACAGCGCGACCTCGCGGGCGGCCGACTCCGGGGAGTCCGAGCCGTGGGTCACGTTGTTCTGCATCTCGGTGGCGAGGTCGCCACGGATGGTGCCCATCTCGGCCTTGGCCGGGTTGGTGGCACCCATCATGTTGCGCCACTGCACGATGGCGTCAGGGCCCTCGATCACGGCGGCGAGCAGAGGGCCGCTGGTGATGAACTCGACGAGATCGGCGAAGAACGGCTTGTCCTTGTGCTCGCCGTAGTGGGACTCGGCCACCTCGCGGGTGAGGGTGCGCAATTCCATCGCGACGATGGCGAAGCCCTTGCGCTCGATGCGGCCGATCACCTCGCCGACGAGACCACGGGCGACGCCGTCAGGCTTGATCAGGACGAGGGTGCGCTCGGACACGTTCTTCTCCTTGGGAAGTCGAATGCGCTGGACTGCCAGCGCGGCGCCATCCTAACGAGCGCCCCCGCCACCCCACCGCCGAGAGGCAGTGAATGGTCGCGAAACAGTGGCTTTCCCGGGCGTTTCGCGACCATTCACTGCCTCTCGGC
>JAIOXK010000059.1 GCA_021741645.1 Candidatus Nanopelagicales bacterium
TGCTCGAGGCGCTGGCTGTCACATCAGTATCCGTCACGTGGATTCCTTAGATTCGCCCTCAGGATGAGGGATGGGGTTCGGCTCCTCAGGGATCGAGAAGCGCCTGCACCCCCGCTGCACCGTCCGACCTCGGTCCGTACTCCGGTGCTGATGACCTGAGCCTGATGACCTGAGCCTGTCGGCGAGTGGGTGAGTGCGTCCCGTGCACGAGATCGGCACGCTCCGGGGGCGGACCCCGGTGATTCGGCGAGAGCCTGACGAACTTTGGAGGTCTCGGAGAATCTGGACTGAGCCAAGGGTAGCACCGGGTCCAGAACGGGTGCCCCACCTCCCCCGGCGCGGCGCCCGAGCGACCCGTCCCGGCCTCAGGAAGTCGGCTGCAGCGGCACCTCTCGCGCACCTGCCGGCGAGACCGCCAGTTCACGAACGATCCAGTCGCCGGTCTGCAGCGAGGCCATCGCTTCCGCGGCATCGTCGTCAAGGAAGGCAAGCACGGACGGTCCGGCACCGGAGATCACGGCCGGTACGCCTAATTCCCTCAACCGCGACACCAGGGAGACCGAGTCCGGGTAGGCCGATGCCCTGCTGTGCTGATGAATGCGATCGTGCGTAGCGGACATCAATCTCGTGGGGTCCAAGGTGAGTGCATGCACGAGCAGCGCAGACCGCGCGATGTTGACCGTCGCGTCGGCCAGCGATACGAACTCTGGCAGCAGCCCACGAGCCTGAGCGGTGGACAACTCGGCCGCGGGCACGAGCACCGCAGGACGAATACCCGGGTGCGTCGGCATCCGCACCACGTCGACCTTGCCGTCATCCTCGATCCAGGCGACGGTGAAGCTCCCATGCAAGGCGGCCGCGAGGTTGTCCGGATGCTTCTCCTGCTCCAGAGCCAGTTGAAGAACGTCAGCGTCACTCATGACCTCGGCGCCGCCCTCCACCATGGCCCGTGCAAGGACGATTCCGCCGATGATGGCGGCTGCCGATGAGCCGAGACCTCGACCATGCGGAATGGAGTTGATGCACCTGAGGACGAAGCCGGGGACTTCGACACCCATCCGATCGAAGGCCGACCTCATCGACTGCACGACGAGGTGCTGCTCATCGCGAGGCAGCGTCTGCTCACCCTCGCCGGCGATTTCGACAAGGACACCTTCGTCCTCAGTGACCATGGCAACAAGATCGTCGTACACGGCCAGCGCCAGCCCAGCCGAGTCGAATGCGGGGCCAAGGTTGGCACTCGTCGCCGGGACAACGACGCGAACGGCCTCGCGTCGAACACGCACGGGCGATGCCCCCACCGACATCAGGTCACCAGGCCAAGCGCACGAGCAGCGGCCTGCACATCAACGGGGACGACAACGGGATCCGTGGCTCCCTCCAGCGCCCACTGCGGATCCTTCAGCCCGTTGCCGGTCAAAGTGCACACGATGGTCTGGCCGGAATCCAACTCACCTGCCGCGTGCTTCTTCAGCACTCCGGCGACGCTGGCGGCGCTGGCCGGCTCGCAGAAGAGTCCCTCGCGCGAGGCCAGCAGTCGGTACGCCGCGAGGATCTCCTCATCCGTCACCGACTCAATGACCCCGTCGGACTCGTCGCGCGCCTGCTCGGCCTGCTGCCACGATGCGGGGTTGCCGATGCGGATGGCAGTGGCGATGGTCTCCGGCTGATCGACGGCGTGGCCGAGGACGATCGGGGCCGAACCTGCGGCCTGGAACCCCCACATGCGAGGGCGCGATGAGGCCAATCCGTCAGCCGCGTACTCCGTGTAGCCCTTCCAATACGCGGTGATGTTCCCGGCGTTGCCCACAGGCAGCGCGTGGATGTCCGGTGCACGATCGAGCTGGTCAACGATCTCGAAGCTTGCGGTCTTCTGCCCTTCGATACGCGCTGGATTGACGCTGTTGACCAGTTCAACCGGGAACCGATCGGCAAGTTCGCGCGCTATGCGAAGGCACTCGTCGAAGTTTCCATCGACCTGAAGCAGCGTCGCACCATGGACGATCGCCTGGGCGAGCTTGCCCATCGCGATCTTTCCCTGCGGCACGAGCACGGCGCTGCGCATGCCGGCCTTCGTTGCGTAGGCCGCGGCGCTCGCCGACGTGTTGCCCGTCGATGCGCAGATGACCACTTCGGCTCCCGCCTCGGCTGCCTTGGAGATGGCCATCGTCATTCCGCGATCCTTGAAGGACCCCGTCGGGTTGGCTCCGTCGTACTTGAGCCACACCTCGCACCCCACCAGCTCGCTCACCGTGCAGGCGTAGACGAGCGGCGTTCCCCCTTCGCGCAAGGTCACGACCGGAGTCGCGTCGCTCACCGGAAGGCGATCGCGGTACTCCTCGATAAGTCCACGCCACACGTGTGCCATCGCTACTCTCCAGCCTCGCCCTCGACTCGCATGACGCCCAGCACCTCACGAACCGTGTCGAGCTCATGCAGTCGCTCCACCGTGCGACTGAGATCGGCATCGGACGCCATATGGGTACGGACGATCAGCCCAGCATCAGCTCCGTGCCCATCCTGCCGAACGACCTGAATGCTGACCCCGTTCTCGGCAAACGCCGCCGCGATGGACGCAAGGACGCCCGGACGGTCTGCCACGTCGAGGTTGACGTAGTAGCGCGTGCGGGCATGGCCGATATCCAGGACTGGAAGGCCTCCGTGAATGCTCTCCCCCGGCCCGCGTCCACCCGTGACCCGGTGGCGTGCAGCGGTGACCAGATCGCCCATGACTGCGCTGGCGGTCGGGAACCCACCGGCTCCCCGGCCGTAGAACATGAGCTCTCCTGCGGCCTCCGCCTCGACGAAGACAGCATTGAAGGAGCCGCGCACCGCGGCCAGCGGATGACTCCGCGGCAGCATGGTCGGATGGACGCGCACGATGATGCCGTCGTCGACTCGCTCTGCCACCGCGAGCAGTTTGATCACGAAGCCCATGTCCTTCGCGGCTCGCACATCATCCGCGGTGACGCTCGCGATGCCCTCGCAGTGCACATCCTCAATAGTGACGCTCGTATGGAAGGCAAGCTGCGCGAGGATGGCGGCCTTCGCTGCAGCGTCATGCCCGCCTATGTCCAGAGTGGGATCGGCCTCAAGGAATCCAAGGGCCATCGCCTCGTCGAAGACGTCGGAGTACTCGACGCCCTCCTCATCCATCTTGGTGAGCATGTAGTTGGTGGAGCCGTTGACAATGCCCAGAACCTTGGTCACCCGATCGCCGGCCAACGACTCGCGCATGGGCCGGATGAGGGGAATTGCCCCCGCGACCGCGGCCTCGAAGGACAGGTCCACGCCGTTGTCAGCTGCTGCCGCGTAGAGGGTCGCCGCGTCCTCGGCCATGAGGGCCTTGTTCGCCGTCACGACGCTTGACCCGGCCGCCATGGCTGCGAGGATCAGGCTCCTTGCCTGCTCGATTCCGCCGATCAATTCGACGACGATGTCGGCGCCGCTTGCCGCGAGGGACTCGGCATCCGTCGTGATCAAGGACGAGGGAATGCCCTCGCGGACCTTGGACGCGTCCCGCACGGCAACGCCCGTGACCTCGACCGGCGCCCCGATCCGCGCCTGGAGCTCCTCCGCATGCTCGGTCAGCATGCGCACCACTGCCGAGCCCACCGTGCCACCGCCGAGCACTGCCACGGAAAGGGGCCGGGGGGACTCGTGCTCAGACATGTGCACAGCCTCTCAGGTGGCCGCCACCGACCACGACACGGGGATTGCCCAAAGTCGGCGTTCCCATGCCCCGGATGCCTGGGATCGGATATCCGTGCCTTCCACCGAAATTGGCCGCCGCAGCCGACAATGTGTGGGAGGTCAAGGGGTGGGCCCTTGACTCGGAGGAGGAGCCATGTCACTCGCTGGGCGCAAACTGGTAGCCGAGTTCGTCGGCACGTTCTTGCTCGTATTCCTCGCCGTCGGCGCCGCCATCTTCGGCATCGGCGCGATGGTCGGCGTTGACGGCACTGGCCCCGGTTCCGGGGTACTCGGGGTCGCATTCGCCTTCGGACTGGTGCTGTTCGCCGTCGCCTACGCCTTCGGTCCGATCTCCGGCGGACACGTCAATCCCGCAGTGACCCTGGCGATGCTCCTGGGACGCCGGATGCCTGCCCGCGAAGCGGTGGGCTACTGGATCGTCCAGTTTCTCGGTGCGATCGCCGCGGCTGCCGTCCTCAAGCTCTTCGTCTCCTCGTTCGGCGTCACGGACTACACCGGTGCGCTGGGGACGAACAGCTACGACAACGGGGCGATCAACCTGCCCGGCGCCTTCGTGCTCGAGCTGCTCCTCACGGCCGCGTTCGTGATGGTGATCCTGCTGGTAACCGAGCGCGTGGCTGCTCCAGGATTCGCCGGTGCGGCCATCGGCTTCACCCTCGCGCTGGTGCACATCGTCGGCATCCCCCTGACCGGCACTTCCGTCAACCCTGCTCGATCCTTCGGACCGGCACTACTCAATGGCGGGGACTCGCTGAGCCAGGTGTGGCTGTTCATCGTGGCTCCCCTCATCGGCGCGCTCCTCGCGGTCATCCTGTGGAAGCTGACCCGTACGGAGGTCGAGGAGCCGGAGCCACTGGTCGCCGGTTCCGAGCGCGAGTAGCCGCCACGCCGCACGACGGTGGAGGTCAGGCGCCGGGGTCCAGGCTGAGTAGATCGTCCATCGTCTCGCGGCGAAGGACGATCGCGGTGGCACCATCTCGTGCAGACACGACGCCCGGACGCGGGAGCAGGTTGTAGTTGGAGGCCATGGCCCGGCAATAGGCACCGGTCGCTGCCACCGCCAGCAGGTCGCCCGGGGCGAGGTCTGATGGCAGCCATGCGTCGCGCACGACGATGTCCCCGGACTCGCAGTGCTTCCCCACGACGCGACACAGAGTCGGATCAGCGGTCGACTCACGCGAGGCGAGGGTGACGGTGTACTCGGCGTCATAGAGCGCCGTACGGATGTTGTCGCTCATGCCGCCATCGACCGAGACGTAGGTGCGCGCGGCTCCACCGTCCAAGTCGACTCGCTTGACCGTGCCGACCTCATAGAGCGTCACCGTCGATGGGCCGACGATGGCTCGCCCCGGCTCGAAGGCGAGTGCTGGCATGGGAATGCCCTCCTGGGCACACTGCTTGCCGACGACGTCACCGATCTGCAGGGCCATGTCCGGCACGCTGAGCGGATCGTCCGACTCCAGATATGCGATGCCCATGCCTCCACCGAGGTTCAGTTCCTCCACCTCGATGCCCTGCTCGTCCCAGATCCGCTGAGCCAAGGACACCACCCTTGAGGCGGCCACCTCAAAGCCCGATGCATCGAAGATCTGCGAGCCGATGTGCGAGTGCAATCCCCTGAAGTCCAGACTCGGCAGCTTCGCGATGCGGCGCACCGCCTCCTCGGCAGCGCCCGAGGCCACCGAGAGGCCAAACTTCTGATCCTCGTGCGCGGTCGCAATGAACTCATGCGTGTGCGCCTCCACTCCCAGCGTCACGCGGACCAGCACCGACTGCACGACGCCCGCCTGCGCAGCCGCATCGGCGATCCGCACGATGTCCTCGAACGAGTCCACGACGATGCGGCCCACGCCCGCCGCAACAGCAGCGTCGATCTCGCTCACGGACTTGTTGTTACCGTGCATGAGGAGTCGGTCACCCGAGACACCCGCCCGGAGGGCAACAGCAAGCTCGCCGCCCGAGGCCACATCGATGCCCAGCCCCTCCTCCGTGACCCATCGGGCCACCGCCGTGGTCAGGAATGCCTTGGCCGCGTAGTAGACGATTCGAGCCCCTGAATCCAGATATGCCGCCCTGTACTCACGCGCTCGACGCCTGAGGTCCTCCTCGTCGATCAGGAAGACAGGCGTGGCGTACTCGGCTGCCACATCTCGAACATCGACTCCGCCAATGCTCAAGGACCCATCCGCCGTCCGATGAGTCGAGGCTGGCCACACCGGTGCCGCTAGGTGGTTCATGGCTGTGGGGTCGATGGGTCGAGCGAGGGTGCCATGGTCGGTGACCACATCGGCGTGACGAGGGCCGGCAGGATGCGCGCGCATACGGAAAGGCTATGGCCTCAATCGGCCGTGGGCGTGGTGGCCCCGGGCACGCCTTGTCCCTGACCCGTATCGATGATGCGCGTGGCCACTCCCGTGATCTGATCGGCAACAACCTGCATGTTCTGCGCTGATTCAGCGGCACTAGCGCTGGCACTGGCTGACGCCACGCTCTGCGCCATACCGGTGTAGAGCCCCGCCATCGCCTCAGCCGGTGCCGTACCCAGGATCTTGGTGTTCGCCTGCGTCACGGAGTCGGTCACCTGGCTGTTGACGACACCGTTGTCGATCATGATCGCTGCTGGACCGTCCGGTGGGATATCGCCGCCCACGATCCGCCAGCGGATCGACCCGGACTCGGTCCAGGCCGGATCCTGAATCGTCGTGAACACCGGTACCGCAGAGTCGACGCTGACAGCCGCATTCGGGGCATCCGCCGAGAATCCGAGTGGCACCCAGAGACCCACGACCGCCTCAGGTCCCACATCCACCCGGACGCGTCCTGGACGGTCCGAGAACATCAGGGCATCGGTCGGCTGCTCCAGCAGCAGGTAGCGATCACCCGCCACGTCCTCGACAGTCGCCTCACCCGACACCGCGATCAGCCACGAGGCCGGCGCAACCGACGCCTCGGGGTCGTCGTTGCCGCATCCGGCGAGGGCGAGGGCGCTCAGCGCCGTGACCCCTGCTACAGAGACGAGTCGGCTCGCGAAGGTCACATGCGCTCCGGAGCGCTGACTCCGAGGAGACCCAGGCCGTTCTCGACCGTCAGACGTGCTGCTGCGCACAGCCACAGTCGCGATACATGCACCGGGGCCAGCTCCTCATCCGAGCGGGGAAGCACGCGGCAGACGTCGTAGAAGCGGTGGTAGGCCGTTGCGAGGTCCTCCAGGTAGCGGGCGACGCGATGGGGCTCACGCAGTTCTGCCGCACTGGCCACGACTCGCGGGTACTCGGCGATCATGCCCAGGAGGTTGTTCTCGCGCTCATGATCCAGCAGAGCCGCGTCATACCCTGCGGCTCGCCAGTCCACCCCGAGCTCGGCGGCGTTGCGCAGGACCGACGCGATGCGGGCGTGCGCGTATTGGACATAGAACACGGGATTCTCGCTCGTCGCCCGCGTCATCTCCTCGAGGTCCAACGTCAGCGGCGAGTCTGCCGGGTACCGCGACAGCGTGTAGCGAGCAGCGTCGATGCCCACCTCTTCCACCAGGTCATCGAGGGTCACGATCGTGCCCGCTCGCTTGGAGAGCTTGACCTCCTCCCCACCTCGGGTGATCTTCACGAGTTGACCGATGAGGACTTCGACGTTCTCGTCCATGCTGTCGCCCGCGCACGCTGCAACAGCACGGAGTCGGTTGACGTATCCGTGGTGATCGGCGCCCAGAAGGTAGATGTTGATGTCGAAGCCACGAGCACGCTTGTCGACGTAGTAGGCCGTATCGGAGGCGAAGTAGGTGTACTCGCCATCGGCCTTGACCAGCACGCGATCCTTGTCGTCGCCGAAATCGGTGGTGCGCAGCCAGACGGCACCGCCGTCCTCGAAGACGTGACCCTGCTCGCGCAGTTTGGCCATGCCGCGCTCGACCGCACCGGACTCGTGGAGGCTGCGCTCGGAGAACCACACGTCGAAATGCGTCCGGAACAGTTCCAGGACCTGCTGCTGCTGCCTGAGCTGCAACGCGTAGGCCGCCTCACGAAAGGCGACCAACTGCTGATCTTCGGGGAGATCCGTGATGTCCGGCCTCGCCATCATGATCGCGGCCGCTAGGTCAAGGATGTAGCCACCGTGGTACCCGTCCTCCGGGACGGGTCGACCGTGCGCCGCGGCCATGACGGAAGCGCCGAACTTGTCCATCTGGACACCTCTGTCATTGATGTAGAACTCGGTGCTGACCTCAGCACCCGCCGCGGTGAGCACCCGAGCGATGGCATCCCCTACCGCCGCCCAGCGGGTGTGCCCAAGATGCAGGGGGCCCGTGGGATTGGCGGAGATGAACTCCACATTGACGCGCTTGCCGGCCAGCGAATCGCCATGCCCCCACGTGCTGCCTGCCTCGACAACAGTGCGGGCGAGCTGGCCCTGCACCGCGCTGTCCAGACGAATATTGACGAATCCCGGGCCCGCCACCTCCGCACTGGCCACACCGTCGGCCGAGGCAAGGCGCTCCGCAAGCAGCACGCCGATCTCCCGTGGCGGCATCCCAGCGGACTTGGCCAGGGCCAGCGCGACATTCGTGGCGTAGTCGCCATGCTCTCGGCTCTTGGGCCGCTCGATCCGCACCTCCGGAACATCCAGCGCTGGCACCGACCCCGCCGCCATCAGGTCACGCAGAATGCCAGCGACAGTCGCCGCAAGTTCATCAGGATTCACGTGGCGAGCCTATCCGCGGTCACTCTTGCGCCATCGGTCGCCCGAGTGACAGTCCTCCCCCTAGGAACGGCCTGTCAGTACCGTCGTTCTCCTCGGGCTGCCGTCGGCGTGAGCACCCATGCGACTTCCGGGGATCCCCCGCTCCCGTGTGACAGGCATGCACAATGGGGGCATGGCTGACGACGACATCGAGCGACTCATCCGCGAGGTTCAGGCGACGACGAGCGGCACCAGCGGGGTCCAATCATCGGGCAGCGCCTCTCCGGCTAAGCGATCCAGTGAGGTCGAATCAGGCGGATCCGGCGGCGGTCGCTTTGCTTTCGCCGTCGTCGCGGCCGGAATCACCGGAGTCGGCGCCTTCGTCTTCGGCGTGTTCACTCCGTGGACCGACGCTCTGGACATGGGCTTCGCGGCCGGCGTCGCCGGCTTCCTGACCGGAATCGTCGCCGGCCCGCCCCGGTGGTTCTCTTCGTGACGAGGCCCACGCCTCGATCACGGCCCCCCAGAGGAACGCAACGAAGCACAGGTACAGCCACAGAAGGATGACGATGGCTGTTCCGAAGATCAGGATCGCCGCGCCGATCACCGTGGAGAAATGGGCATAGACACCGACGCCGATCGTGGCGCCAGCAATGCCCAGCGTTGCCGCCCAGGCACCCAGGGAGTTCCACGGCACATGCCCCTCGCGATCAGGTCCGTGCTCGAGAACCCATCGCACGACGAGGAAGACCACCGCTACCGCGAGCGCCCAGTCAAGGATGGGCGAACCTGTCGTCGCCGGGATCGGTGCCAGGCCCAACCAGTCCAGCAGGCGCGGAAGAAGGGTGAGGAGCACGACCATCGCGACTCCCCCGGAGAGGGCAATCAATGTCACGATGGCAGCAAAGGCGCGTTGCAGCAGTCCGCCCCGCGAATCCACCACGCCGAAGGCCGCATTCATCGCGGTCCGCAGCCCCAGCACCATCTTCGACGCTGCATAGATAGCGATCAGGAGGCTGACGATGGTCGCGATCGTGAAAGAGCTGCCTGAGGCGGACTCCATCGCCCACAGCAGCGAGTCCGTGATCGGCTCAAGGCTCTCGAAGGTATCCGGCGCACGTGTCGAGAGTCTCTCCACTGCGGCTGAGACATCCTCGGGCTCCACAAAGATGCCGGCCAGTATCCCCAGGGCCAGAGCCGCCGGCGCGAGTGAGAGCGCGGTGAAGTACGCCAGGCCGCCAGCAGCGAGGGAAGCGCGCGTGCGGGTGAATTCCTCGGACAGGTGCTTCCCGTCCTCCAGAATGACCCTCCATTGCTGCCGCACGTCCCCATCCTGTCGGACGGCTGCCGCGGGTGAGCACCCAGTGCGCTGATAGCCTGTGCCGGCCCGAGCCCCCGTAGCTCAGGGGATAGAGCGCCGGTTTCCGGTACCGAAGGTCGCAGGTTCGAATCCTGCCGGGGGCGCTCTATGACTGACACCGGCCCCTCCATCGGAGCCCGTGCCCACTATGCGGTCACGGGTACCAGCCTCTATCCGTACATCGTGGCCATCTTCGTCGGCCTGCTGCTCCTGTCGAACATCGGCGCCACCAAGTTCATCGCCCTCGGGCCGCTGACCTTCGATGGCGGCGCCATCTTGTTCCCGCTCACCTATGTGATCGGCGACATTCTCAGCGAGGTCTACGGACTCAAGGCGGCCCGCCGGGCCATCCTGCTCGGCTTCGCGATGTCGATTCTGGCTGCGCTGACGTTCTGGCTGATCCAGATCGCGCCTGGGGCCGACTTCTGGGAGAACCAGGAGGCCTTCGAGTCGGTGCTCGGGTTCGTGCCGGCGATCGTTCTCGCCAGCATCCTCGGCTTCCTCGTCGGCCAGTTCCTGAACGCCTACGTTCTCGTCCGGATCAAGGAGCGGACCAAGGAGCGTCTCCTCTGGGTTCGCCTCATGTCCTCGACCGTTGTCGGCGAATTCGCCGACACCTTCGTCTTCTGCACGATCTACGGAATCGCCTTCGGCCTGACGCTCGGCGACTTCTGGAACTACCTCATCGTGGGCTTCGCCTACAAGGTCGCCGTCGAGGCGCTGCTGCTGCCGGTGACCTACCGAGTCATCCACGTGGTCAAGAGGCGTGAGCCCACCTACGTCCTCGCCTCCTGATCAGGCACCCCGGCCCACGACCGCGTCGCGAAGTTCGGTGAACGTCCCGTCGAGGATGCTCTCGCGCACCTGGTCGATCAGCCGCACGATGTAGCTCTCGTTGTGAATGGTCGCAAGGGTCGACGCAAGCATCTCCTTGGCCTTGAACAGGTGGTGCAGGTACGCCCTCGTGTAGTTCTGGCAGGTGTAGCAGTCGCACGTCTCGTCGATCGGAGAGAAATCCCGACGGTAGACGCCATTCGTCAGGTGGAAGCGCTTCCGGGAATGGAAGACGGTGCCGTTGCGCGCGTTGCGAGATGGAGCCACGCAATCGAAAGTGTCGGCACCACTCTCGACGCCGGCGAAGACATCAAGTGGCTCGCCGATGCCGAGCAGGTGACGCGGTCGATCCTCTGGGAGCTCCTCGCACACCCAGCGCACGATGGTGCCCAGCTGCTCCTTCTCCAGAGCACCGCCGATCCCGAACCCGTCCACCGGGAGGGCCGCTAGATCGCGGGCGGACTGTCGGCGGAGATCCTCGTACTGCGCACCCTGGACGACGGCAAAGAGCGCCTGGTAGGGCTTGTCCGCTCGCTCTTCGGTGAGTCGCTGGTGCTCCGC
The DNA here is from genome assembly GCA_021741645.1 of Candidatus Nanopelagicales bacterium. Classification (GTDB taxonomy): domain Bacteria; phylum Actinomycetota; class Actinomycetes; order S36-B12; family S36-B12; genus UBA10649. The sequence goes on from JAIOXK010000059.1 coordinate 11,141, forward strand.
AACGCACCGCACCGCCCACTCCTGGGTCCGCTGCACGGAGCGCTCCTGGTACTCACGCGTGTTCATCAGCGTCGTGCACTCATCGAAGGCGAACATGATGTCAGCGCCGATCTGGTGCTGCACCTGCATCGAGACCTCGGGAGTGAACCGATGCATGCTGCCATCGAGGTGGGACTTGAACGTCACGCCGTCATCATCGACGTGCGCCAGGCGGTCCTTGCCCTTCGCGATGACATCGTCGGAGCGCTGGGCCTTGCTGTCCATGGCCAGCACCTTCTTGAATCCGACTCCCAGCGACAGCACTTGAAATCCCCCGCTGTCGGTGATCGTCGGCCCATGCCATCCCATGAAGGCTGCCAGCCCTCCCGCAGCATCGACGATGTCGGCGCCCGGCTGCAGGTACAGGTGATAGGCGTTGGCCAAGATCACCTGTGCCCCGAGGTCACGCATCGTCTCGGGAAGAACCGCCTTGACTGTCGCCTTGGTGCCGACCGGTGTGAACGCTGGAGTGCGGATCGGCCCATGCGGGGTGTGCATGACCCCGGCTCGGCCGAGCGCACCATCGAGACGACGCTCAACGGTGAAGGAGAAGTCGCTCACTCCCCCTCCGGTGCAAGCTCATCGATCGGCGGGAATTGATCAAGTGCCGGACTGATCCACGCACGCACCGCCTCATCGAACTCCTGGCCCGCGCCCCCGCACACCTCAGCGCCCAGCTCCTGACTCGGTTCGCCCGCCACTGCAACCACAAGCTCGAACGACGTGCCCCCCACGCAGCCCTCGACAGTTGGCTCCGCCGAGAGCTCGGCAATGGCCGGGTAGCCCTCACGCAGGGCATCCCACGCCTGCGGCCTCGTCGGCAAGGACTCGTCCGCGAGGACGTCACCGTAACTGTCCACGACGATGCGTGACTCCTTCGCCGTCACGGTCAGCACGAAGCTCCGGTGATACGGAGGAGGCACGGACGCATCGGTGAAGGAGTAGGTCACCGCCGCGTCAGCCGGCAGCTCTCCATCGGGACCGCTCGAACATCCCGCCAGCAGCATCCCTGCGGCAGTTGCGAGGATCACGGTTCGCGTCAGCATGGTTCGACCCTATGCGCTCGGCAGGCAGGCAGAATGACGACATGACGATGAGCGCAGGTGACGTCTCGCCCGAGGTTGGCGTCATGATCGACGCTGGCCACATCCGCACAAATGTTCACGACGTGGGCGACGGAGACGCGGTCCTGCTGCTGCACGGCTCCGGTCCCGGGGTGACGGCCTGGGCGAACTGGCGACTGACGATCCCCGCGCTCGCCGAGCATCACCGCGTCATCGCGCCCGACATCGTCGGGTTCGGCTTCACAGATCGCCCGGACGGCATGCGCTACGACCTCGATCAGTGGACCGAGCATGCCGTCGCCGTCCTCGATGCCTTGGGCGTTTCCCGGTGCCAGGTCGTCGGCAACTCCTTCGGAGGTTCGCTCGCCCTCTCACTGGCAATCCATCACCCCGATCGAGTCGGCTCGTTGGTACTGATGGGAGCTGCGGGGGTGCCGTTCCCGCTCACCGAGGGTCTGGACGCCGTGTGGGGCTATGAGCCGTCGGTGGAGTCCATGGAGCGGCTACTGGAGATCTTTGCGTTCGATCAGACTCTGGTCGGCCGGGACCTCGCCGAATTGAGATTCCAGGCGAGCATCCGCCCAGGCGTTCAGGAGGCATTCGCCCAGATGTTCCCGCCTCCCCGGCAGGAGGCCCTCGACGCCATCACCCACGACATCTCCGACATCGCCCGGATCCCCGCACCGACACTGATCGTGCACGGTCGCGACGACGAGGTGATTCCACTGTCCAACGCCTTCAGGCTTCTCGAGCTGATTGACCGCGCCGAACTGCATGTCTTCGGACGATGCGGGCACTGGACGCAGATCGAGCATGCAGACGCGTTCTCCTCGCTCGTGCTCGACTTCCTCGCCAGGAACCCCCTGCCCGCTCGTCACTCCTAGCCGCTGGGCCGGTGATCGCAGGAGGGTCGAATTTCGGCCAATATTTCCCAAAAGGGCCTGCAAGAGGTCACTGGCCGGAGTAGACATGCGTCATCGCGTCGCAAGACGCGGGTCCGGCGATGAACGTGGGCGAAACCCGAGTGCTGGCGGGGTCGACCACCTCTCGCGTCGGAGAGGGCCCCTCGATCTCATAC
>JAIOXK010000060.1 GCA_021741645.1 Candidatus Nanopelagicales bacterium
GGCCTTGACCATGCTGGCCGTCAGCTTGGTGCCGCCGCTGCGCCCGGCCAACGGTGAGGTGTTGATGCCGATCGTCATCGAGATCGACGGCTCATCGACGGTGATCACGGGCAGGGCAACCGGGTTCTCGACGTCGGCGAGAGTCTCGCCGATGGTGATGTCAGGGATGCCGGCGACGGCAATGATGTCGCCGGGACCGGCCTCGGAGACCGGCACCCGCTCCAGCGCCTCGGTCATGAGCAGCTCGACCACCTTGGCTCGCTCCGACGTGCCGTCCGCCTTCATCCACATGACCTGCTGGCCCTTGCGGATGTTGCCCTGATGGACGCGGCAGAGTGCGAGGCGCCCGAGGTACGGCGAGGCATCGAGGTTCGTCACGTGCGCTTGCAGCGGCTTGGCCTCGTCATAGGTCGGGGCCGGCACCGTCGTGAGCAGCGTGGCGAACAGGGGCTCGAGGTCCTCCTCCTTCGGCATGCCACCGTCCGCCGGGCGCTCCAGTGAAGCCCGCCCCGCCTTGGCACTGGTGTAGACGATCGGGAACTCGATCTGCTCGTCCGTTGCATCGAGGTCGAGGAACAGCTCGTAGGCCTCGTCGACGACCTCCCCGATCCGCGAGTCGGGACGGTCGACCTTGTTGATCACCAGGACGACAGGAAGCTTCTTGGCCAAGGCCTTGCGCAGGACGAAGCGCGTCTGCGGCAGCGGGCCCTCGGAGGCGTCCACCAGGAGGACCACCCCGTCGACCATCTCCAGCCCGCGCTCCACCTCGCCACCGAAGTCGGCGTGACCGGGGGTGTCGATGATGTTGAACGTCACCCCACCCTCGGGAGCGGAAGGTCCGACGTACCGAACGGACGTGTTCTTCGCGAGGATCGTGATGCCCTTCTCGCGTTCGAGGTCCATCGAGTCCATGACGCGGTCGTCGACGTCCTGATTTGCTCGGAAGGCACCCGACTGCCAGAGCATGGCGTCGACGAGAGTCGTCTTCCCATGGTCGACGTGGGCGATGATGGCGATATTGCGAAGGTCCTCGCGGCGAGTCACACGTGCTCCTTGGTCAAGCCGGTGCCGCGACGCTCCTCGTGGCGGCGGCTTGGCGGTCGTGGGTGACCCTACGGTGTGAGTGGCGGTTCCCTGAAATCGTCGACCGATCAAGGAGGAAGGCCATGGTCTGGTACTCGGAGATTCCCGCCCGGCGGGCCCGGCAGATCCTCGGCGATCTGTGGCTCGTGGCCTGGACCGCCCTGTGGATCTGGGCCGGAATCCGCCTCCATGACCTGGTCATGAACCTCGCCACGCCCGCCCTCACCATCGCGGAGGGAGCCGAGGACCTCTCGCTGAGCATCGATGAGGCGGGGGCCGCCGTGGCCGCCGTTCCCCTGATCGGCGAGGCCATGAGTGCACCCTTCGGCGGGATGAGCGACGCCGCGCTGGGCATCTCCGATGCGGGTCAGGCCACCGCCGACGCCGTCTCCCTGCTCGCACGGTTCCTCGCCATCGCACTCGTGGTCGTGGCGGTGATGTCGTGGGCGGTCATCTGGGTGCCGATGCGCGTCATCTTCATTCGGCGTGCCACAGCCGCTCGCCACTTCGTGGACGCGAACGACGACCTCGACCTGTTCGCCTTGCGCGCGATGGCGCGTCAGCCTCTCCACGTGCTGGCGCGCATCACCGACGACCCGGCCGGCGCGTGGCGACGAGGGGACCGTGATGTCATCACGGCACTGGCCACCCTCGAACTCCGCGATGAGGGCCTGCAGCCCCCTGCTCCCAACTGAGGATCAGGCCTTGAGGCGCACTGCCGCCTGCAGGTCCTGCTCGGTGAAGTCAGCCGACACAGCACCGTCCTTGGCGAACCGGAACAGCGCCACGGAGAACACCGTGCGCATCGCTGACATCACCACGATGCCGACGAGCAGCAGGGCGAACCCGAGGACGACGAGGGGAATCCCCGTCGACAGTGACAATGTGGACCCTGCGATGACCAGCAGGAATCCGATGACCAGGAGAGCGATCGCCGGAAGAATCAGCACCAGGGCGATCAGTCCGCCGATGCGAACTCCGCCTGCCAGCTGCTGACCCCACTTGCGCTTGAACAGGGAGGCAGAAGACTTGATGGCCTCGATCGGCGAGCTGCCCTCGAGCACGATGAACGGCACCACGAAGAAGGTGATCAGCGTCCACATGACGTCTGCCGCGGCCGCAACGATGTTGCGCAGGAGGACGCCCACCACATTGCCCTGACCGTTGCCGCGCACAAGGGACAACAGCACGGTCACGACCGTGACGATCCCGCTCCAGGCGATGAGTGCCCCCGTGTGCTGGAAGGCACGAGACATCCCGTGACCGAGCGAGCTGTCCTGACCCTCGAACTCGGCATCCACTGCCGCCACCAGCCCCGCCTGCAGCATCACCGCAATCGCCTGAGCCAGGAACACCATGACGATCAGTAGCGCAACGGCGATCCAGTTGTGATCGGTCGCAAAGAAGTAGATCGCCGGAAGGCCGAGGACAACGAACGGGATCAGTCCGAAGACGAAGCCAAGTACGGGAAACGCCATCAGGTACCGGTTCTCCTTGAGCACGGCCCACGACTTCGATGTCACGACCTTGCTCGACGACCATGCACCCATCAGAGGACTCCCCTCGCTCGCCAGTGATCGGGCGGTGCGATCACGCCTCGCCAGAGTAGTGCGCGAGAACCTTCGTCTGAAGGAGCGGAGCAATGTCGTCGCGCCTGGCCAGGTCAGCAGAGGAGACCCACTGGACCTCCTCGATCTCACTACTCGCCGTCACCCCACTGACCCACGGGTGCTCGTAGATGTGACCGTGAACGGTGCGGCCTGACTCGTTGGCAGCGGGTGCCGACCAGTCGCCGAGGAACACCAGCCGGTGCTCGTCGAGCTGGACGCCCAGCTCCTCATGAGCCTCGCGCACTGCCGCCTGAGCGGGCGACTCCATCGTCTCGATCTTGCCGCCCGGCAGCATGAATCTCGTCGTTCCCGCCTTGCGCACGACCAGGAACCGTCCCTCGTCATCGCGAAGAACGACGGCTGCCACCAGGAAGTCGACCTCAGGGCCGGTCATTGGTGCATCGCCCCATCATCCATCGACAACGGGCGTGAACAGGCCATAGCGCCACTATCGCAGCCAACCACGCCCTCGCGGGTGCGTGGATGAACTAGACCTCGTACTTGTAGCCCAGCCCTCGCACCGTCACGAGGTGGACCGGCTTGCTCGGCTCCTCCTCGACCTTGGCCCGGAGTCTCTTCACGTGCACATCGAGCGTCTTGGTGTCGCCGACGTAGTCCGCTCCCCAGACGCGATCAATGAGCTGAGAGCGGGTCAGGACCCGGCCGGCATTGCGCACGAGGATCTCCAGCAGGTCAAACTCCTTGAGCGGCATGGAGACCTGCTGGCCGCGGACGGTGACGACATGACGGTCCACGTCCATGCGCACAGGCCCTGCTTCGATCGTCGATGCGAGCAGTTCCTCCGGCTCACCGTTGCGTCGCAGAACCGATCTCACGCGAGCAAGCAGCTCACGTGAGGAGAACGGCTTCGTGACGTAGTCGTCGGCTCCGATCTCCAGCCCCACGACCTTGTCGATCTCGCCGTCCTTGGCCGTCAGCATGATGATCGGCACCTGTGACTTCGATCGGATGATTCTGCAGACCTCCAGGCCTGAGAGGCCCGGGAGCATGAGGTCGAGAAGGATCAGATCAGCGCCGCGCTGTTCGAAGACCTCGAGTGCGGCATTGCCGTCGTCTGCCACCTCGACTTCGAAGCCCTCACGCTTGAGCATGAACGACAGCGCCTCGGAGAAGGACTCCTCGTCCTCGACCACCATGATTCGCGTCACGACTGGGCTCCTCCTGCTGGGATGCTGCTGGTTGTCGACCGGGGGTGGGCATCGTCAAGGTCAAGAATGTCGTCGTCTGAGGCGGCCGACGGAACATAGATCGGCAGCCGGATCGTGAACGTGGAGCCGACCCCGACCTCAGACCAGACGGTGCACTCCCCGCCATGGTTCTGGCTCACGTGCTTGACGATCGCCAGTCCCAGACCCGTGCCGCCCGTCACGCGAGATCTCGCGGGATCGACGCGGTAGAAGCGCTCGAAGACTCGGTCGATGTCGCTGGCCGAGATGCCGATCCCCTGGTCCTTGACGGCGATCTCGATGATCGAGTCGTCCTCCCGCGTGCCCACCGCAACGCGAGTGCCGCTGGCTGAGTAGGCGATCGCGTTCGATACCAGGTTGCGCAGCGCGGCGAGAAGCTGCCGCTCATCCCCATACACAAGGGTGCCGGTCGGCTCCCCGACCTCAATCTCGATCTGCTGTCGGGAGGCGAGGGTGCGCACTTCATCCACCGCCTTCCCCACGAGGTCATCGACGCTCACGACCTCTGCTCGGGTCAGCGGATCGTCACCCTGCAGACGGGAGAGGTCGATGACGTCCTGCACCAGGGTGCTCAGGCGGGATGCCTCGATCTGCATGCGCTCGGCGAAGTGCCGGACCTGCTCTTCATCGTCCGCAGCGGCGAGGACAGCCTCTGCAAGAAGGGAGATCGCGCCCACCGGGGTCTTGAGCTCATGACTGACATTGGCGACGAAGTCACGTCGAACGACATCGACACGACGCTCCTCAGCCAGGTCATCGATGAGCACGAGGATGGCTCCGGTGCCGAGGGCGGCAACGCGGACGCGAAGTTCCAGCAACTCCCGCCCCAACGGTGGGCGACGGACCCGCATTTCCAGCTCGCGCGCATGACCGTCGTCGACTGCTCGCTGTATCAGATGGCGAATATCGGGAACGGTCACGGCGTCGCGAGCCACGAGCCCCAGGCCCGTTGCCCGAGAGCTGGCCCGCAGCACCGTTCCGTCAGGAGCCACCACGATCGACGCAGAGGGAAGCACGCTGAGGACCCGGACAACCTCGTCCGGGACCACGGGCATCCCGGCCGCGGCCGTGATGACCGCGGGCTCTTCAATTCTCGACACATGGAAAGAATAGGAGCGTTCGCGCTCATGACACACCGAAGTACCTCGTGGCTCTGCATGATTCACGAAGGATTCGGTCCTCAGCACCGGCAATTCATTCAAACGCAGCGTGCCGTTCATGTCGGAACATCGAGGAGTTGCCTGCTGGGCGTACCGTACTCACCACGGGCGACCGATGGGGATGGATGAACACCGAACTGACGCAGCACATTGACGTCGTCAAGGGCGATCTCGTGCGCATGACCCAACTCGTGGGATCTGCGATGAACCGAGCCACCCAGGCGCTTCTGGATGCTGATCTCGCCATGGCCGAGGCCGTCATCGCTGCCGATGCCCAGATCGACATTCTGGCCAGCGATGTCGAGGAGCAGTGCCTCGACGCCATCGCACAGGACACCCCCGGGCGCGATGAGATTCCAGAACTGATCGGGGCCCTTCGCATTGCCGCCTCACTCGAGCGCATGGGCGACCTCGCCGAGCACGTCGCCAAGCAGTCACGCCTTCGCTATCCCCGCCTGTCGATTCCCCAGGAGCTGCGCGGCACCTTCGCCGAGATGGGCGGCCTCGCCGAGGCAATCGTCTCCAAGACCGGCTCGGTGATCGCCTCTCAGGATGTGGCGCTGGCAGCAGACATCGGTCGCCATGACGCCGAGGTGGACAGACTCCATCGGGAGCTCTTCACCATCGTCCTGTCCAAGAGTTGGCCCCACGGTGTCGAGTCCGCCATCGATGTGACGTTGCTCTCCCGCTACTACGAGCGCTATGCCGACCACGCCGTGTCCGTGACCCGCCGGGTCATCACGATCGTCACCGGCGAGCCGTACGTCGGCGTCTCCATCTGACGCCGTCACGGGCGTTCTCGGCCTGATCTGCCCCATGCGGTGGCCGGTTCGGCCCCCATGCGAAAGACTGTCTCCGTGACTTCCCCCGTTCACCTGGCTGACCGGAGGGCGCCGCGCCCTCATCGCGTCGCCGTGCTCTCGGTTCACACCTCGCCCCTCGACCAGCCCGGTGTCGGTGACGCAGGCGGGATGAACGTCTACGTCGTGGAGACGGCCAAGCGGCTCGCCGAGTCCGGCGTCGAGGTCGAGATCTTCACACGCGCAACGTCATCGGAGCAGCCGCCGGTGGTCCCGCTGGCCCCGGGAGTGCTCGTTCGGCACGTCACTGCCGGCCCGTACGAAGGCCTCGCCAAGCAGGACCTCCCCGGGCAGCTGTGCGCTGTCACGGCAGGGGTGCTTCGCGCCGAGGCCGCGCGACCCGAGGGCTGGTTCGATCTCATCCACTCGCACTATTGGCTCTCCGGACATGTGGGCTGGCTCGCCGCCGAACGCTGGAGCATCCCCCTCGTGCACTCCATGCACACGATGGCGAAGGTCAAGAACAGGGACCTGTCTGCCGGCGACTCTCCCGAGCCCCGCATGAGGGTCATCGGCGAGGAGCAGATCGTGGTGGCAGCCGACCGCCTCGTCGCAAACACCGATGACGAGGCCAACGAGCTGATCGACCTCTACGACGCCAACCCCGACAAGGTCGACGTCGTCCATCCCGGAGTCGACCTCGACCTGTTTCGTCCCGGGGATCGGGCAGCAGCGCGGCGCCGGCACGGCGTGGACGAGGATGCGATCGTCCTGCTCTTCGTCGGACGCATCCAGCCACTCAAGGCCCCCGACGTCCTCCTGCACGCAGCTGCAGAACTCGTCAAGCAGGACCCAGCTGTCCGGGCTCGGCTGCAGGTCGTCGTCTGCGGCGGACCCTCGGGCTCGGGCCTGGATCGGCCGACGGCGCTGATCGACCTTGCCCACGAACTCGGCATCACCGACCTCGTCCGCTTCGAGCCTCCTTCCGACCGCGAGACGCTGGTCGACTGGTATCGCGCCGCCGACGTCACGGTCGTGCCGTCTCACTCCGAGTCGTTCGGTCTGGTCGCCGTCGAGTCGCAGGCCTGCGGCACTCCCGTGGTTGCCGCTGCTGTGGGTGGGCTGCGCACGGCGGTCGCGCATCAGGTGAGCGGCCTCCTGGTGGCCGGCCATGATCCTCGGGACTTCGCCCGGGCGATTCACACCATCGTGAACCAGCCCCGCCTGCGGGAGGAGTTCGCGCACGGAGCGCACATGCACGCTGCTGCCTTCGGCTGGTCCGCGACGACAGCCGGCCTTCTCGGCAGCTACTCCGCAGCCATGGCGAACGCCCAGGCGGCACGCACGGTCGCCCACCAGCACTCATGACAGCCGCTGCAGCGAGGCAGGCGATTCGCACCTTCGCCGAGTCCAGTGGCCTGACGTGTGAGGAGGTGGGTGACGACACCTTTGTCGTGACCCTGCCGGGCGAGAAGAAGCAGCTCACCAACACGTCACTGTCCATCGGCGAGCACGCCCTGACGATCAACGCGTTCGTCGCCAGGAACCCCGATGAGAACCACGAGGCGGTCTACCGCTGGCTGCTCGAGCGCAACCGCCGGATGTACGGAGTGGCCTTCTCCATCGATCATCTCGGAGACATCTACCTGGTGGGGCGACTCCCACTCGACGCCATCACGGTCGAGGAGCTGGACCGCCTGATGGGCGCTGTCCTGGAATACTCGGATGGCTCGTTCAACACGCTGCTCGAGCTGGGCTTCGCAAGCAGCATCCAGCGGGAGTGGGCATGGCGTCAGGAGCGCGGGCTCCCCACCGACAACCTGCGCGCCTTCACGCACCTGATGAATGCTCCACACCCAGAGGAGACATGACGCCATCGCGTTCGGCAGGATGAGCCCATGACTCATGCGCCCTACACCCTCATCCTGCTTCGTCACGGCGAGAGCGAGTGGAACGCCAAGAACCTCTTCACCGGATGGGTCGATGTCGACCTCAACGAGAAGGGGATGGGCGAGGCCAAGCGTGGCGGTGAGCTCCTCGCCGAAGCCGGGCTGCTGCCTGACGTCGTCCACACCTCACTCCTGAAGCGCGCGATCAAGACCTCCCAGATCGCCCTCGAGGCCTGCGATCGCATGTGGATTCCGGTCGTCCGGAACTGGCGGCTCAACGAGCGCCACTACGGCGCCCTTCAGGGCAAGAACAAGAAGGAGACCCTCGAGGAGTTCGGCGAGGATCAGTTCATGCTGTGGCGTCGCTCCTACGACGTTCCCCCGCCGCCGATCGATCCCGAGGATCCCTGGGCACAGACGCACGATGCGCGTTACGCAGCGCTGCCTCCCGAGGCACGCCCTGCGACCGAGTGCCTCGCGGATGTGGTCACGCGCCTCATCCCCTACTGGGAGGACGTCATCGTCGCCGAGCACCTGCGCGCGGGGAAGACAGTCCTCGTCGCGGCCCATGGCAACTCACTGCGCGCCCTCGTGAAGCACCTGGACGGGATCTCCGATGAGGACATCGCTGCGCTGAACATTCCCACGGGGATTCCGCTCGTGTACCGGCTCGACGAGAACCTCAAGCCGATCGTGCCGGGCGGGGAGTACCTCGACCCGGACGCTGCCGCTGCGGCTGCCGCCGCCGTCGCCGCCCAGGGCAAGAAGTAGGCCATGGCCACCGGAGGCACCCATCGTCTGGAACTCGCGGACGCGACCCTGCGTGAGTGGGATGCCATCGTGCTGCTCAGCGACCCCGAGCAGGGAATCGTCCTTGACCGCTCGGCGTTCTATCCCGGTGGCGGTGGCCAGCCGCCGGACCACGGAGTGCTCCTCTGGGGTGGGGTGCAGACCCGGATCGTCGATGTCCGTCGCGGAGACGACCTCTACCTCGTCCCCCTCGACGGCGATCCCCTGCCGCCGGTGGGCACGGCCGTCACGGGAGCGATCGAGGACGACCGGCGCACGGCGCTGATGCGCACGCACTCGGGGCTGCACCTGCTGTCGGGCGTCGTCTTCCGCGATTTCGGAGCACTGGTGACGGGCTCGAACATGGACCCGCTCTCGGGTCGTCTGGATTTCAACCTTGAGCAGGTGCCCGAGGGCTTCAAGGATGCCGTCGAGGAGGCCTGTGCCGTGGAGGTCGAGTCGGACCGAGCAATCGAGGCGTACGAGCTTCCCCGCGAGGATGCCTTTGCCATCCCGGACATCATCCGCACTGCGACGAACCTGCTTCCACCAGACATCGAGATCGTCCGGATCGTCGACATCAAGGGCCTCGACGTGCAGGCCGACGGTGGCACCCACGTGGCGTCGACGCGTCAGATCGGTCGCATGCGCGTGGTCAAGGTCGAGAACAAGGGCAAGGGCTTCAGACGCATTCGCGTCGCCCTCGAGGATTGATCCGCGGCCTGCGAACTGAACTCGCAGGATGGCCCGCCACAGTGGCGTCGCGTCAGCGGCGGCCAGTGATCTCCAGGATCTTGGGTCGCACATCGAACAGGTAGATCAACGACACGACGATCCCGGCCAGACCGACAATTCCGAAAGGTGACACGTAGTTCAGGAGGAGTCCGGTCACGGCCGAGGCGCCGGTCAGAGCAAGCCACAACACCTTGTTCTGACGGCCGATGGCCGGAAAGGCCTGCTGGGGTCGACGCAGGCAGTCGATGAAGGCGAAGGCCTTCACGACGAGCATGACGCCCCACAGGCCGAAGACGAGGAGTCCCTGAATGGTGTCGAACACCCCTCCACGCTAACTCACGCACGCCGGATTCGCGAAGGGGCGCAGGTGGTGATCCACCTGCGCCCCTTCGGACGTGACTGTTGCGCGGATCAGACCCCAACGGCCTCGCGCAGCAGCGTGACGGTGTGTGCCACGCCGCCCTTGACCGTGGTCGCCGTGTCGTGCACGCGGGTACGTGCATCCGCCGCGAACTTCGTGACGTCGGAGATCTCGACCTTCGGCAGGTCGAACTTGGGAACGTCGAACTTCGGCAGGTCGAACTTGGGAACGTCGACCTTCGGCAGGTCGAACTTCGGAACGTCGAACTTCGGCAGATCGAACTTCGGCAGATCGAACTTGCGCGGGTCCAGCTTCGATACATCGAATGCCGACAGATCGAGTGCCGAGAGGTCAAGACCGGGGACAGCGAAGTGCGAGGTCGATGCCTTCGCGGCCGTGGCCGCCTTCTTCGTCGTCTCGGATGCCGTCGTGGCCGCCTTGGCCGTCGTCGCCTTGGCCGAGGTCGCCGCCTTCTTGGTCGTCTTCTTCGCCGTGGAGGCGGCCTTCTTGGTCGTCTTCTTCACTCGCGCGGTGGGATGCGTGGTGGGGTGCTCGGTCGTCATGATGGTTCCTCACTCGTGGTGGTCGTACCCGCCTGGGGATCTCCCGAGTCGGCGGGTGTCGATGGCTGCCGAGCAGTGTTCTCAGCCTGGAAGGCGGCATAGATCTGCAGCAGGGTGGCCCGCTGCCGCTCGGTCAGGGTGGAGTCCGCCGCGATGGCGGTGGTGACGGAGGCGTCCCCGGCTCGATCGTCGAGGATCCCCGCCTGGACATACAGCGTCTCGGCCGAGATGCGCAGTCCCTGAGCAATCCGGCCGAGGATCTCTGCGCTGGGATTGCGCAGACCTCGCTCGACCTGACTGAGGTACGGATTGGAGACCCCGGCCGCCTGCGCCAGCTGACGCAAGGACATCTGCGCTCCATCACGCTGCTCGCGGATGAAACCGCCGAGATCACTGATCCGTGCCATGACACCAGTATGCATCACGTGCTTGCAATTGCAAACACGGGTGCTAACTCCCGCTAGCGCACGAGGAGGAGCACGGCAGCGATAACGGTCCCGCACAGGAGCAGACCCGCCACGGGGATGGCCCGGCGGAGGATCCACGGCCCCGGGAGAGTGAACGAGGCCGCGTGGGCCACGGCGTAATACGTGAGGATGCAGATGCCCGACAGTCCAAGCGCCCAGGAGAGTCTGCCGGGAATCACGACCACGGCCGACAATGCCGTCGCCGCGATGGCTCCCTTCCAGGGCACGCGGTGACTCGACACGTGAGCGAGGGCTCGAGGAGCATCCCCTTGCGCGGCCATGGCGAAGATCGTCCGCCCCATCCCGGCGATCAGGGTGACGAGAACCGATCCGGCCCCCACGACGGCCCCCGCCATCACGATGACGCGGAGCGGGGGCGAACCCAGTGCCTCGGCGATGCTCTCCAGCGATGCCGGACCGAAATCCAGACCCCGCTCGCCCCAGCGAGTCACGGTCAGACCGACAGCCACATACAGAACCACGACGATGACGAAGGACCACGCCATCGCCACCGGGATCGTGCGGGCCGGTTGGCGCACCTCCTCTCCGAGCACGGTGATCCGCGCATATCCCGCGAAGGCGACGAAGAGCAGCCCCGCTGCAGCCACCACGGCCAGCGACGAGTCGGAGGGCACGGCTGTCGGCGGCTCGAGGCCCACGTCAGCGGATCCCAGAGCGACCGAAGCGGCGACGGTCAGTGAGACGACGACGGTCAGGACCACGGCGACGAGCACGGCGTTGACCCGCGTCGACTTGACGATGCCGCGCAGATCAATGGCCAGCGCAAGCGCCAGGGCGACGCAGGCGACGAGCCGCTCGTGGCCGGGCCACAGATACACGCCGATGGTGAGGGCAGCCGCTGCTGCACTTGCGCTCTTGCCGATGACGAAGGCGCCACCCGCAGTGACTCCAGCCGCCCGGCTCAGCCGAAGTCGGCCGTAGGCGTAGGCACCGCCCGATTCGGGATGAACACGCGCCAGCCGCGCCGTGGAGACGGCGTTCAGCATGGCCACGGCCGCCGCGATCACCAGCGCCACGAGCAGAGCGCTGCCGGCCAGCTGCCACGCGGGGGTCCACACCGCGAAGACCCCTGTGCCCAGCATTGCGCTGAGACCAACGATCACCGCACCGGGAACTCCCAGCGCACGATGCAGGCGGGAGTCTGGGTCACCGCTCATCTGCTCAGTCCGTGGGGCTGCGCAGCGGCGACTCGACTGCACCGACCGGACGCCCACCGCCGAGCATGGGGATGCTGGCCAGGGCCTCAAGCACGGTCCGGCTGGCGCTGTCTGGCGCCACGCGCAGCAGGATCGCCGCCATCGCGACCTGCCGGCCACGAGCGGATCCGTCCTCGACCTTCATGGCGATGCCCGTGCCATCCGGCAGGGCAGCGACGTAAACCCCCTCGGCGCCGTCCTTGGCCAGCAGACCCGGCACAGCGCGCATGAAGGCCGTGACGTCCCGATCAGCACCCCCCACCATCTCCGGGTGCTCGCGCATCGCATCGGCGACGCGTCGCTCCGGCGAGTCCGCCGAAGCCAGCACGGCAGCACTGCCCGCGCGGGCCAGCCCGCGAAGGCTCATCACATGGACCGGTGCCCCGCATCCGTCGATCCCGACCTCAGTCACAGGATCACCGGTGAGGCTTCGCACCTCGTCGAGGATGGCCACCTGCAGCGGGTGACCGGGATCCAGGTAGTCGTGGGTGGACCAGCCACGCAGGCGGCAGGTGGCCAGCATCGCCGAGTGCTTGCCCGAGCAGTTCATCCCGATGCGAGTGGGGCGTCGGCCGGACTGGATCCAGGCGTCACGGACGATCGGGTCGAGGGGAAAGTCAGGTGGGGTCTGAAGTGCCGACGAGTCCAGGCTGGCCTCAGCGAGAATCTCACGAGCGCCGTCCAGATGCCGTGCCTCGCCACTGTGCGAGGAAGCCGCGAGGGCCAGCAGTCGCGAGGGCAGTTCAAGCCCCAACCGCACCATGGCCGAGGCCTGCATCGGCTTGGCCGAGGATCGCGCCATGAGGGCGTGGTCGGGATCTCCCCAGGCATCAGTGATGTCACCCGAGGCATCGACGACAACTGCGTGTCCGATGTGGACGCCCTCGACGAATCCGCTGCGTCCGTACGTTGCCAGAACAGCCGCCGAGGGAGATGTCACCGCCGAATGATGTCACGGACGGCAGATGGCAGGGTGTGCTTCATGAGAGCGGTCATCCAGCGAGCGTCCGGAGCATCGGTCACGGTGGCCGGTGAGGTGGTCGGCGCCTTCGAGGGTCCGGGCCTCGTCGTCCTTGTCGGCGTCACTCACGGAGACGACGATGCCGCCGCGCACAGACTCGCCGACAAGATGTACGACCTGCGCATCTTCGGACCCGAGCATGCACCCGAGGACTTCACCGGCGACGTGACCCGCGAGATGTCAGCCTCGGACCTGCGTCTGCCCTTGCTCGTCATCAGTCAGTTCACGCTCTACGGCGACACTCGCAAGGGCAGGCGTCCCACGTGGGATGCCGCGGCCCCCGGCCCGATAGCCGAACCCCTCGTCGAAGCTGTCTGTGCTCGACTTCGCGAGCGCGGGGCAACGGTCGAGAGCGGTGTCTTCGGCGCCGATATGCAAGTCGC
>JAIOXK010000061.1 GCA_021741645.1 Candidatus Nanopelagicales bacterium
CTGGGCGACATCCTCGAGGGAGCGTCGCGCCCAGGTCACTTCCGTGGAGTCCTCACGGTCGTGGCGAAACTGATGGGCATGACGACACCTGCGATCGCTCTCTTCGGAGAGAAGGACTACCAGCAGCTCACCCTGATCCGTCGGATGGTCCGTGACCTGAACCTGCCCGTGGACGTCGTCGGTGTGCCCACCGTGCGGGAACCGGATGGGCTGGCTCGCAGCAGCCGCAATCGCTACCTGTCGTCGACGGAGCGCGCGATCGCGGCGGCGATCCCGCATGCGCTGCATGCTGCGGTGGATGCGGGCCGAGCGGGCCCGCATGCGGCCTTGGACGCGGGACGCGCTGCGCTTGGCGCTGTGCCGGAAGTAGCGCTCGACTACCTGGTGGTGACGGATCCGGATCTGGGACCTGCACCCGAAGTCGGTGACTCCCGCATCCTGATCGCAGCCATGGTGGGCGGCACTCGCCTCATCGACAACCGACCCGCAAGGATGGGTGAATGAGCGGCCCGCGCTTGCCACGTCACCTCACCGCCCCGGATCCGGGCTGGGAGGCGCGCGCTGACGTCATCGTCGTCGGATCGGGCATTGCGGGGCTGACGGCGGCCCTGCGAGCTCGACTGCTCGGGCGCACCGTGCTCCTCGTCACCAAGGCCACCGTGGATGCGGGATCGACCCGGTGGGCGCAGGGCGGCATCGCGGCCGCGCTGTCGGAGGAGGACTCGCCGGACGAGCATCGACACGACACCCTGGTGGCCGGCGTGGGGCTGTGCGATGACGAGGCAGTGCGGGTACTCGTGACCGAGGGCCCGGAGGCCGTGCGGGAGCTGATCGGCATCGGCGCGAGATTCGATGTGGACGCCAGCGGAGCGATTGCCCTGACGCGCGAAGGCGGTCACCTGCGCGATCGCATCGCCCATGCCGGAGGTGACGCCACTGGTGCGGAGATCTCCCGTGCCCTTGTCGCAGCCGTGCAGCTGGACCCGAGCATCGAGGTGATCGAGAACGCCCTCGCCCTCGATCTGCTGATGGACGACAACGGGCACGCGCAGGGCGTGACCCTGCACGTCATGGGATCGGGCCAGCGCGATGGCGTCGGCGCCGCGCTTGCCCCGGTGGTCATCCTCGCGACCGGCGGCTTCGGTCAGGTGTTCGGCCAGACGACGAATCCGTATGTCTCCACCGGCGACGGAGTCGCGCTGGCGCTGCGGGCGGGCGCGGACATCGCCGACATCGAGTTCGTGCAGTTCCACCCCACGGTCATGTGGCTCGGTCCGCTTGCGCAGGGCCAGCAGCCGCTGGTGTCCGAGGCCGTTCGCGGTGAGGGCGCGGTGCTGCTGGACGCGTCGGGCACCCGATTCATGGTCGACGATCATCCGCTGGCAGACCTCGCTCCACGCGACGTGGTGGCGAAGGCGATCATGCGTCGCATGCGCTCTGAGGGAACGAGCCACGTGTGGCTCGACGGACGCATGCTCGGCGCTGACACGTGGTTGCAGCGGTTTCCGACCATCTTGGAGTCCTGCCGATCCCGTGGCATCGACCCCGTCACGGACCTCATCCCGGTAGCTCCAGCGCAGCACTACGTCTCTGGAGGTGTGCGAACCGATCTGTGGGGGCGCGCCTCGATTCCGGGCCTGTATGCGTGCGGCGAGGTGGCGTGCACGGGTGTGCACGGAGCGAACCGCCTTGCCTCGAACTCCCTGCTCGAGGGACTCGTCTTCGCGCGTCGGATCGTGCAGGCGCTAGAAGTCGATGAGCACGACGTCGGCGAGGCGGAGCCGTCTGCCGGTGTCGACGGACTCCTGCCCCATGCGGTGCGCCGACCCATGCAGCAGGTCATGGACGCCGAGGCGGGGGTGCTGCGCAGCGCGGACTCGCTGGCGGGGGCAGCCCAGAGCCTCTCCCGTCTCGGGGAGTCGGGCGGGTCTCGGCCGTCCACGGAGGACTGGGAGACCACCAACCTGCATCAGATCGCGACAGTGCTGGTGACGCACTCGCAGATCCGCGAGGAGACGCGCGGATCTCACTGGCGCGAGGACTTCCCGGAGCGTGACGACGCGCGATGGCGGGTCCGGCTCGTGACGCGCATGGAGGACGATGGCTCCTTGAGCACGCGCGAGGAGCCGGTGACGGGAGCAGTGGAATGAGCGGTACGACCTGGCCGAAGGAGATCTCGGACCCGCTTGTCGCGGCCGGCTTCAGCCTCGACGCGGTGTCGTCGCTCATCACCATGGCCCTCGACGAGGATCTCGACGGCGGCGTGGATGTCACCACGGTGGCCACGGTGCCGGTCGATCAGCGAGCCACCTTGGACCTCGTGGCACGTGGAGCAGGCGTGTCAGCAGGAGCCCCGGTCGCCGCCGCCGTATTCGCCGAGGTGTGCGGCAGCGATGCGGCCATCACGATCGTCACGCCTGATGGCACCCGGGTGGAGCCTGGAACGGTCATCCTGTCCGTCACCGGCAGCACTCATGAGCTCCTTCGCGCGGAACGCCCCGCCCTGAACCTCCTTGGCCATCTGAGCGGGATCGCGACGGCGACTCGAGCGTGGGTCGACGCCATCGAGGGCACCGGGGCGAGTATTCGTGACACCCGCAAGACGACACCGGGAATGCGTCGACTCGAGAAGTACGCCGTCCGCTGCGGTGGCGGGGTGAACCACCGGATGTCCCTCTCGGACGCCGCACTCGTCAAGGACAATCACGTGGTGGCTGCCGGTGGAGTGGCCGAGGCCTTTGACCTGGTTCGGACGCAGTTCCCAGGACTCGACGTCGAGGTCGAGGTCGACTCCCTCGATCAGCTCGACGAGGTACTGGGCGCCGGAGCAGATCTGGTTCTGCTCGACAATTTCACCCCTGAGCAGATGCGCGAGGCGGTGCGACGCACGTCCGGCCGCGCCCGTCTGGAGGCCTCGGGCGGGTTGTCCCTCGACGTTGCCGCCGAGGTCGCGTCGACCGGGGTGGACTACCTTGCGGTCGGAGCCCTCACCCACTCGGCACCGGTGCTCGACATCGGTGCAGACCTGCGTCAGGAGTCGTAGTGCTGCTCGCGATCGATGTCGGCAACACCAACACCGTCCTTGGCATGTTCGAGGGCGCGGACCTACGCCACTCGTGGCGCATCAAGACGGACTCGCGGACGACGGCGGACGAGATGGCTCTCACCTTCCGCGGCCTGCTGTCGGAGGCGGACGACGTCACCGGAATCGCCCTGTGCAGCACGGTGCCGGCTGTCCTGCGGGAGATGCGCGGCATGCTTGACCGCTACTTTGGCGACGTCACGACGGTGATCATCGAGCCGGGGACCAAGACGGGCGTTCCCGTGCTCACGGACAACCCCAAGGAGGTGGGTGCTGACCGCATCGTCAACACGATTGCGGCGCACCACCAGTACGGCGGTCCGTGCATCGTCGTGGACTTCGGCACGTCGACGAACCTCGATGTCGTCTCCGCCAAGGGCGAGTTCCTCGGCGGTGCACTCGCGCCGGGCATCGAGATCTCCCTGGATGCGCTGTCCTCCCGCGCTGCGCAGTTGCGGAAGGTGGAACTGGTCGCCCCTCGCTCGGTGATCGGCAAGAACACGGTCGAGGCACTGCAGTCCGGGGCGCTCTACGGGTTCGCCGGTCAGGTGGACGGGCTTGTTGACCGCATCATCGACGAGATCGGCGACGTCACTGCGGTGGTGGCGACGGGAGGGCTCGCGCCGATCGTCGTGCCGGAGTCCCAGACGATCACCCACCACGACCCCGACCTCACGCTGACGGGACTTCGTCTGGTGTTCGACAAGAACGTCGATTCCGCCTAGGTCGAGGACGTCACCCGTTGTAACCGGCGACGAGCGCCGTGACGGCCTTCAGTCCGTGCACCCGGCCAGCAGTTCGCGGAAGGATGAGCGTCCGCATCCCCAGGTGAGTCGCCCCGCCGTCGTCATTCGCGTTGTCTCCCACCATGAGCACATCCGAGGCGGGCATATCGAGTCGAGCGAGGGCGATCTGGAAGATGCGCCTATCGGGCTTGACCGACCCGACCTCGTAGGACAGGACGATCTCGTCGTACCAGTCGGTCATTCCCTCGCGGTCAAGCACGTCGCGAATGGGGACTCCGGCGTTGGACAGCAGGCAGGTTCGGATTCCGCCCTCGCGGAGCGCTCGGAGGGTGGGAACGGTGTCGTCATAGGCATGCCACGTGGAGAGCATCACGTCATAGAGCGCGTTGGCCAAGGCGCGATCGACTCCGGGTCCGGCCTGAATGAGCTCGTGGAAGACCCGTGAGTGATCCTCGAAGGACAGATCCCGGCTGCTCTGCGGATCGCTGATGCGCGCGCCCTCCCAGATGCGATCGAGGAAGGCGATGAGCTCGGCACGCTCGTGGGTCGTGAGGGGATGGGGCTCGACGACGAGGGCCGCGTCCAGCCACGACTCTGCATCGCCCTGATCGACCAGCGTCGAGTGGATGTCGAAGATCACTCCCCGAATCGGCTGCGGAGTGGGCCATTCCGGGTGCGCGCTGGGGCCGTTGATCATGCGGGCAGCCTACGAGGCATAGCCTTGTGCGCTGTGAGCAGCGACGCGACCACCGCAGACTCGACGGCAGCAGTGACGAGCACCGAACCTGAGGACGATCTGCCCGAGCAGATGCGCATTCGCCGGGAGAAGCGGGATCAACTGGTCGCCCGGGGCATGGAGCCCTACGCCATCGGCCTTCCCATCACCACCACCATCGCCGCGATTCGGGCTGCTCACCCCGATCTGGAACCGGACACCGCGACGGGTGATCGCGTGGGAATTGCCGGTCGGGTGATCTTCCAGCGCAACACCGGAAAGCTCTGCTTCGCGACCCTCCGCGCCGGGGATGGCACGGAGATCCAGGCGATGCTCTCGCTCGCGAACGTCGGCGAGGACGCACTGTCCGCCTGGAAGGACCTCGTGGACATCGGTGACCACGTCTTCGTGGCCGGAGAGGTCATCACCAGCAAGCGCGGCGAGCTGTCGGTCATGGCGGATGAATGGCGGATGGCATCGAAGTCGCTCCGCCCGCTGCCGGTGGCGCACAAGCCGCTGAATGAGGAGACGCGCGTGCGTCAGCGCTATGTCGACCTCATTGTTCGACCGGAAGCCCAGCAGGTGGCACGCACTCGCGTGGCCGTGGTGGCTGCCGTGCGCAAGAGCCTGAGCGACCGAGGGTTCCTCGAGGTCGAGACGCCGATGCTGCAGACCATTCACGGCGGCGCTGCCGCGCGGCCCTTCGTCACGGAGTCGAATGCCTTCGACATCGAGCTCTACCTTCGGATCGCACCGGAACTGTTTCTCAAGCGAGCCGTCGTCGGCGGACTGGAGCGCGTCTTCGAGGTGAATCGGAACTTCCGCAATGAGGGCGCCGATCGCACGCATTCCCCCGAATTCACGATGCTGGAGTTCTATGCCCAGTACCTGGACTATCGGGATGTCGCGCGCATCACCCGCGAGGTGTACCAGGAGGCGGCGCTGGCCGCCACGGGCAGCCTTCAGGTCCAGCACCCCGACGGCACCGCGCTCGATCTGTCCGGCGAGTGGCCGGAGATCGATCTGTACGAGTCGCTCTCTGCTGCCGTCGGCGAGGAGATCACGCCGGCGACACCGCGTGACCACCTGGTGATGCTGTGCGATCGGGAGGGCATCACCTTCCATCCGACCGCTGTCCCCGGGAAGCTCGCTGAGGAGCTGTTCGAGCACTACGTGGTTCCCACCCTGGTCAATCCCGTCTTCGTCATGGACTACCCGGTCGACACGTCTCCGCTCGTCCGCGCGCATCGCACCAAGGCCGGTGTGGTGGAGAAGTGGGACCTGTACATCAATCGCATGGAGTCAGGCACCGGATACTCCGAGCTCGTCGATCCGGTAATCCAGCGCGAGCGCCTCGTGGAGCAGTCCGCCCTCGGCGACCGCGGTGATGACGAGGCCATGCATCTCGATGAGGACTTCCTCCGCGCGATGGAGCACGGAATGCCGCCCATGGGAGGAGTCGGCGTCGGTGTCGACCGCATGCTGATGGCCCTCACGGGCCTCGGCATACGCGAGACGATCCTGTTCCCACTCGTGAAGCCCGGGCAGTCATGAGTTCGGTGATCGTTCGTCCGGCGCGCACAGGTGATGTGCGGGCCATCCGCTCGTTCATAGATGCGTACTCACCTGACGGACGGCTGCTGTCCAAGGCCACCGTCACGCTGTTCGAGGACATCCAGGAGTTCGTCGTGGCAGAGCAAGCCGGCATCGTGGTCGGCTGCGGTGCCCTGCACGTCATCTGGGAGGACCTCGCGGAGGTGCGGACGCTTGCTGTGGATCCGACGAGAGCCGGGCAGGGCATCGGAACCGCAATTCTCACCGATCTCATGGATCGCGCTCGAGCCGTCGGGGTGAGTCGAGTCTTCTGCCTGACCTTCGCGGTGCCCTTCTTCGAGCGCCACGGTTTCGTCGAGATCGACGACACCCCGATCGATCATGACGTGTACGAGCAGCTGCTGCAGTCCTACGACGAGGGCGTCGCGGAGTTCCTCGGGCTTGAGCGCGTGAAGCCGAACACTCTCGGCAACCATCGAATGCTGGCGACTCTGTGAGAGCTGCCGCCGCCTTCCTGGCCACGACGGCGACGGCAGCCGCGCTGCTCATCGGTACTCCTGCGCAGGCGGCGCCGGATGCAGGTGGGCCACTCGCGGGCAAGGTGATCCTGCTGGATCCAGGTCACCAGTTGGGAAACTCGAATCCCGCGTTCGCCAAGCAGATGGCGCAGAAGAAGTTCAACGGCACCACGGTCAAGGGCTGCAACACGACGGGAACAGCGACCAACGGCGGGTACCCGGAGGCGACCTTCAACTGGCGGGTGGCTAAGCGTCTGAAGCGGTTGCTCGAGGCTCAGGGTGCCCGCGTTGAGCTGACTCGCACCTCGAACTCGCGCGATGCCTGGGGCCCGTGTGTCTGGGATCGGGCGAAGCAGGCGAATCGGATCGGTGCGGACATCATGGTCAACATTCATGCCGACGGATCATCAGCCCGGAACCGCGGCTTCTTCCTGCTCGCGCCCGGATTGGTCAAGGGCTGGACCGAGGATGTCGTCAAGCCCGGACGCCGGCTGGCCAAGGCGATGATCAGCGGCATGACCAAGGCAGGAGCGCCGCCGTCGAACTACATCCGCGATCAGCTGATGATCTCGACGAACACCACGGGCCTGAACTTCAGCGATGTGCCGACGGTGACGGTCGAGCTCGGCAATATGCGAAATGCCGCCGATGCGCGGCTGATGACGTCCACGTCCGGTCAGCGCTCGTACGCGCGCTGGCTGCTCGCTGGTATCGACTCCTACTTCGCGCGTGGCTGATCCTGCACATCGAAGGTCTCCAGCAGTCGTCGCAACTGCATGACCAGCGAAGCCTGATCGCCGGGCGTCAGGCCGGCGAGGATCGCATGCTCGCGCGACACGAGGTCGGCAAGCGCGGAGTCGACCCGAGTTCGCCCGGCATCGGTGAGGACCACGCGCACGCCTCGACGATCGGCCGGGTCGGGTTCGCGCCTCACTAGACCTCGAGCCTCGAGGCGGTCGATGCGGTTGGTCATGGTGCCGCTCGTGACGAGGGTCTGGGCTCCTAGCCGACCCGGAGACAGCGCATACGGGGCGCCCGCCCTGCGAAGGGCAGCCAGCACGTCGAACTCCCAGCTGTCGAGCTCGTGCGCGGAGAAGGCCTGACTGCGTGCTCGATCGAGGTGATGGGAGAGCCGGGTCACTCGCGAGAGGACGTGCAGGGGGGAGGCATCCAGGTCGGGGCGTTCCCGCTGCCAGGCCTCGACCAGCGCATCGACTTCGTCTGCCACATGCCCATGCTAGGTGGAAGTCTTGATATCAAGATTCACGGCGGGAAGATTCATGCTCATCGAGATACCCGCGGATCGAGACACCCTTCGCTGGCCTTGGCGGCGCGGCACCACGCGCAGGGTCAGGAGCGAACGCTGCGCGGCTTCGGCTCGAGCCCCTGCAGCCCATTCCAGGCGAGGTTGATCAGGTGACCGACCACCTCCTCCTTCTTGGGCTTGCGGACGTCGAGCCACCACTGCCCGGTCTGGGCCACCATGCCGACGAGCATCTGGGAGTAGATCGGGGCCCACTTGGTGGGGATCCCATGGGCCTTGAACTGCACGGCCAGCAGGTCGTCCACCTGCTCGGCGACATCGACGAGCAGACCTGCAAAGGTGCCTCGGGTGCCTGCGTCGCCGGCCTCGGGCGAGCGCACCACGGGCGTGTCGCGCACCAGAATGCGGAACCCATCCGGGTCGCGGTCGATGAAGTCGAACAGCGCCAGCCCAGCCCGCTCGAGAAGGGTGCGCGGGTGCACGACCTCGGCATCCTCGCTCGATGCCGCGAGCGCCTGGGCGACCGAGTCGAGCAGGTAGCCCATCTCACGGTCGACGACGACGGCGTAGAGACCTTCTTTGCCGCCGAAGTGCTCGTAGACCACGGGCTTGGAGACGCCAGCCTTCGCGGCGATCTCCTCGACACTGACGGCCTCGAACCCCTTCTTGGCGAAGAGTCGGCGGCCGACGTCGAGCAGCTGTTCGCGTCGCTCCTGCCCGCTCATGCGGGTGCGCTCACGCGGCTCCGGACGTCGAGGAGTGCGAGTCGAGGGACTCAACTCGGTGACGTTGGATTCCTCGGGCTGCAGCGATTCGTCGCTGGGCTGGGTCGTCATGTCGGTCAGACCTTCGATGACGTCGGTACCTGGTAGCCGCGCACGCGTCGAGCCATCGCCGGATCCTCGAGTTTCGCGACGAGGCGCTCGGGCTTCGGCCAGCGGACGTCGTGGATCAGTCCCATGCGCTCCCACACTCGGAGGATCTCGGCGCTGATGTCGATCTGTCGGGTCAGGACCCCATGACGTGCAGCCGTCGGCTCGACGTGGTGGAGGTTGTGCCAGGACTCGCCGAACGAGGGGATCGCCAGCCACCAGACATTGGCCGAAAGGTCACGCGAGCGGAAGGGGCGGGTGCCGAAGACATGGCAGACGGAGTTGATCGACCACGTCACGTGGTGGACCAGTGAGATGCGCACGAGGCTGGCCCAGAAGAAGGCGGTGAGAGCACCCATCCAGGACCACGTGAGGAGCCCGCCAAGCAGGGCAGGCAGCAGGAGCGTCGAGGTGACAATGGCCGGGAACCAGCGCGAGATGGCGTTCAGGTCCGCGTCGCCAGCGATGTCGGGGGCGTACTTGTCGATCGGGGTGTTCGACTCATCGATGAGCCAGCCGACGTGGGCGTAGTAGAGCCCCTTGGCGACGGCGCGCTTGGAGGTGCCGAAGCGCCAGGGGGAGTGCGGGTCGCCGACCTCGTCGGAGAACTTGTGGTGCTTGCGGTGGTTCGCGACCCACTGATCGAGTGACCCCTCGAGGGCCATGGAGCCGGTGAGCCCGAGGAAGATCTTCATTCCTCGCGAGGCCTTGAAGGAGCCGTGGGTGAAGTAGCGGTGGTAACCGATGGTGATGCCGAGCGCTGTGGCGGAGTAGAAGAGCAGCGCCAGAACCACATCGACCCACGAGAGCCAGCCACCCCACGCCACCGGGATTGCCGCGACGACGGCGAGGAGGGGGATGACGATGAAAGCCCCGATCGTGATGCGCATGGCCGTGTGGGTAGGGGCCATCGGCTCATCCAGCGCCGCACGCTGCCGGTCGCTGAGGGTGTCGAGGCTTGCCGTCATGAATGTCTCCGTCCGGAAGGGTCCTGCACTACCTACGCTTCCGTAGGTTACGGAACCGTAGGTAGGGGAGTCAAGCCGGGTACGCGAATGATGTCTAGAGTTCATGCGACCGACACATCGGTCGCTGCCATCCCCGGTCGTCTAGTGGCAGGACAGCGGACTTTGAATCCGTCAACGGAGGTTCGACCCCTCCCCGGGGAGCCACCACGCCCTCCCGAGGCAGTCATTCGTGCGGGGAGCCGAAACCGGGCTGAGCGCTGGCAACTCTTGCTCGGCTCCCCCGATCGCCCCGCTGAGTCGGTGCGGCTGTGGGTAGGCTGGCAGGGCCTTCCCCGGCTACCCGCGCGGCCTGCCGCGCCCGACTTGTCTGAGGATCCCTGTGAGCTCCAATCGACCGTCCGTCGTCGTGATTCTGGCCGCGGGCGAGGGCAAGCGTATGAAGTCGGCAACGCCCAAGGTCCTGCACTCAGTGGCCGGCAGATCCCTCCTCGGTCACGTGATCGAGGCGGCGGCGACGCTGGAGCCGCAGCACCTTGTCGTGGTCATCGGTCACGGACGCGAGCAGGTGCAGGAGCACATCGACGAGATCGCCCCCTGGGCCGTCACGGTTGTGCAGGAGGAGCAGAAGGGCACCGGCCATGCCGTCCGAGTCGCGCTGGCGGGCCTTGCCGAGCGTGGCATCAGCGCCGAGGCTGGCCCGGTGGTCGTCCTCACCGGCGACACCCCCCTGCTCACCGGGGGCACCCTTGTCAGCCTGCTGCTGGAGCACACGTCGACCCAGGCGTCCGCAACGGTGCTCACCGCTCGGCTGGACGATCCGACCGGGTACGGGCGCATCGTTCGCGAAGCAGATGGAGCCGTGTCGGCCATCGTTGAGCACAAGGATGCAGACGAGGCGCATCTGCGCATCGACGAGATCAACTCGGGCATGTACGCGTTCGACTCGGCGGCACTGGCGGACGCACTCGGTCGTCTCACCACCGACAATGCCCAGGGCGAGGAGTACCTGACCGACGCGATCGCGCTCCTGCGCGATCGAGCCCTCACGGTGGCGGCATCCGTCTGCGCCGACCATCACGAGATCCTCGGGGTCAACGATCGCGTGCAGCTCGCCGAGGCGGCCGGCATCATGCGCGATCGCCTCAATGACCGGTGGATGCGCGAGGGCGTCACCATGGTTGATCCCGCGACGACCTGGCTCGACGTCGACGTCGAACTCGAGGCCGACGTGCTGATTCGCCCCCAGGTGACCCTGCGTGGTCCGACCTCTGTGGCGAGCGGCGCCATCATCGGCCCGAGCACCACGCTCACGTCATGCGAGGTCGCTAGCGGTGCCGAGGTCATCCATACCTGGGCAGAGCTGGCCGTCATCGGCGAGCGCGCGAAGGTGGGCCCGTTCACCTACCTCCGCCCCGGTGCCGTGTTGGGCGCCTCGACCAAGGCGGGGGCATACGTTGAGATCAAGAACTCGACGCTGGGCGACGGAGCCAAGGTCCCGCACCTGTCCTACGTGGGCGATGCTGATATCGGTGCTGGCTCCAACATCGGAGCGGCCACGGTCACGGTGAACTACGACGGGGTGGAGAAGCACCGAACGATCGTTGGCGAGCATGCGCGCGTGGGCAGCGACACCATGCTCGTCGCTCCCGTGACGGTGGGCGACGGCGCCTACACGGCTGCCGGCTCCGTCATCACGGAGGACGTGCCTGCGGGCGCGATGGCCGTGGGCCGTTCGCGCCAGCGCAACGTCGAGGGCTGGGTCGAGCGCAGGCGCCCGGGCTCACCCGCTGCCGAGGCCGCTGAGCGGGCGCGGCAGGATGACTCCCACGACCGTCCGTCCGAGTCTGCCTAGGAGTTCGCCGGTGTCCCAGTTGTCGGTCCCCACCCAGAAGCGACTGGTCCTGCTCGCGGGACGTTCCTACCCCGAGCTCGCTGAGGAGGTGGCGGAGGAGATCGGCATACCGCTGTCGCCGACGATGGCCTACGACTTCGCCAACGGTGAGATCTTCGTGCGCTTCCAGGAGTCTGTGCGCGGTACGGATGCCTTCGTGCTCCAGTGTCACACCACGCCGATCAACAAGTGGATCATGGAGCAGCTGATCATGATCGACGCGCTCAAGCGGGCATCCGCCAAGCGCATCACGGTCATCGTGCCGTTCTACGGATACGCACGGCAGGACAAGAAGCATCGCGGACGCGAGCCGATCTCGGCCCGACTCATCGCCGACCTGTTCAAGACGGCCGGGGCCGACCGACTCATGACCGTCGATCTGCACACCTCGCAGATCCAGGGCTTCTTCGACGGGCCCGTCGACCACCTCTTCGCCATGCCGATCCTCGCCCGCCACGTTTCCTCGCGAGTGCCTCGCGAGGAGATCACCGTGGTGTCCCCGGATGCCGGTCGCGTTCGCGTCGCCGAACGCTGGACGGATGTCCTCGGTGCGCCGCTGGCGATCATCCACAAGCGTCGGGATCCCGATGTGCCCAATCAGGTCAAGGTCTTCGAGGTCGTCGGTGACGTGGAGGGCCGCACCTGCGTGCTCGTCGACGACATGATCGACACCGGCGGGACGATCGTGAAGGCGGCCGAGACTCTGTTCGACAACGGAGCCAAGGATGTCATCGTGGCCGCGACGCACGGCATCCTCAGCGATCCTGCGCGCGATCGCCTGCAGGAGTCGCGGATCTCCGAGGTCATCGTCACGAACACGCTGCCGATCCCCGAAGAGCACCAGTTCGAGAAGCTGACGGTCCTGTCGATCGCACCGATCATCGCCAAGGCCATCACCGAGGTGTTCACGGATGGCTCGGTCACGAGCATGTTCGAGGACGACCCCCTCGAGGCGACACCTTCATCTCATTAAGACCGTCGTCCCGCTGACACCGTCCTCCCACTGACGCCGTCCTCCCGCTGGGGGGGCCGTCGTCCGAAGCACGAGAAGCGGTCCCGTCGGGCGGGCACACCCCTGACCCCGGGGCTGGTCATGACCATCACCGGTCACGCGCTAGACTCCTCACACCCTCGGCGAGGGTGACGTGAGACGGCGCAGACCGCGCAGCCACGCGTCACCGTGATCGACGCGGTCGGCGCCCACAGGCGTTAGCCGAGGCGACCGACGATGACCGAGGAGTTCTGACGTGACCACCGTGGCCCTGACTGCCGTTCCCCGCTCCGACTTCGGCAAGGGCGCTGCCCGCCGTACCCGTCGCAGTGGCAGCACCCCTGCCGTGATCTATGGCGAGGGCACTGAGCTGCTCCATATCTCCTTCGACACCCACGAGTTGGAGCTCGCCCTGCGCAAGCCGCGCGTGGTGCTCAACGTCACCGTCGACGGCAAGGAGCTGCTGACCAAGCCGCGCGACGTCCAGCGCGAGCCGGTGAAGCGCTACCTCGAGCACGTCGACCTCATCGTCATCACCAAGGTCGAGGCGAATCGTCGTTCGCAGATGGCGGACGCCATCAAGGCGGCCCACCAGGCAGCCGATGAGGCGGGCATCGATGCCGGCGCGGTCATCCAGTTCCTCGAGGCTGCTGTCGAGGCCGGCGAGGCCCCGCTGGA
>JAIOXK010000062.1 GCA_021741645.1 Candidatus Nanopelagicales bacterium
ACCCCTCTGCGGAGGGGTCGGCGTCAGGGAGTCGTGCGATAGTGACGTGGTGAGACCGTTCGGGCGCAGGCACATGTCGTGGGCATCCGCAGCCAGCACACTGGCTGTGATCTCGAGCATGGGGCTGGCACTGGCAGCAGCGCCAGCGGCCCAGGCCGCGCCCAAGCCCGGCACCGCGGTGACGGTCGCCATCGAAGGCACCTCCCCCGTCCGCGTTGATCAGGATCCCGGCTTCCGCGTGACGGTCGCGGGCCTCGACAACCGCAGCACTGCACGAGTGAACTTCGGCGACGGCACCGACACGAAGAAGACCCGTGGCACCTGCTCGGTGGCAAAGGCCAAGCGTGCGCCGCAGGCCTGCGCCGTCAGCATCGCGTACACCTACCGCACCCCAGGCACGTTCACGATCTCCGCCGCAGCCGCCAAGACGCGCGCAAGTGAGCAGGTGACCATTGCGGCGAAGCCCGAGCCGTGGCGCCCGTCGCCCGGGCAGCAGTTCAGCGCATGGGAGCCGCTGGGCAGCCGCGCCACCTACACCCCCTGCCAGACAGTCGAGTGGTACTTCGATACATCGGGGCAGCCTGGCGACCGATCCACCATGCGCGATGACGTGATCGCCTCCCTCGCGCAGCTCTCGGGCCTGACCAACCTCACCTTCGTCGAGACCACCGATCCCAACCGCGCCGACCTGACGTTCTCGTGGCGGGATCCGGCCGAGTTCGGCTACAGCGGCGACGTTGCCGGAGTCGGTGGATTCACCGGCCCGAGCAAGGGGTGGGTCGCCTTCAGCCCGAGCAACGAGTGGACCAACGACTACTGGGCCGGTGACCAGCCCAAGACCAAGCGGTGGGAGGACTCCGGCTGGATCTACACCCTCACCATCAACGGTCGACAGACCCTCGTGACCCACGAGGTCATGCATGCCCTCGGCTTCGGCCACGTCGAGGACTTCACCTCGATCATGTATCCCCAGAGCATCGGCAACGGCGCCGGGCAACTCAGCGCCGGCGACCTCGAGGGCCTGGCCGCGATGTACGGGTCACGGCCCTGCCCCCTGATCCCCGACTGACCGAGCTGATCAGGAGTTGACCCGCCGCTTGACCCGCTGCTCGCGCAGCACCAGGGCGAGCGGCACGAGCAGCGCCGCCGACACCACCGCCAGCGAGATTCCCCAGCCGATCCCGGCCGAAGTCGACACAAGCCCGACGATGATCGGGGCGAACAGGAATCCCGCCCGCGACAGCCACGACACCACCGCGATCCCGGTCGCCGGACGCAGCCCCGGCACATGTGCAGCAGCATGGATCGCGGCGGGGAACAGCGGCGCCACTCCGAAACCCACAACCAGACAGGCCAGCAGGTAGCCGGCGACTCCCCCGAGCACCAGCGCAGCACCGAGGGCGACCGCGCTCGCCGCCATCCCGACGCTGATCACCAGCACGTTGCCGAAGCCGTCGACAAGACGATCTCCGACGAAGCGACCCACCGTCATCGCCACGGTGAAGGCGACCAGACCCATCGACACCCAACCACCGACGGCCCCCGCATCGGTCAGGTAGATCGAGCTCCACCGGGCCGGCACGTCCTCGACGATCACGGCAAGGAAGATGAACAGGCCAAGGAGCGCGGCCCGCCGGCCGATCGCCCCGCGGGAAGCCCCGAACCGCGATGAAGACGAGGGCGCAGAAGCTGCAGCGTCGAGGCTGATGTCAGCCGCCGAATCCTCCAGGTGGGAGTCCGGATCAGCACCCGGCAGCAGCCACCGCCACGCGAACAGGGCCAGCACCATCGCCACACCGGCCAGCACCACCAGGTACGACCCCAGAGCCAGACCCAGCGCCGCCGACAGCGCGGCGATCGAACTGCCGGCCACCGTGCCGAGCGACCACCATCCGTGGAAGGAGTTCAGGATCGATCGCCCGTATGCCTTCTGCACCCGGATGCTGTGGGCATTCATCGCGGCGTCCATCACCGCATCGAGGCCGAAGAGCCAGAACAGCGTGAACCCGAGGGCGAAGGCCGTCGACTCGAAGGCGATGAGGGCGGTGACAGGTGCCAAGAGGAGAAAGGAGATGACGGCGACGCGTCCGCTCCCCCAGCGCGCAGCGAAGGGGCCGGCCAGCAGGCCCAGCGCGAGCC
Organism: Candidatus Nanopelagicales bacterium; assembly: GCA_021741645.1. Classification (GTDB taxonomy): domain Bacteria; phylum Actinomycetota; class Actinomycetes; order S36-B12; family S36-B12; genus UBA10649. Next base: position 2,140 of record JAIOXK010000062.1, read on the forward strand.
CGCCGACGGCGCCCATCGACATGACGACACCGAGCACCGCATCGTCGATCCCCGCATCGCGCTGGATGTCGACCAGTCGCCCGATCCACGCCGCCGGCAGCACCCCGTTCAGGGCGAACAGGAGCGACACCGCAACTCGCGCCTGAGTCGGGGTCGCGGTCATGAGCGCATCCTGCCGGATGACGCGGACAGCCTGCACAGTCCCAGCCCTGGCGACGGCGGTCGCGTGAGCGCAGCGGAGCCGAGCTCCCTACGCCTCGACTTCCACCTCGGCAAGGATTGCCTTGACCTGATCGACGAAATCCGGCAGATCAGTCGTGGCCAATGATTGCGACGTGCGCCGGGAGGCAATATCCATTGCGCGACTGCACGCGTCAATGGTCTCGTCCAATAGAAGGACGTCACGCTGCATAGGCGACCCTCGCATCCCCAGCACGCGTGCATCGACGATTGGCTCACCCGGCCCCTGCAGCGCAACGCTCACCCGCCGACCGAAGGGTTCAAGAGACCATCATCGATCGGCCGGTGAGCGTGGAGTGCGGATCAGGAGGCGCTGACGTTGACCTCGAACTGCATCACGATGTTGGACGCTCCGCCCTGATCAGCAGGCTCGTCGGGATAGAGCACGGTGATCGTGGCGGATCCCGGCGCCTGGGCCTGCAGTCCCGCCGTGAAGGTCGCGTCCCCATCGCTTCCGGCCTGCGAGGCCGTGACCACGGCGGGATCGCTCGACTCGACCACAGCGCCACCCTCAGGGAAGTCTGTGAATACGGCCGCCTGTCCGGCGACCAGATCGATCGTGGTGCCGTTGGCATCCTGAGAGATCTGGATAGGACTCCACGTCGCCGGGTCATTGCCCACGATGCTCGAGGAGGACGACTCAGCCGGCGTTGACTCCGAGGACGAACACGCTGCGAGACCCATGCCACCCAAGGCTAGTGCTCCTGCCAGGACCAGTGCGGATGTGCGGTTCATGACTGCCTCCTTCGTGCGACCGAATCTCGGTCGCTGACGTTCACGACACAGTCATTCCCCGCAGGAAGGCTCGTCAAACCTCTCGCAGCCAAGAAATCCTGGAAACCTCGCATGACATGTTTGGGCTCCCATGCATGACCGCCTTCGAGGAGCCCTGCGCAGCATCGCTCGATGTCACGAGGGGCGCAGGTCCCGGTGGGCAGGACGCTCATCGATGCTCACAACCCGGTCGGACCACAGCCGACCCGCGTCGACACTGCGTAACGTCACGCCACCTCTCGCATGGGTGTCGAGTGCCGCCGCCTCTCCCTCAGCAGGATGACCGCGCCGCCGGTCAGCAACGGCAAGGAGTTCCACGGCCATCGCTGCCAGGTCGTGGATGCTCTGGTGCTGATGGGCGCGCCTGCCCAGGTCCACCTGAGCGATGCCACCGACCCCGTACTCCGCATGCACATCCAAGAGCGTGGACATCTCCACCCCGTATCCCGTCGGTATGGCGAGCGCCTCGAGGGTGGCCCTGCCAGCGGGCCATCCACTAGCAACCCACAATCATGCGCGGGTGAGGCCTCAGTCCGTCACCCCCTAGCGTCTAGTCTGAAATGGTGACCATGCTGTTGGCGTTGAATTGGTTGATCCCGAAAGCTGTGCATTCGGAAGTGATCGTGTAACCACCGGCTCGAGTGGTCATCTTCTCGCAGTATCTGGACCCCTCAGCATTCCACCCACCCCAACGGTAGGTGTCCAAATACGGCGGCATCGTGTCCGTTTCCTTCGTGTCCTCGTCTTGCCTGATGTAGAACCGGGCGCTGGCTCCTGTGTCACCGAAGTTGATGCGGAACGGTGCTCCGATGGCATTCGTGTTCCTGGTCAGCCAGCGGGTGATCGTCTGGTCGGGGGCGATGACCTGTCCTTGGAACCCTTCGGGTGCCGGGTGGTCGGGGCGGCGGGATTCCCAGTCGAAGTTGTCAGTCTCCGTGATGGAGATGGTGATGGGCTTGTCTGTGTCATTTGTGATTGCGAAGCCGCTGCTCTCAGATTCGGCGGCACTCCGTATGGCCTCACCGGGTGCACCTGCCTGCCCAGCGGAGGAGGTGTCGTCCGGCGTCGATGTGCCGCACCCCGTAAGGACCAGTGCCACGGCAGTGGCGATCGTGACAGTCATGAGGGACTTGATTTTCATGGCATGTGTGAGAGCTTCTGCCTGCCCCACTGAGGTCGTTGTGGGGTGTCGTTTGACGGGCAGGTGACTCTGACTCCTTCGCTACTGGTAGGCGGCCCACCCTCCGCACGGAAGGCACTGGATGCAGTGGACAACTCCACGCAGTGGCGAGGTCCCCCGCGGCATTATATGGTCGCTGCACCGCAGGCAGCAACGCCGTACTCGTATCAAGGAGGCATGGCGGACCACCCCCCTAAGGGGAGGACGACGAACTCACCGTGACGAACCATCCAGGCTGTTCCGGGAGTCGGGCGCAGGATTCGGGGCAACCTCAAGGGAGAGCTAGCGCAAGACTCCGGGACCCCGACGGGAATCCACTCTGCGCGCTGGAGATGCACCGTCAACTCACCCTCCCTGGGGCTGACGCCATGGCGATATGTGGGAGGTGCCGCGGTTGGCCAGACCGAGACATCAGGAGGGACATGCCAGGTGTCTGCGTTGCACGCAAGTAGCAAGACCCCCCGGCGTGTGCTTCATACTGCCGCCATGGAAGGTGAGTTTGCAGACAACCAACAAGGGACAGGCGAGGCTGCCAGCATCACTGTCCTGGAAGTGGATGCTGGCGCGCCCCATGGTCGCGGAGAGATCTCAACTTGCCCGGCCCAGGGGTCGGGGCGGCGCCTACCTTCCGCGTCGGCGGTCGCCGTTTCGCGGCGTGAAGTCCACACTCAACCGTGTGTCCTCGCGTTGCCGAAAGACGCGAAGCGACGCTACCCGACCCCAACTCGGCGGGTTCGGCACTCGTTGGAGTCTGGACGGACGGTCGAGGTCACGGGCAAGGAGCACGCCACCCGCACCCTTCGTGATTGGGTACCCGCAGACGGGTCGTTGACCATCAGCACCGCAGCCGCCCCCGTCCAGGGTGTCGAACACAAGCACTGCACCGTGCTCCAGCGTGGAGACGGTTACGGATACCTCTGGAAGGAGGTGGCGTTCGCCTCCCCACCCTGCACTTCGTTGAGGACGGGGTTCCCGAACGCCAACGAATGATGAGGAAACGCCTGGTTGCCGCCCCGGTTCTCACCGTAGTGACCGCGCTACTCATCGCAGCGTGTTCCGCGCCCCCTCCTGACCGCGAAGCGGCCGCCGAGGATGACGCAGGGCTCGTGGAAACGTTTGAAGAAGCCAACGGGACCGCCGCAACGGTCAGCGGCGACAGCGGGGCCGACACGGACATCATCGGGTGCGCAATACCGGCACGCCCTGCCCTCACACTGCAACCTGAGGACGGCGCAATTGGCGCCAGTTGGACCAGCGAAACAGCGGATGGCTCCTGCGAAGTGGTGCGTTGGCAGCTTTCCTGGAAAGACATCGACGGCGATGGACGGACTGAAGGGGAGAAGATCGCAGTCTTCCCTGTGGACATGACGTCCTTCGAAATCCCTGACCTGATCAACGGAAGGAAGTACCGGGTAAGACTCGCCCCAGTGACTCGCGAGTTGGCGGACTTCCCTCCCGACGTTGAGGTAGCCGTCCCTTCAACGAACAAGAACGTCAGCGTCACGGGCTTTCGTGATGCGCCGGTTGGGGAAGCGCAAACCCTGACCTTCGCGACCGGGTGCGCCGGAACGAACGTGGCCGGGCTTGTTGTCTACGCGGACAATCATTACGAATTCACGTCATACTCCAACAGCCCCGCATCAGGGGTCGCGATAGTGCCATGGACTCCAGACCATGCAGGGCAGGTGGACCTCATCATCGTGATGTCGTCCTGCCTGAAACCCACAGTTGTGACAGCCGGGCCGTTCCCGTTGATAAGCGAGAAGGCTCCCTAAGCCCGGCAGCGTGGTGTCCTCGTTGACGGCCGCGTACGCGGGCTTGAGGCTCGCGGCGACCGCGCGGTACTCCCAAGCCACATAGAGGCCATGAGGTGCTCCACGCGGATCGGGACCGTGGTGTCGGGCCACGCCTCAACCCTGTGTCTCGCTGTAGGGATTCTTGATTGCGTCAAGCATGGCCGTCGCGATGACCGTGAACCACATCTCACGTGCAGCCAGCACGGTCTCCGCCGTCTGAAGTTCGTCACCCGCCGCGGCCGCCGGCAGTTCTGCCGCCCAGCGGGCCGCCCACACCGTCGCCGGAACAGCAATCCCGCGCCCCAGCGAGCGCTCAGCGAGAGCCTGAGTAAGCCACAGACCGTTGGTCACCTCATCTACTGTGACGGGCCAGTCCAAGCTACTTTCGGTTTGCCCCGAGAGCCGCGTTTGGTTCGCATCGACTTCCAAGGACGTCATGGCCGCGTACGACATCGCGTACGCGTTATCCACCAGCGCACCAGGCAACTGGCCTTGTCCCCGGCCTGCGCTTCGCCTTGATGTCGCATCAGCAAGCCAAGTGACCACGGCATGGATGCGCTTGTCTCGGGACAAAGGGTCCAACGTGGCGAACTGCTTGTCAGTCAGATGCAGTGACTGGGCGAGGTAGGCCCGATTGGCATCGCCGGTTCGCTGTAGAAAACCGGAGTAGCCGTCGATGAAAGCGGCCGCACGACGGTGATCGGCGACGCCTGGCACCTTGGGAGAAATATCAATGAGCCCCGCCGAGTCTGGCCAAATCTGCTCGATGGAGATCCGCTGGTCAGCGACGATCATGGCCGTTTGCACGACGGAGGCTCTTGACGCCGGGTCCATGACCGCCGTGGCGGCGTGCAGGTAAGCCTCCCCAAGAGTCAGCCAGTGCAGAGATGCAGTCAAGGACGCGATTTGGCCCTGCCCTGCGACGTTGCCCTCCGCTGCGACCATAACCGCGGCCGCCGCCGCCTCAGCAAGCTCGTCGGCTTCTTGGCTGACCGCTGCAGCGGTCGCGGGGAGCCCGTCTCTTGCGATGGCCGCTTCGCTGGCCTGCTTGGCCAGGGCCTGCTGAGCGGTCCGCCGCGCATCCACAGCACGCGCGTACGCGATTGCCGGATCACTGGTGTTGAGCGCCCCGGTCGCCTTTTCTGCGGCCCGTGCGGCCTGTGCGGGGTCTGTGACCGTTGCTGCCGCTTCGAGTGCCGATCGAGCAAGAGTGCGGGCTTGCTCCATGCCGGCGGCGGTCACGACTGGCGTGACGAGGGCCTGTGGGTTCATTGCGGTTCCGAGAAGGGGGGAGCCGGTGAAACGAATGTACGCTTCCTTGATATTGCTGACCAGGATCACGTCAACGCCTAGGCTCTTCCCGTAGGTGACCGCGTCTCCTGTCGCGTTGTCGGGAGCGTCTTGGTCCAGCGTTGCGTTGAGCACGGGAAGCAACACTGTCGAGTATCCGGCAGCGGCGGCGGCGCCGATCTTCATCTTGGCGCCACCGATTCGCCCGATGGCACCGTTCGGGGAGACCGTCCCAGTCATGGTGACGCCGGGCTTCAGTAGGTCACCGCGAATAGCCGCGATCGTGCCGACGGTGAGAATCGCTCCAGCCGAAGGGCCATCAATGGGGCCGGTCACCGTGTATCGGATAGAAACCGTCTCTGGGTCCGTTCCAGACAGCAGCGTTGCCGTCGTTGCTGCCGCGGCGGTGGCGGCCTGCCATGACTTCCCAGCACCCTCAGCTGCGATGTCGGCCAGGTCGACGCCGTAGCCACCGTCTGGGCTGGGGTCCACGATGATGCCGGCGGGCTCGATTCCGGATTCGGTGTGATCTGGGCTTGCCCACAGAGCCGGGACGATGAGGCTAGGGGTGCCCTGCGCCCAGGGCAGGAGGGAGCACCCGGAAAGCACGGGAGAGGAGGCGAGGGCTGCAACGGTGGCAAGGGCGGCAACGCATCCTCGCATGGTGTCGTTACCTTCCCCATCATCGGTGACTGCCCAGTCTGCGGGCAGATCGGTACGGAGATGGTCGCACGGTCCCGTTGGCAGCGGCGACTGAACGGGGGCTGACGCAACTTTCCGTCCACCGCTATGTACGGCTCGGGGAGCAATACGCCGCGCTCAGCGAGCAGGATATCGAGGAATCTCCTGACCCATAGCCGACTCAGTGGCGTGGATGCGAGGTGCCGAGCCCCTCGTGCCGTTGATCAATAATGAAGGTTAAAGAACTCAGGGCCTCTCTCAACGGGCGCCAGGAGTTCCTTCCTTCGGCAGCGGGGCGAAACTGAACCGGCGCGACCCTCGAGTTTGGGCCTGCCGAGATTCCCTCACGTAACCGCATTCCTGCACCCCCCGGGGGTGCACACCCTGCACCCCTTGTCCACAAACGATGCCGGTCAGGCGACGGCCTTGGGCTTGAGCTCGACCGACAGCGTGGTGTCGAAGGCGTTTGCGATGCGCTCGAGGATCGGCAGCGTCGGGGTCGTGCCGCCGGCCTCGAATCGGGCGATCGCCGGTTGGGTCATGCCCGTCATCTTCGCCAGGTCGCGCTGACTCCAGCCCCGCTCCTCGCGCATGCCCCGCACCTGCTCTCCCAGCTCGATCGCCAGCTTGGCCGCCGCATAGGCGCCCTCGACCGCGGAATTACCCGCACGGGCAGCCTTGACGTTGTCCCACGGTGTGCGTGCCATGCCATCGCCCATTTCTTCGCTTCGGCCACCAAAAAAGGTATATATCATCGATGATATCACAGCGAAACCCTTGTGCCCTGCGCGATGCATCTGTACGATTCGTACATGACAGAGATAACCGTGAGTGACGCCCGCGAGCACCTCGCGGATGTCATCGCCAGCGCCTCGCGCTCGGGCGGTCCCGTCTACCTGACCCGTCGTGGAAAGCCGGTGGCGGTCGTCGTCGATCCGGACGTCTTCGAACGCCTGCTCAGCGATGCCGAGGACGCTCTTGATCGTGCCGAACTCGCGATGGCCCGCGATGAACACGACTACGTGCCCTGGGATCAGGTCAAGGCCGAACTCGGTCTGGTGTGAGTCCGCGCTACGAGATCCGCATCGCACGTCGGGCAGCGAAATCCCTTGCCGCACTTCAGCGCCGCGATCAGCAACGCATCCGAGCCGCCATCGAACTTCTCTCTGAGGATCCCCGACCACCAGCATGCATCGCCATGTCAGGCGAGGACAGCGTGTATCGAGTTCGCGTGGGTGACTACCGGATCGTCTACGAGGTCATCGACGAAGTGCTCGTCATCCACGTCGTGCGCATCGGGCACCGACGCGAGGTCTACCGCTGAGACTCACACAACGAAGGCCCCCGGGATCAACCCTGGGCCTTCGAGTTGGTAGCGGGGCGAAACGGGCACGGCGCGACCATCGGGTTGCGTGCCCACCGAGATTCCCTCACGAAACCGCACGTCTGCACTGCCTCCTGCACCCCGCGGGGATGCACACCCTGCACCCCCGCGGTCAACATTGCCATCAGGCGGCCGAGTCGCTCCAGGGCGTGATCTTCTTCAACTCTGGCTCCAGCTCGCGCATGGCAACCTCGATGTCGTAGGCCGCCTGTGCTCGCAGCCAGTAACCGGCCGAAAGTCCGAGGAATCGGCAAAGACGCAGATCGGTATCCGCCGAGACGGATCGCTTGCCACTGACGATGTCACCAACGCGTGGTGCTGGCACACCGATCTCCTTGGCCAGCCGGTACCGGGATAGGCCCATGGGGACCATGAACTCCTCCCACAGCAGCTCCCCCGGGGTCACCGGATTCACCAGCACAGCTCGCTTCGCCATCTCCCGCACCTCCTCCTAGTGGTAATCCACGATCTCGACGTCCGCCGGCCCGGCCTGCGTCCACCTAAAACAGACCCGCCACTGATCATTGATCCGGATACTGAACTGACCCTTGCGGCTTCCCTTGAGCGCCTCCAGCCGATTGCCGGGAGGAACCTTCAGGTCATCCAGCCGCCCAGCGATCTCCAACTGCCTCAGCTTGCGGCGGGCGACCGCCTCGATCCCGACGAACCTACGGACGCGCTGACCGGAGGCCAGGCGCTCGGTGTCACGATCGGCGAACGAGACGTTCACAGGGAAATAGTAACGCTTCGCGTTACTACGAACAAGTGCCCCACCGCCCCTGCAACGACGAAGGGCCCCTGATACATCAGGGACCCTCAGCCGCGCGAACGCTCATTAAATTGAGCGTTCAATCCGGTAGCGGGGCCAGGAACCGTCGGATCGCCTCCAAAAGATCGACGGGTCCTGATGAGTCTCCTCCACCAAATGAAAGAACCCAGGGGATCAACCCTGGGTTCTTTCATTTGGTAGCGGGGCCAGGATTTGAACCTGGGACCTCTGGGTTATGAGCCCAGCGAGCTACCGAGCTGCTCCACCCCGCGTCGTTGTGCTCCTCAACTATACGGGCGTCAGGCGAGGAGACCAAATCCGGGCCGGAGCATCAATCCTCAATCGATCGGCGAAGCCGCTTCACCTCGCCGCGCTCCTTCTTCCCCTTGATGCGTCGCTCTCGAGCGGCCCTGCTGGGTCTGGTCGCCCGACGATGCTTGGGCGGAGCAGCCATCGCGTCACGCAACGTGTCCGCCAGCCGATTCAGCGCGGCCCTGCGGTTCTGCCACTGCGATCTACTATCGGCCGCGGTGATCGTGAGGCATCCGTCATGAAGGCGATCACCCAGACGCTTCAGCGCTCTCTGACGGAGCATCTCCGGGATGCTCGGGCTCGCTGCGAGATCGAACGTCACCTGGACGCGAGAGTCAGTGGTGTTGACGCCCTGCCCACCCGGGCCGCTAGCGCGACTGAACCGCCATCGGAGTTCGTGTGCGGGAATGGATACACCCGACCGCACCACGAGCTCCTCATCCATGCCACCAGCATGGCGCAGGCCGACGGCTCATCGGCGCGGGGTCTTGCGCCCACCGTCGCCAGATGGCACGTCAGTCACTTCAGGCAGGCATGTGAAGATGCCTCGCCTGGCTGTCATGTGCGACGAGCCACGACCCAGACGAAGCTCTGCGTACCCCCACTGGGGGTGACGTGCTCCTCGCGCTGGGTGGCGACGGGCGTGAATGACTCGCCCATGGCCGCGGCAAGGTCCTGCTCGCTGTAGCGCTGCACAGGCAGGCCTGAGCACATCCCCGGACCGTCGTCGGCAAAGGTGGCGACGACGACGTGGCCGCCCACCGGGAGGCTCTCCCGCACGAGCGTCCAGTAGCGCTGCTGATCCTGCACGTCGGTCAGGAAGTGGTAAGCCGCACGGTCGTGCCACACATGGAAGGTGCGATCGGGCTGCCAGTCACGTACGTCGGTCTGCACCCAGTGCACCGGCGCCTGACCGACCCTCTCCCGAGATGCGCTCAGGGACTCCTGACTGAGATCGACGACGGTGAGGTCGTGATATCCCTTGGCAAGCAGATGGTCCACCAGCCGGCTCGCTCCCCCACCGACGTCGACGACCGAGTCCACCGGTCCGCTGATACTCGAGATCAGGTCGAGACTCACCTGCGGGATCGGCTGGAACCACGAGACTGCCGTGTCGCCGATGTCGGCGTAGCGACTGTCCCAGTGCTCGGCGGTCATGCAGCAGTGCCCTCGGACTGCACGTCCTCCTCGACGACAGGCTCCTCGGGAAGCAGTTGCCCGCCATTGATCTGCGCCTCAGCCGCAGCAATGGCATCCAGCGCCGCCTTGAGTCGATCCTGAGCAGCGCCGTAGGCGGCGAAGTCTCCACGCGCCAGGGCAGCCTGACCATCGTCATAGGCACTCTGAGCCGCGACGATAGCGACGGCCAGGTCGGTGATGGGATCACCCGTGGTCTGTGGCGCCTCCGGCTCCACAGGCGCCGTGCCCCCGTCGACCTCGCCCTCCAACTCATCCAGCTCATCGTCGAACGTGGGCTCAGGCACAGCATCAGGTGAACTTCCGAACACCTTCGCCAGCGCGACATCAAGGGTGTTCTCCATGGCAACGTTCTCGCCATAGCCGACCAGGACCTTCCGCAGCAGCGGATAGCCGTCCTGCGCAGCCCGGATGTAGACCGGCTCGACGTAGAGGAGGCCACCGTTGAAGGGCAGGCTCAGCAGGTTGCCGAGCTCGACATCCGATCCACCGCGACGCAGGAGGCTCAGCTGACTTGAGACCGTGGGATCGGACTCGAAGTTGTTCTGCACCTGCTGGGGCCCAGGAATCGTCGTGTTGCTCGGTAGCTGAAGCACGCGCATCTTGCCGTAGTTCTCCCCGGGGGAGGAGTCCACGGCCATGAACGCGGCGAGCGTCTGACGTCTCTGTGGCGCGAACGTCGTCGTCAGCGAGAACGCCGGCTCCTCCTGCCCTGGCATCTGCAGGGTCAGGTAGTACGGAGGCTGGAACACCTCAGCAGGCGACACGGTCGGGTCATTGGGCACGATCCACACGTCAGATGCGTTGTAGAAGGTGACCGGATCAGTCACGTGGTAGCGGCTGAGGATGGCGCGCTGGACCTTGAAGAGGTCCTGCGGGTATCGCACGTGATCGACGATCGACTGCGGCATGTTCTCGCGCGGCTCAACCGTTCCGGGGAACGCCTTCATCCACGTCTGAAGAACCGGATCCGACGGGTCCCACGCATAGAGCGTGACGGTGCCGTTGTAGGCATCGACCACGGCCTTGATCGAGTTGCGCATGTAGTTGGCCTGGTCGCGCGGCAGCAGTGCGCTTGGCAGCGTGCGCGTGCTCACCGAGTCACTGGTCGCCTCGCTCAGGCTCACCCGACTCGAGTAGGGGTACTCGTTGGAGAGGGTGTAGCCGTCGACGACCCACTTGATTCCACCCTCAGCGACAACGGGATAGGGATCCTGATCGAGGGTGAGCCACGGGGCCACCTTCTCGACGCGCGTGAGCGGGTCGCGATCCCACAGCATGCGGGAATCCTCATTCACCAGATCGGACAGGAGGATGTTGGCGTCCTGGAACTTGGTGGCGAACAGCAGCTTGCCGAACAGGCTGCCCATGGGCACCCCGCCGGTGCCGTCATAGGTGTTGGTCTTCTGACCCGTGGG
>JAIOXK010000063.1 GCA_021741645.1 Candidatus Nanopelagicales bacterium
CCTGCACCAGACCGTGCACTGCGCGGTCGATCTGCTGGGGTGTCCGAGGCGGCTCGACGGAGATCGTCGGCACCTCGACCGGCACGGCCCCGTGGCCGCGCAGGAGATCGAGCACCGACTCCGAGTGATCCTGCGTGCGGGGAATGAGCACGCGCCAGCCGAACAGCGCCTTGACCTCGAACCAGTCCAGCTTGTCCCGCTGCTCGACCACCTGGCCCACGACGACGATGCCAGCACCTGCCTGACGCGCTGCCTTGGCCACGGTCCGGATCTCCGCAAGGGTGCTGACCAGCGTCCGCTGGTCCACCGTTGTCCCTCTGCGGGTCACGGCAATGGGAGTAGCGGCATCGGCGCCGGCAGCCACGAGCTGGTCGGCGATGTCTGCCTCCTTGTCGGCACCGTTGAGGAAGATGACGGTGCTCTTGGCGTCCACCAGCTCTGCCCAAGGGATCTGGGATTCCTGCGCGTCGACGATCCGCACCTGGCGCGTCCGACCACCCGTCAGGCCGAAGCCCGCGTAGGCCGGAATAGCCGTCGCCTCGCTCACTCCCGGTGCGATCTCGAATTCCAGACGCGCACGACGCAGGGCGGTCACCTCGTCCAGCAATGAGCCGTTGAGCACGGGATCACCCGAGATCAAGCGGACGGTCGGCTTGCCCGCACGAGCGGCCTCGACGACCAGTGCACTACGCGCAGCCTGACCCAGCGGCACGCCTGCGTCATCAACGGCAGCGACAACCTCAGCCTCTGGCGAGGCATGCAGCCGGCCGAGCTCGATCACATCGGCGTCGGCAATGATCGCCCGCGCAGCCTGCAGCAGGCGAACGGCGCGCATGGTGAGCAGCTCGGGGTCACCGGGACCGGCGGCCACGAGGGCCACCCGACCGTGAACCGTGGCCCGCCGCGTGCGTGCGGAAGCCGCGGGTGCCTCGACCTCCGTCGCCTCCACCTCAGCCTTGGGGCCGGCCTTCTTCGTGGCAGGCTTCTTCGCGGCTGTCTTCGTTGCCGCCGCCTTTGTTGCGGCTGACTTCTTCGCAGCTGCCTTCGGTGCCGCCGGCTTCTTCGCCGCTGCCTTCGGTGCCGCCGGCTTCTTCACGGCAGCCTTCGGTGCAGCAGTCTTCGGTGCAGCCGTCTTCTTCGCGGCAGCCTTCGGTGCCGCCGCCTTCGGCGCAGCAGTCTTCTTGGCAGCCGTCTTCTTTGCGGCCGGGGTCTTCCCGGCGCCAGTCCGTGTCATGCGTAGATCGCCTCTCCGAGCGATGTGGGGTCCAGGGCGGGGTGCTGCTCATCTGCGCGACGCTGCTCGTGGAAGGCAAGGATCTGCAGTTCGACCGCCAGATCCACCTTCCGCACCTCGACGCCTTCGGGGACGTTGAGAACAGCTGGAGCGAAGTTCAGAATGCTGCGCAGGCCGGCCGCAACCAGGCGGTCGCACACGTCCTGCGCGGCGTCGGCGGGAGTGGCAATCACGCCGATGTGGGCACGGTCGTCCTCGACGAGGGCGTCCAGCGCTGACACCGGACCGACCTCGATGGGGTGCTCGCGAGACCCGAGGACCTGCCCGATGACATCGGGATGCGAGTCAAGAAGGCCCACGACCTGAAAACCACGTGAGGCGAAGCCGCCGTAGGCGACGAGCGCCTGCCCGAGGTTGCCCGCCCCCACGACGACGACGCCCCACGGCTGCATAAGGCCGAGTTCACGCGAGATCTGGTAGGCGAGGAATCGAACGTCGTAGCCGACTCCACGGGTGCCGTAGGAGCCGAGCTGCGAGAGGTCCTTGCGGAGCTTGGCTGGCGAGACACCGCAGGAGGTGGCGAGCTCGTCGGAGGACACCGTCAGCACACCCGATTCCTCGAGGCTCGTGAGCACTCGGTGATAGATCGGCAGCCGCGCAACCGTGGCAGGGGGGATGTCACGGCCCGACGAGCGTCCGCTGCCAGACGCATGCGCTGGCGCGGACGTGTGAGAGGCGCGGACAGGGGACACAATTCTCCAGAGGGAAGCAGATTTGGAGCCGGACAGCACATCGGGTTTCCGGTCATGCGCAGTTCTCCGACGCCACCGTAGGTTAAGGAGTTGGTAACGAAGTCACAAAGTTGACCGGACGAATCCGTCCGTTAATCGGTGATTACGAGGGTGGTGAGGTGGCCAGCGCAGACCGCAGCCGGTCCGCGTCCACCCGCCAGAAATCATGCGGTCGGCCGTCCACGAGTACGACCGGGATGCGATCCCAGTGCTCGTCGAACAGTGCCGGATCATCCTCGATCGACACCTCTTCCCACGTGTTCTCGGTATCCGCGCAGACACTGATGATGATCGCCCGGGCGTCATCGCACAGGTGGCAGCCCGGCTTGCCGATCAGCGTGACGCGACTCATGCCCCGAATCCGGCATCCCCGTAGACCTCGCGCAGTCGCCCCTTGGCGATCTTTCCGGTCGCCGAGTGGGGCAGGGCAGGCACCACCCGGACGGTCGTGGGGCACTTGAAGCGCGCCAGTCGATCCGCGCAGAAGTCCACGATCGCCTCGGTGCCGAGCGACGCCCCTGGGGCCGCCACGACCAGCGCCATGACCGCCTCGCCCGTGGCGTCATCGGGAACGCCCACCACGGCCGCCTCGACGACACCCGGCACCTGATCGATGACGAGCTCGATCTCACGCGGGTACACGTTGAATCCATTCACCAAGATGACCTCACGTCGGCGATCCACGAGGTGCAGGTCACCGTCCTCGTCGGCGTAGGCGACGTCACCGGAGTGGAACCAGCCATCGGAATCCGGGCCACCCTCACCGTGCGGCCAGTACCCACGGAACACCGAGGGTCCCCGGACCCACAGGTCGCCGGGGTCACCCTCGTCAACAGGCTCGCCATCCTCGTCGACCAGACGCACCTCGACGCTGGGCAGGGGGCGCCCCACGGAGCCCGGCTTCGGGGCCCCCGATACCAGCGTCGTGGAGACCACCGGCGCGGTCTCGGTCATCCCATAGCCCTCGAAGATGCCGTGCCCCGTGTGCTCGGCGAAACGCGCCTGGACATCGATCGGCAGCGGCGACCCACCACTCGTGAACAGGCGCACGCCAGCCAGGGCCGACGCCGCCTCCGGCACCCGACACCACGCCTGGAACATGGCCGGTGCCCCCGGCACTGTCGTGACCCCCGAGCGGCGGATCTGCGCAAGGCTCTCCACCGGGTCGAACCTGTCGGTCACGACGATCGAGGCTCCCCCCGCCACGGCCAAGCCCAGAACGGTGTTCAGACCGTAGACATGGAACATCGGCAAGACCAGGAGCACCACATCATCGGGGAGTGCGGCCGGCGGACTCTTCAGATCCAGCAGCGCTTCCACGTTCGCACGGAGCGCGCCATGCGTCAGCATGGCTCCCTTGGGTCGGCCGCTGGTGCCGGCCGTGAACAGCAGCAGCGCGAGGGCATCCGCCGGCGTGGCGGCCTCCACCAGCACGGTGGTGTCATCACGAGTCGTGAGCGACTGCCACACCGCATCGCCCACCATCACCACCTCGCAACTCGGCAGCGCATCCGCGGCCTGCTCGCCGACGGCAAGCGTCGATTCCTGAACGAAGAGCATCCGAGCGCCCGAGTCCGCGAGCAGCACCGCCACCTCGGCAACGGTGTAGGCCGGGTTCATCGGCACTGCCACGAGACCGGCCCGAAGAATCCCGTAGTAGGCGATCACGAAGCTGTGACTGTTGCCCAGCATGAGCGCCACTCGATCCCCGGCATGCAGGCCCCGCTGAATCAAGGCTGCGGCGAAGGTGTCGACGGCGGCATCGACCTCTCGCCACGTCAAATGAGTGTCATCGTCGATGAGGCACACGCCGTCTGGGTTGCGCACGGCCGAGTCACGAAGGAACCCCGCGATGTTGGCGTTCACTCCCACCCCCGGCACTCGCACGTGGACCTGACTGACCGAGTGTGGCACACACCTCCCTGCGGCTGGGTACGCTCCTCGGGTGGAAGCGACGCCGCCCGATTCATCAGCCACGGCACGGCCATCCGACGTGCTGTCCCGCTATCGACGGGCTGGCCGCGCCTCAGCCGATGCCGCGACCGCGGGCAGCGCTAATCCCGTCGCCCGCGAGGCGGATGCCCCTGCGCAGGGAGCCGCCTTCTTCGACGTCGACAACACCATCATGCGCGGCGCGAGCCTGTTCCACTTTGCCGTCGGCCTGGCGCGCAGGCAGTACTTCAATGGACGCGAGATCGTCGGCTTCGGCGTCAAGCAGATCAAGTTCGTTCTCAGCGGGTCCGAGGATCTGGAGGACATGGCCTCGGCAACCGAGGCAGCCCTGTCCTTCGTCGAGGGCAGGTCGGTCGCGGAGCTCGCCCATCTCGGCGAGGAGATCTTCGACGACAGCATGATCGACAAGCTGATCCCCGGATCTCTCGCCCTCGCTCAGGGTCATCTCGACGCCGGGCAGCAGGTGTGGCTGGTCACCGCGACTCCCGTGGAGCTGGCGACGGTGATCGCCCGACGCCTCGGACTCACCGGTGCACTGGGCACCGTCGCCGAGGTCCGAGACGGGGTCTACACGGGCCACCTGGACGGCCCTCCCCTGCACGGCCTGGCCAAGGCGGAGGCGGTTCGCGCCATCGCCGCGCGCGAGGGCCTGGACCTCGCCGAGTGCTCGGCCTACTCCGATTCGGCCAACGACATCCCGATGCTCTCGCTCGTGGGCCGTCCCGTGGCGGTGAACCCCGACTCCACCCTGCGCCAGCATGCTCGCGAGAACGGCTGGCAGATCCGCGACTTCCGTCGACGCGAGCAGGTCAAGCAGTACGCGCTGCCCATCGCGACGGGTGCCGCGGGCATGGCGCTGGGAATGGCCGCCGGCTACCTCAGCGCTCGCGTGCGCCGGGCCTGAAGCGCGGTCGCCCGCGCACGCCCGACTCAACCGAACGCGGATGTTCGCGCCACCAGCAGGCGGTAGATCGTCTGCTGGATCTGCTCCCTCACCTCATCGGTCAGGTCGAAGACGACCATCGGATCGTCCGCCGATCCCTCCGGGTATCCGTCCGTCGGGATGGGCTCCCCGAAGTGGATATGCCACTTGCTCGGCAGCGGGATCACGCCGAGCGGCCCCAGCCACGGGAAGGTCGGGGTGATCGGGAAGTAGGGAAGCCCCATCACCCGCGCCACTGTCTTCGCGTTGGCGATCATGGGGTACGTCTCCTCGGCCCCGACGATGGCCGTCGGGATGATCGGTGCCCCTGTGCGCATCGCGGCAGTGACGAAGCCGCCACGGCCGAAGCGCTGCAGCTTGTACCGCTGGGAGAAGGGTTTGCCGATGCCCTTGAACCCCTCAGGCCACACGCCCACGAGTTCGCCAGCCTGCAGAAGCCGCTCCGCGTCCGGATGACACGCAAGCGTGTGCCCAGCCTTGCGAGCCAGTTCGCCGACGAAGGGGGTCTGGAAGACGAGATTGGCCCCGAGCATCCGCAGGTGGCGACGTGCCGGATGCTCGTCGTGAAGCGCCACCTGGGTCATGAGCGAGTCGAAAGCAATCACCCCGGAGTGGTTCGCCACGACAAGTGCGCCGGAGTCGGCCGGCACGTTCTCCAGACCGGTCACCTCCACCCGGAACCATGAGCGGTAGAGCGGCCGCATGAGGGCCAGCAGCACGCGGTCGGTGAACTCCGGATCGAAGCCGAAGTCATCGACGGCGTAGTCGCCGCTGATCCGGCGTCGAACGAACTCACCCCATGTCTCCTGAAGGCGGGAAATCTCCTCGTCGCTCCAGATGCCGTCAGGGCCTGGACCGTCGACATCGTCCGGCAGCGCTGGGGTTGCTGGCGGAACCGGCGTCGCTGGCGAAACTGGCGTCGCTGGCGGAACTGACGCCGCTGGCGGAACTGGCGCCGCTGTCGGCCGCGGCCCGGTGTTGCCCACGAGGCGAGCGGCTTTGGACGCGCTCAAGCCCTTGGCCCCTGACGCGGGCGGGGTGTCCGCAGCATCAGCCATCTGCCCCCACCTCCGTTCGGGCCGCGACCGCCCCATGCGAGCGGGCGAAGGACGCAAAGGCCCCGGCCGTGGAGAACTCGGGCACGAAGCCCAGACGCTCCCGAGCAGCCGAGGTGTCCAGCGCACGCCCATAGGTGAGGTAGCGCACCGCGCCGGGCGAGAAGTCCGCGTACCCCTGGGGAGACAGCGCCCGGCCGGCCAGTGGGAACAGGGGGGCCGGCACGGCGACGCTCGTCTTGCCCATGGCTCGCACGGCCTGAGACAAGAAGAGCACGCCATCGCCGGCGATGTTGAAGGTGCCCGCATTGGAGGTGACCACCGAGGCGCGCAACGCTCCGAGCGCGTCCGCCTCGTGCACGAACTGAAGTCGGGGGTCGAACCCCAGAACCGTGGGGACCACAGGGAGCTCGAAGTAGGCGGTGTGCCCCGTGCGCATCTGCGGACCGACGATGTGCGCGAACCTCAGGGTGGTCACGCCGACATCGGGCCGTCGACGGCCGAAGCCACGTACGTAGGACTCCACCTCGGCAGAGTCCTTGGCCCAGCCCGATGACGGCCGATGCTTGGGCTCCATGTCCTCGGTGAACAGGGCCGGGTCCTTGGGACCCGAGCCGTAGATCGCGGCTGTGGACTTGACGACGAGGTGACGCAGGGCCGGAGTTCGCTGGCAGGCGGACAGCAGCTGCATCGTTCCGATGACATTGATGTCCTTCATCGTCGTGCGCCCGCCAGCCTGCTTCGGCGTCGCGATGACTCCGAGGTGTACCACGGTATCGACCGCCGCCTCCCCCATGATCTTGGCGATCACGGGGTTGCGGATGTCAGCCCGCACGAAGGTGATGCCCGGGATCGGATGAGTCGGTGCGACCACATCGACGCCGATGACGTCAAAGGAGGGATCTTCCGCGAGGAGGGCTGCCATCTGGCCACCGAGGTAGCGGGAGACACCCGTGATCAGGACGGTTCGCCCCATCACAACCCCCTGTCAGCAGCACGAGGCTCGCTCACTTCGTCAACGGGAGCCAGCACAGTTCCCCACGAAGAGGGGGGCCCGACGGGGCCCCGCAGGCTCCTACTTCTTGTTGCGGCGCTGGACCCGCGTGCGACGCAGCAGCTTGCGGTGCTTCTTCTTGGCCATCCGCTTGCGCCGCTTCTTGATCACAGAGCCCATCAACGATCCCTTATCTCGAGGTGTCTAGCCGGTGTTCGTGCTCGTCTACGTCCCCGAGACCGGAGTCTCACGAGCGTGAACAGCAGATCGTCAGCCTACCTGCGGCGGGCGCAGGAGTGGAGGGGTGGTCTCCCGGAGCGCGCTCAACGCTCTGGGATCAGGACTCGGTTCAGGCAGTCTCGACGAAGGAGTCGCGAAGGTAGTCCGACACGGCCTGCTCAGGAACTCGGAAGGAGCGTCCCACGCGCACTGCGGGCAGTTCACCGTTGTGGACCAGCCGGTACACGGTCATCTTGGACACGCGCATCATGGCAGCCACCTCAGCGACCGTCAGGAACCGCACCTCGTTCATCGCCCGATCAGGGGTCGTTGACATGTCTCACCGAACTCTCTTCCTCACGTCGCACCGGCTTCCCCTCCGGAGACCACGACTGCGAGGCCATCGAAGACTAGTGGCCCATGGGGTCCTTGGGAAAGTTGAATGGCGAAATCGGTCTCGGATAAGT
This sequence comes from Candidatus Nanopelagicales bacterium, assembly GCA_021741645.1. Classification (GTDB taxonomy): domain Bacteria; phylum Actinomycetota; class Actinomycetes; order S36-B12; family S36-B12; genus UBA10649. The sequence goes on from JAIOXK010000063.1 coordinate 7,657, forward strand.
CAGAACCACAGGTCCGGCTCGGGCTCCAGGCCATGAAGCGGGAACACTGCCTCACGCGTCGCCAGGATCGCCTGGTCGACGGCATCGTGGTGGTCGAAGCCCTGCTCCAGGGGCCGCGGCCACGGATCTCGTCCGTCAGTCATGCGGCCCGGCGCCTGCCGGCCCAATGCCTCGAGGACGAACTCGTGAAAGCCCTCCGGCACCGCGGTCTCCGGAGCGATCGGCGTGCCAAGCGCCTCCGCGACCAGATGCGTCCATGCGCGGGGAACCACGTCCACCCACTCGTAGCCGCCACCGCCGACCGCGATCCAGCGCCCACCCGCATAGCGATGCGCCCACCGGTGCAACGATGCGAACGCGAGCCGCTGGCCGTCGAGCGACACGAGCAGATGCGCGAGCGGATCCTCGACGTGGGTGTCCACTCCCTGCTGCGTGACGAGAATGTCAGGAGCGAACGCCTCAAGGAGGTCGGGGACGACACCGTGCAGCGCTCGGAGCCATCCTTGATCACCGGTACCCGCGGGCAGGGCGACATTGACCGCAGTCCCTGGCGCGTCCGGGCCACCGATGTCCGTGGGCCGGCCCGTCCCGGGAAAGAGCGAGTCGGGGGACTCGTGGATGGAAACGGTCAGCACCCGAGGGTCGTTCCAGAACATCGCCTCGACGCCATCGCCGTGATGCACATCGATGTCGACATAGGCGATTCTTTCGACGCCCTGATCGAGCAGCCACGCGATGGCCACGCCGATGTCGTTGTAGACGCAGAAACCGCCTGCCGAGCCCGGCATGGCATGGTGCAGACCCCCGGCAAGGTTCACCGCGTGGTCCATCTCGCCACCGTGCACGGCCTGCGCCGCCGCCAGAGTGGCACCGGACACCCGTGCGGATGCCTGGTGCATGCCCGCGAACACCGGATCGTCCTCAGTCCCGAGCCCGCGATCGGCGTCATAGAAGTGCGGGTCCTGCGATGCCTGCTTCACAGCGGCGATGAACTCAGGGGTGTGAACGCGCAGCAAGTCCGTATCGGATGCGGGCTCGATGGGCCCCAGCAGCTGCGCTCGAGTCGAGTTCAGCAGCCTGAAATCCTCGATCAGCCGCTTGGCCAGCTGCACCCGGATCGGCGCCAGCGGGTGCCCGGGGCCGAAGTCGTACTCGGCCAGGCGCTCATCCCAGACGAAGCCGACGCGCTCGCTCACGATCAGGAGCCTGAGAGTTCTCGACTGCGGTCCCTCGCCGCGGTCAGGGCCGCCCCTATGTGGCCCGCCACCTCATGCGACTCCAGGGCCGCGATCGCAGCGGCGGTCGTGCCTCCGGGCGAGGTCACCTTGCGACGCAGATCCTCCGCCGGCTCGCCCGACTCATCGAGCAGCATCGCCGCGCCCAGCAGGGTCTGCCGGACCATGGCTGCCGCAGTGTCGGGATCGAGGCCGAGCTCGATGCCGGCGTTCGTCATCGCCTCCGCAAGGAAGAACAGGTAGGCGGGGCCGCTGCCCGATACCGCTGTCACGGCATCCTGCAGGTGCTCCGGAACCGTGACGACCATGCCCACACTGGACATCAATCGGTGCGCCAGGGCCAGCGCATCCGCCGAGCAGTTCACTCCGGCGCTCAGCCCGGTGAGGCCCTGGCCGATGCGGGCTGGTGTGTTTGGCATCGCCCGCACGACGTTGACACCGGAGTTCACCGCAGCCTCGATGGCATCCGTGCGGATGCCGGCAGCAATCGAGATCACGAGCGCCCCCGGTGCGATGTCCGAGCCCACCTCAGCGAGCAGAGTCATGGTGTCCTGTGGCTTGACGACGAGGACGACGACGTCACTTCCACGCACCGCCACGGTCGGCGAGCACACCTCCACGCCCAGCTGCCGGGCCAGTTCCCCCGCCCGCTCCTCGCGCTTCTCGGCCACGACGACCTCGGGCCGCGGGTCGAGGCGCAGAAGTCCGAGCGCGAGCGTCTCGCCCATCACGCCACCACCGAGCACTGCGATTCGCATCGTCCGCGTCCCCTCCTCAGTCTGTTCCTCAGTCTGGTCTTCAGTCTGGTCGAACCGGTCACACCTCGTCCTGATCCGCTCACGCGGCAGCTGTGCGTGATCGCCCGGCGGATCGCGTCACCCCGGCAGGAGTGATCGCAGCGCGCCCCCGATGCCGCTCGGCTGCTCCGCCAAGCCTCCCACGAGCCGCTGCAGCCAGCGGTGCCCGTAGGGCACGTAGATCCGCACGCGCTCTCCCTCGGCCAGCAGGCGCTCCTGCTCTCCGGTCTGTCGTCCGAGATAGAAGGCGAACTCATACGAGTGGCGGCTCCGGTCATACCTGCGAGCCACCGACTCCACGATCGTGATGAGGCGCGGATCGTGCGTGGCGAAGGAGGGTTGGCCTGCACCCTTCAGCAGGACCTTCGCGCAGCGGATGAAGGCCTTGTCCACCTCAATCGGCTGGCGGTAGGCGCCTTCGGCGTGCGCCCCCTTCACCAGCCGGACGCGGCGATCGGCGAGCAGCCGGACGTCCTGCTCGGTGGGACGCAGGTTCGCCGGGAGCGTGATTCCCACCTCGTAGCCCTCCGCCAGCAGTTCGGTCGACCAAGCGAGCGTCTGCTCGCGGTGTGACGATGGCCCGGCGCCCATCTGAAGGACGACTCCGCGGTGCCCTGCATGGAGGGCGAGCTCGCGCAATCGAGCAAGCGGATCGGCCCGCGCTATTCCCTGCCCCAGGGCCTCGGTGAAGACCGCCACTTCGCTCACGCCGGCGAGTCCAGCATCGGCAATCGCATCGATCAGGACCGCGTAGCCCTCCACAGCATGATCGGCCTCCGCCAGCGTGCTCACCTCAGGTGCCACGTGCTCAAGCGCCAGGTGATAGCCCCGATCCGCAAGATCGGCGGCCAGGGGCAGCACCTCCTCGATCTCCTCGCCTCCTACGACGCGCGCCACGACATCGCGAGCAATCGGAGTCCGTGCCAGGACTCCTCCCAGCGCTTCATTGCGAGCCAGCGAGCCCAGTGCCTCGCGGATCACGCGCGATCGCCGACGGATGTCGGATCGAGCAGGGACTGAATGGCAGGAGCGACCAACCGCACGACCTCCTCCTCGGAAGCCGAGGCGAGCGGTTCGATCCGAAGCACGTAGCGGGACATCGCAAGACCCAGCAGGTGCGAGGTGATGACGGTGACCCGGAGGCGGGCATCGGGTACGCCCAGGGCCGTGACCACCGGGTCGATGACCGTGCTCGACAGGTACTCCGAGATCGAGCGCAATTCGGTCACCTGCGAGGCACTCGCCGCGGTGGCCGCCGCGGTAGCCGCTGCGGGGGCCGCGGCCTCGGATGACAGCACTCGGGAGAGGTCGTCTCGCACTCGCTCGTCATCCATGACCGTCAGCAGCATCAGCACGAGTCGTCGTCCGAGCCCTTCGACACCGGGGGCGATGAGTTCGGGAACGGCACCCGCCGGGTCAAAGGGCAGCCGAAGTGCGGCAGCGAACAGGCGCTCCTTGTTTCGATACAACGACGTGACCACATCCGGCGCGACACCCGCGGCCACCGCCACGGACTTGACCGTCGTGCCGGCATATCCGCGAGCCGCGAAGGCGATGCGGGCTGCCTGCAGGACAGCACTCGCGGCATCCTGCGGAGAAACCGGTGAACTCGCCACGTTCGACAGCCTATGCACCCGACGGGGCGTCAGGGTGAAGGCGGGCCGGACCGTCGTACCTGGCCAAGGTGCAAGCGGGCGAAATCCAACGTCTCGGACAGGTCGGCAAGGCGCTGGTCTTTGTTGGACGCCTTACGCGTGCTGATCTCGGCGATGACGGTGCCCTCGAATCCCGAGGCCACCAGATGAGTCAGCAGGCGGTCGACCGGCTGGTTGCCCCGCCCGGGAACCAGATGCTCGTCGCGACTTGAGTCGGTGCCATCGGCCATGTGCACGTGCGCAAGGCGCGTATCGAGGTCAGCCGCCATCTCGAGGGCGTCGCTGCGGGACACCGCCGTGTGGGAGAGATCGAGGGTCGTGTGCGGATAGTCGTCATGGCGCACATCCCAGTCCGGCAGGTATGCCGCCACCGAACGAGGCCCGGCCCGCCACGGGAACATGTTCTCGACGGCGAACCGCACGTGCGTCTCGGACTCCATTCGATGCAGCCCCGTCACGAACTCCTTCGCGTACTCCCGCTGCCAGCGAAACGGGGGGTGAACCACGACGGTCGACGCCCCGACCCGCTCGGCTGCCCGCTGGGCGCGCTGGAGCTTGCCCCACGGATCCGTGCCCCAGACATGCTGAGTGATGAGCAGACAGGGAGAGTGAATGGCCAGGATCGGGATCCCGTAGTGCTGGGACAGGGCAACGAGGGCCTCGGGATCCTGGCTCGTCGCATCGGTTCCGACCATCACCTCGACACCGTCGTATCCCAGACTCGACGCGATCTCGAACGCCGACGCGGTCGACTCCGGGAATACCGACGAAGTCGACAGGCCGACCTGAATACGCGGTGACGAGGTCATCTCGCTGGTCGCCGCCACCGGTCAGTGATCAGTCCGGCCACCCACACGAGGATCGCGCCCACGACGCCTGCGGCTACCGCGACGATCGTGTACTTCTCCGGGCCGAGCGACAGCGCGAAGAAGTCGGATAGGAACGGGATGTAGAGCACGGCCAGGAAGATCGCCACCATCGAGGCCACGATCGTCAGGCGTATGGCGTTGAGGGGCCGCGCAGACATGAGAAGCACGCTGGCCGCGACGATGAAGAGCGTCACGCTGGCCGCTGCCTGCGCGTTCGCCAGCGGCTCTTCCACTCGCAGAGCGACGCCATAGCTGACGAGGGCAGCAGCGGCGCAGATCACTCCTGACGGAATCGCGAAGAGCAGGACGCGCCTGAGGAAGCCCGGCCGGAATCGCTCGGTGTTGGGCATGAGCGCGAGGAAGAACGCAGGGATGCCAATCGTCAGTGAGCTGACGAGTGTCAGGTGCCGCGGAAGGAACGGGAAGGCGAAGGCGAAGAGGCCGGTCATCACCGCGAAGACGACGGAGTAGGCCGTCTTCGTCAGGAAGACATCCGACACCCGCTCGATGTTGCCCAAAACCCGCCGACCCTCAGCCACGACGCTCGGCATGACCGACCACTGATCATCAAGGAGCACCAGCTGGGCAACCGCACGGGTGGCCCCTGATCCGGAGCCCATCGCGATGCCGAGATCGGCCTTCTTCAACGCCAGCACATCGTTGACGCCGTCGCCGGTCATGGCGACCGTGGAATCACGCAGGTGAAGTGCCTCCACCATCTGCTGCTTCTGCAATGGCGTCACGCGACCAAAGACGTTGGCCTCCTCTACGGGAGACGCCAACTCCTGCGGGTCATCGGACAGGGTTCGCGCGTCGACCGGGTGATCGGCTCCCGGCACTCCGGCGAGGGCAGCGATCGCTCCCACCGTCGCCGGATTGTCACCGGAGATCACCTTCACTGTGACGTCCTGATCCAGGAAGTAGGTCACCGTCTGGGCCGCATCGGA
>JAIOXK010000064.1 GCA_021741645.1 Candidatus Nanopelagicales bacterium
GTACGTCACCAACGTCGCCTGACATGGACGAGGACGAGGCCATTGACGTGCCCGTTCAGGCCCTGCTGCCTGGACGCAAGGCGATGGTCGTCCGACTCACATCGAAGCCCGGCATGCGTGCCGCGCTGCTGGACACGCTGAATACCTATGCCGACGGTCTCGAGGAGGAGCCCGGCACCGAGGTCTACCTGATGTCACTGGACCCTGATGACGAGAACCTCGTCTGGCTGTTCGAGGTGTTCAAGGACGAGGACGCGGAGAACGAGCATCGATCGGCGCCCGGATTCGCGACGATGCTGGGATCACTGAACGACCTGCTTGAGGGTCCGCCCGCCGTGCTGCGCATGGAACCGCTGCGGCTGGTGATGCAGGAGTCCCTCCTCGAAGAGGACTGGGCGTTCTGAATCGTCGGCGCGCGTGGATCATCGCGAGCTGCTTCGGCGTCGCGTGGCTGGCCATCATGCTCGCGGGATCAGATCTGCCGCCGCCCGCAGGCTTCCTCTGGGTCGTCCTCGGCGTCGTCCTCCTCACCCTTCTCATCGGGTTTGCGATTCCGTTGCTCTGGGGGTTGCAGTCTGAGCACGGTCCCGGGCGCGTCCTCACCACGTGTCTGGGCTCCGGCGCCGGCCTCGGGGTGCTCATCGGCGTTCTCGTCACACTCATGAATCGAGATGAGGCCACGTCATCGACGCCCGGTGTCGCGGCCTATGCGATCTGGCTGGGAGTACTGCTGTTCATGGGCGGGGTGAACGGCACCTTTGTCGGCGGCGTCACCGTGCTGGCCCGTCCCAAGGATTGACGCACCTGCGCGGATCCACCGCTCGCGGGAGCGGCGCTACGGCACCTCGCGAACGTCGAGCTCGGGTACTCCTGCGAAGTCGCGTGGGTTCTTCGTGTACAGCGGTAGGTCGTGAGCCAAGGCGGTTGCCGCGATGAGTGCATCGAAGGCGCGCGCCGTGTGCTTGCGTCCGTTGCGTCTCAATGAGTCGGCCACGCTTGCGAAGTGCCGAGCACACGAGGCGTCGAAAGGCAGCGCATCGAAGGACGATTCGGCGAGCTGGAGAACGTGCTGGCGCCGCTGTCGCTCCTCAGACGTGTGGGCCACCACCGGTCCGACACCCAGTTCGGCCAGTGTCACCGAACTGATGTAGGGATCCCGTGGCAAGGCCTGGGGATCACTCACCACCAGATCGATAACGACGCTGGTGTCGAGGAGGCCGGCGGATTCGGCCGGGATCACAGGTCGACGTCCAAAATCTCGGCGATGTCGCGCCTCAGCGCTTCCCCGTCAATGCGGGGTGCGCCACGCCACCGCTCAACCAGGGCCTGCGCAGTGAGTCGAGGGGCAGGAAGCGGGGAGAGCCGGGCTACAGGGCGCCCGTCGCGGGTGATCGTCACGGTTTCTCCTCGTTCTACGCGATCCAGAATCTGGCCACCGTAGTTGCGGAGATCTCGAACACTCACCTCGTTCACTTCGTCAATGTATCACCGGTGAGACACGGGTCCGTGCTGTGGATAACTCGTGCGCGGATCCACCGCTCGCGCGCAGATCCACCGTTCGGACGCAGATCCACCGCTCGGACGCGGTTCCTCCACTCGCGGGAAGTTAGGAGAATGGGGGGCGGTCGTCGAACTTGATCGATGCCCGTCCTGCGGTTCGCCACAGCCGCGCCACGGTGTCGGTGTCTTCCGGGGTCACGAGGTTGCCCATGACCCGCAGCGCGACCGTCATCAGCATCCGCGAGCGCATCCCGATCGGCCCCAGCGTTGGCAGCAGACCCGGCACCGTCAGGTAGCCGGCCAGCCGACGAGCGATCGAGAACGCCGTTCCGTACTGCCGGCGCAGGATCGGTGCCCACTGCCGGGTGTAGTCCAGCGCCGGGTTCGGGATCGTCTCCGCGAGCAGCTGCGCAGCCATGTGGCCGGTCTCCAGGCCGTAGTCGATGCCCTCGCCGTTGAGCGGATTCACGCAGCCGGCGGCATCGCCGACCAGCAGCCAGTTCGCCCCCGCGACTCCGCTGACCGCACCGCCCATCGGCAGCAGCGCTGACCACGGGTCGCGCACCTCCCCGGTGAAGCGCCAGTTATTGCGCTGCTGGTCGGCGTAATGGCTCAACAACTGACGCAGGTTGACATCGGCGGGGTGCTTGCTCGTGGCAAGCGTCCCCACGCCGACATTGACCTGACCCTCGCCGAGCGGGAACACCCACCCGTAGCCGGACAGCAACTCGTTCTCGGTGCCACGCAGTTCCAGATGGGACGAGATCCAGGGGTCGTCGCTGCGCTCGGAGTCGATGTAGCCCCGCGCAGCAACTCCGTAGGCCGTGCCGCGGTGCCATTCCCGGCCGAGGGTGCGGCCGAGCTGGGATCGAGCGCCATCGGCGACGACGAGTCGACGACACGTGATGGTCCGCTTCGGGGCACTCTTCCCGGCACCCTGCGAGAAGACGACCCCACCCACGCGGTCACCGTTCATGACGACGTCGACGGCCCGCTCGCCCTCGATGGCCGTGACTCCCGCATCAAGAGCGACCTGGCGAATCGCCGTGTCGAGCACCATCCGCGGAGCCGCGCCTCCATGACTGGGCAGGGAGCCCCCGGGCCACGGCAGGTAGAGCTCCTGCCCGAAGCCCGCAGCACGAAGCCCCTGGTTGCGGGCCCGGCCCTCCAGCCACGAGGACAGGCCCAGCTCGTCGAGCTCGGCGATCGCCCGCGGGGTCAGCCCGTCACCGCAGGGCTTGTCCCGCGGAAAGGTCTCGGCGTCCACCAGAGTGACGTCCAGGCCATGGCGCGCTGCCCAGGCAGCCGTCGCCGAGCCCGCGGGACCGGCGCCGACGATGAGCACGTCGGTGTCAACAGAAGGGGTGCTGGAAGTCATGGTTCGCCCATTCTTCCCGAGGAACTACCTACCGGCGAATCGCGGCAGTCGCAGGAGGCCCTGAGCGACCGATGCCCCGGCGATCACCAGGAGCGCCCCTGTGGGCTGATTCCACGTGATGTCCTCGCCGAGGAACACCGCGCCAGAGATGACCGCCACGATCGTGATGACGAACGTGACGGTGCTGGCCGTCGTGGCATCGGAATTGTTGATCACCCGGAAGTTGAGCACGTAGGCCACGCCACTGCCGAGGACGCCCAGCGCCAGCATCACCCCGATCACCTGAGGGGTGATCGGATCGTGTGAGTAGCCGGTCACGGCGACGAACGGAAGGGTCTGCAGCCAGCCCATGATCATCAGTCCCGTCGCCAGGGTCAGCGGTGGCACGGCATCGGGTCGTCCGGTCGCGAGGTGGCGACGCACATACGGATAGGAGATGCCGTATCCGGTCACGGCCAGCACGCAGGCCCCGATACCCAGAAGGGTGGAGGATCCCAATCCCTGCCACACGCCGACCACCACGAGAACGCCGACGAAGCCGATCCCCAGACCTATCACCCGCTGGCGTGTCGGACGCTCCTCAGGGAAGGCGATCAGGATGGCCACGAGCGTCATCAACGGCGTGGTCCCGTTGATGATCCCCGCCAGCGCCGACGAGATGTACTGCTCACTGAAAGCGAACAGAAACCAGCCGCCGGCCGACATCGGAAAGGCCGCGATGAACAGGGGTTTCCAGTACCTGCGCGCCGGCAGTGGTGAGCGAGTGATCGCGCTGATGGCGAGCATCGTCACCATGCCCAGCGCGAGTCGGGTGGTGACGACGCCGGCGGGCGTCAACGAGGTCAGGCCGACCATCATGAACAGGAACGAGTTTCCCCAGATGACGGCAAGGACGAGGTAGGCGGGCAGCCAGCTCCGCAGGGTGTGGGACGAGGTCACGCGAGTTCGCTCTGAAGCAGCGTGCGCTTGACCTCAAGGCCCCACCGGTACCCGGCGAGGCTGCCATCGCTGCGGATCACCCGGTGGCAGGGAATCGCCAGCGCCACCTTGTTCGTCGCACAGGCGCGGGCCACCGCCCGCACCGAGGACGGGCTTCCCAGAGTCGCCGCCACATCGGAGTAGGTGCGCGTCTGCCCCGCCGGGATCTGCTTCAGCGCTGCCCACACCCGGGCCTGGAACGCCGTGCCCTGCACATCGATCGGGAGGTCCGGCGCCGCATGACCCACGGCAAGGGCGCGGAGCGCATCCATCACGTCGGTCATGGCCGCATCGTCGCGCACCAGGTGCGCGCCGCTGAACTCGGTGGTCATCTCCTCGATGAGTGCTACTTCGTCACCGATCCGGACGGACGCCAGTCCGCGGGGCGTGGCCACCGCCAGCACGTCACCGACGCCTGTCTCCGTCACGGACCACAGCAGCGGTGCTGATGCTGCCCCCGACGAGTACTCCGATGGCGTCATTCCCAGTCGCTGCGCTGCTTCCTCGTAGAACCCGCGAACTGATCCGTAACCCGCGTCATAGGCCGCATCGAGGACGGACCGCGAGGATCGCAACGCCTCGCGGGTGCGCTGAGTGCGAAGGGCCTGCCCATACTGACGCGGGCTGACGCCCAACACCTGGACGAAGTCCCGTTGCAGTTGGCGGGCCGTGACTCCCACCCGCGCCGCCAGTTCAGACGAGGGGACCGGGCCGCCGGCCGCCTGCATGAGCGCGCAGGCCTTCTCCACTCGACTCTCGTCCACGGGTCGAGGCTAGGACTCCCGCACCCTCACCCTCACTCCGGTTCGCGACATAGGTCGACGAACGGTCGAGGACCTACAGCGGGGGGCTGGTGATGACCCGACCTGGGCCCGCTGACACGGCCAGGTCCAACGCACCCTCAGAACGATCCAGAACGGAGTCCACGCTCTCACCGCGGCTGATGAGGGTCACGCCGACGCAGATGTTCTGCACGACATCGCCCGAACTCAGTCCGATCGGCTCCGCGAGCGACTCCTGCATCCGCTCCATCACGCTCACGGCACCGGGCAGATCATGCACGCCCCGCAGGATCACCAGCAGGCGATCCACGTCGATGCGGGCCACGAGATCACCTGACCGCAGTGCATCCGACATCCGGCCCGTGATCACATCCACGACCTCCGCAGCAGCAGCCCCGCCGTGCTGCAGGCTGATGACATCCAGATCCGTCAGCGCACACGTGACCACAGCGGTCTCCTTGCCCGTGCGCGGCGTGGCCGACAGCAGCCAGGCGACCTCGTTGAGCATCTGGTCGCGGTCCGCGATCCCAGCCGCGTGCTCGGGCGATCCGGCGGCGGGCCCGAGGGTTCGAACATCCCGGAATTCCACGAGCCATCCGCTGGCGCGGGGGACGGCGAACACCGCCATCCACCGACCATGGCCGGCGGAATCCCGAAGACGAAGCCAGTGGGGGCCGGTCGGCTCATTGGCCAGCACCGCACCGATCAGGCGCCGGTCGTCCTCCACGAGGGCCTGCGCCAGCGGCAGGCCGATGGGATGCAGGTCGTCGGACCAGGACAGGACGGTGCCGTCGGCAGCAACGTCGGCATGGACATCGCCCGCCCGGGCTGAGATAACGGCTCGCTCATCCGCGCTCAGGTCAATGTGCATCACGCGTGACTCCCGTCGTCAACGAAGTGCATGGGGCTCACGGTAGGCCTATCGGCCCAAGGAGAGCTGAAGATGACCGGTCAAAGTGCCGAATCAGGCCGACGTCACGCGTGCGGCCCCGGCTTCGTCGAACGTCAGCAGGGCGATTCCGGTCTCGTTCAGGGGCACCCGGTCCGTGCCGTCCGTCCCGAGGGTCACGTGGATCTTCTGGGTGCTCCACTTCGTGATGTCGACCAGCAGCTCAGCCACCTCTGCGTGCGAGAAGTGCTCGCGGGCCTGGCGCACCAGCTCGTCGGACATCTCACTCGGTCGCCAGATGAAGGCGTCGACCAGTCGCAGCGCCACCTTGTGCCGCTCGCTCAGGTCGCTCGCCTCGTAGTGGTCGATCTTCGCGAGGACGTCGTCCGAGGCACCAGCCTCCCGCGCGTCGGTGAGTCTCAGGGACTGGCAGATCCGGCAGTCGTGCTGACGAGCGCAGCGAAGTCGCACCAGTTCCGTCGTCACCGGATCAAGGTGCGACGAGCGGACGACCGCATCCTGGTAGGCCGCAAGGAGTCCGACGAGTTCGGCATCGCGCCCCACAGGTCGGCCGTCGGCACCAACCAGAACGCGCACAGCCCGGCTCACGCCACGCCTCCGAGAAGTCGTTCGGCGGCTATGCCGAGTCGGGTGCGGGCCTCGATGATGTAGGACGCCATGACGAGATCGGCGAACTCGCCATCGGGGAAGTACCGGGCCGCCGCCTGGACCGTCGCGTCGTCAAGACCTGCGACATCGATCAGCATCTGGTCGACCACGGAGCACACGGCGCGATCACGATCGGACTCTGCAGTGCACTCGGGTCGCGCATCGGTCAGCGTCACCGTGATGCGATCAGTGACCAAGGCAAGCAGATCAGCGTCGACGCACTCAACGGCGCGCGCATACGCCGCATCCAGCAGAGCCATCGACTCCGGCTGCAGCTCCCTCAAGGTCACGAAGGGGAGCGTAACTGCGAGGATGCGCTCGTGCCCACACACGACGTGATCCTGATGGACTTGGACGGGACGATCACCGACTCGATCCCCGGGATCCTGCGCTGCCTTCGTGAGGCCCTGCCCACGTTGGACATGCAGGACCTCACGGACGAGGAGCTGCAGACGTGGCTCGGACCTCCCCTGCGCGTGACTCTTCTGGAGCGTTATGCGCGCAGCGAAGAGGATCTCGACAGGTTCGTGCAGGCCTATCGGGCCGTCTACTTCGGGGGTGGGGAGTACGAGTTCACCGTGTTCCCCGGCATGGCTGCGTTGATCGCCGACATTGCCGCTTCCGAGTCAGCCCTCGTCCTGGCGACTGCCAAGCCCATCGAGTCGGCGACTCGAGTACTGACTCGGGCCGGTCTCATCGACCACTTCGACTTCATCAGCGGGACCGAACTGGATCTCATGCGGCAGGACAAGCCCAGCATCATCGCCCACGGTGTCTCCGGGGCCGGGCTCTCGTTGACCCACGTCTCAGCGGTCATGATCGGTGACCGGCGCGAGGACATTCTCGGCGCGAAGCACCATGGAATCTCCAGCGTGGGAGTTCGGTGGGGATACAGCGAGACGGGCGAACTCGAGGACGCCGGGGCCGACGCACTCGCCCAGGACGTGATGGAGCTCCGCAGGATTCTGTCGGTCTAGACCCTGCGCCCTCCGGCAGTGCCGCCTTGACCGATCAAAGCGCCATCGGTCGACGGTGTGAGGGGGACCCCCTGCTTACACTGGAAATCAACTCTCAGACAGGGGGACGACGTGGCCATCCGTGTCCGTCGCCGCGCCCTGGGTGCGCCGTGGTGGCTCATGATGGTGATCGTCGCCGGCTCCGCCGTCATCATCTTCGCCCTCGTGCGTACGGCGATGGCTCAGGAGACCGTCGACCATGAGGCCTTGGCAGCGCAGACGGCGTCCGGCGTCAGCCAGGAAATGACGCGCTCCCTGAGTCGCGCCTACACGCCGACCGTGGCGGCCGAGGGGTTCATCGCAAGCACCCGAGATGCGATCGCCACGAGTGGGCGAAGCGAACAGCAGGCACTGGAGTCGGGCTGGCCGCTCTATGTCGCTCCGATGACCGAGTACCTCGGCGACGCGCTCCTGGACTTCCAGCTCTCGCCCGAGGCGATCGTCACCTACTCGGCTCGACCAGAGCAGAACGCGGCCGCTCTGGGGCACAACCTGCTTGTCGACGACGAGCGGCGCGAATCAATCATCGCGGCAATCTCCTCCCGCGGTCCGATCGTCGCTGGCCCCCTTGACCTCATCCAGGGCGGTCGAGGCCTCATCATCCGTCAGGCCGTCTTCCTCCCAGGTTTGGAGCCTTTCGCCGCTCGCTTCGCCAGAGCGTCCGGCGATACCACCGACTACCCCTGGCTGGCTCGCATCCCCGATGACTTCTGGGGGATGGCCAGCACTGTCATCGACTTCGACTGGTTGACGAGATCACTTGGTGAACTGCCCACATCGGGTATGCGTGTTGGTCTCTACACCGTTGAGCCGGACGGCTCCGCCGGCGAAGTCCTGTGGGGGGATCTGCCCCGTGATGCCCCCTCGATGGCCCAACAGGATGTGGTGCTCCTGGACGGATCCGAACTCCTCGTGCGGGTCGACTACCCACCGAAGCCCTGGTGGAACTCGTGGCCCCTGATCGTGGCTGGCGTGGCAGTCACCGTGGTGCTGCTCATTCTCACGCAGATTGCCTATCGGGCTCAGCGTCGAAATCAACTCGGTTTCACTTTCAGTGAGTCGATTCGCGATCTGACCACTCACGAAGAGGTGCTCGAAGCACTCAGCACCTTCCTCAGCGGGATCTACCCTGGAATCCGAGGACGCATCACGTCCCCGGAGCCTCAGCATCACGTGGTGTCCATCCCCGTGAGCGATGAGTCCACCGAGGAGGACGACGACACACGAAAGCACCTTCAGTGGCGAGTCACGCAGTCAGGGGAGCTGCAGTGCATCATCGACATTGACGAGCGTGGCCCGTTTCGCGTCGGGGAACTGCAGGACATCATCCGGTTGGTCCAGAGGATCCTGGGAGCCTCGCTCGCAGCCCTGGGTCGGGAAGGGCACCTCGAGCGTCGTGTCGCCGTCGATCACCTGACGAAGGTCTACAACCGCACGCAGTTGGTGCCGGCGTTCGAACGACTTCATGACGAGGCCGCACGATCGAACTCGCTCCTTCTCGTGGCGTGCCTGGACATCGACGACTTCAAGGCGGTCAACGACACCCGCGGACACCTCTTCGGGGACCGGGTGCTGCAGGATCTTGCTGACACGCTGATGAGGTCAGTTCGCTCTAGCGATGCGGTAGTGCGATTCGGAGGAGACGAATTCGTCGTTCTCGCCAGCGTTGAGAGCTACATCCAGGCCGCTGATCTGTGTCGACGAATCCAGGACAGGGCGACCACTTCACTCACGAGCCAGGCTCACGGCGAACGAACGATCAGTGTGTCGCTGGGATACGTGACCGTTGCCGGACGTGAGCCCGCCAACCTCGAGAGCCTGCTGATGCAGGCCGACTCCGCACTGTACGAAGTCAAGGAGTCTGGCGGGGCTCACGTCCGAGAGGCTCGACCTGAGTCGAGAGACTCGATCAGGTGAGGCAGCCGGCGGTGTACAGATCCGCGGGGATCTCCGCATCAGCCGGAACGGCGTCGGGCTCGTCTGCATTCGGGGTGCCACAGACCTGATCCTGGGTCTTCGGGATCCAGAACTGACCCTCGGCCTGGAAGATGAAGGTGGTGGGTGCGCCCATGTCCGAGCCCTCGGCACCGAGCGTGCCAGACGTGACGGCCCAGCCGTCGGAGCAGTCGACGCCGTCGAGGGCGTAGGCGTTGTCGGCACCGAGAGCCTTGGCAGCCTCGTCAGCCGGGCCCGCGAGGGCGTCCATCGTGCACTCGGTCATGCCACCGACGGCCTCGGGCTCGTCGGAGCTGGAGCAGCCGGCCAGTGCGGCGGTGGCGAGCAGGGCGGCTGCGCTGATAGCGGCAATACGCATGGGGGATCCATTCTGTAGATCTCGTGGGTGGGGACCTCTAGGTCAGAGGTACAGCGATCAGGTTAGGGGCAGGGGCGGGTTTCCTGGAAATCGAGACACGCCCTAGACTCGCCTCGCTTTGCCATGCAACTCGCGCGAGTGGCGGAATAGGCAGACGCGCACGGTTCAGGTCCGTGTGCCCGAAAGGGTGTGGGGGTTCAACTCCCCCCTCGCGCACCGAACGAGAAGGCTCCCGCCTCACACATCAGTGAGGGGGAGCCTTCTTCGTCGTTCGGTGGTCACACCGGGGAACTCAGGTCAGTTGACGACCCAGCCACCTCGTGCCGTGCTGTAGACGAGCTCACGCGTGCACACCGCACCGCCGGTGCCGCCATTCATCCACTGAGCCCACGACTCGGACCATCCGCCACTGGCAACACCGGACCAGTTGAGCGATTCAGGTGCAACTGCGTCACAGGTACCGGACGTTGGCCTACCGAACTGCTGAAAAACCGGTGCAGGTACCGATGATGTAGCGCCATTCGACGATGAATCACCACCGGAACTGACGTTGAATGTCTGGCCCGTGTAACTGGGAGTGCCTGAGTTGAAGTTGATCTGCCCAGCGCCTGTGATCGAAAGTGTGATGTCTACCTGCGTTATGGCGCCGGTTCCGACCCACTCCCAATAGACCGTCCGATCGACTGCGGAAGGCGAGCCTCCGCCGGAAATACTGACAGCCGACGACGATGCGATGATGCTCTTCTCAACACTTACGTACGCGCAGGTCCCTGCGCTGACAGTCAGGGTGATCGTGTCACCGGTAACAGCCGTTACGGATTGAGTGGAGCCCCCGCTAGCGCAGTCGACGGAGAAAATCTGTGGGACAGCCTGTGCCGGCGCTATTGCGAATACGACCCCCGACGTACCGACAATGAGGGCGAGCAGCGCTGAGACGTAACGCTTCACAATAGACTTCCAATCCAATTCGGGTTGGGCGAATGCTAACAGCGCGTCCCGCAGGTTCGGACGACGCTTTCGTGGGGTCACACCTCGTGTCGATCGAACGCACTCGCGAGGTCGGTTCTGGCCAAAGCACCCGACGGGCCTTCACTGCAGGGCCAGAGCGTTTCCGGCTGTGGATGGTGGACCCACGACGGGCACAACCCGCAGGCGCACTAGACCGTGAGGCAACAGCATCAGGTACTTGAGTGCGGTTCCCCCACAAGAACGCGCGTGTGCCCGAAAGGGTGTGGGGGTTCAACTCCCCCCCCTCGCGCACCGAACGACGAAGCCTCTCCTCCAGGACATGAGGAGAGAGGCTTCGTCGTTGTCAGCGCCAACGTGGGTGGCGGATCCGGAGCCCGCGGAGACGTACCCGCCCAATGCGCTTGTCAGTAGTGAGGAGAGATTCGGCGCCGAGTTCCTGGGCTGTCGCGAGGATGAGGGCATCAGGAAGACGGAGGGAGGCATGCGAGGCCCGCAAGCGCGCGGCGCGCAGTGCGACTGCTTGCGAAACCTCCGCCACGTCCGCTCGCAGGGAGTGCAGGTCGGTGAGCACCTTCTCCGCATCGCCAGCCCGCGCGGGTCGAACGAGGACCTCAGCCACCGTGACCGTGCTGATGATCAACGAGTCTCGTTGAATGAGAGCCTCCTCGATCTGGGCCGTGGCCCAGTCATGGTGCGGATCAGCCGAAGAGAAGAGTCCGATGATGACTCCGCTGTCGAGGACTACCGATCCCATGCATCTCTCAGCTCATCAATGGATGGGCCTTCAGTGAAGAGGTCGGTGTGCGCCCCCGCCAGACGTGTCAGGAGGTTCTGGGCGCTGACGAGGCGCACGACGCCAGGAGCCTCAACCTCAGCCCAGAGAACATCCCCGATCTCTAGGCCTGCGTCGCGCATCGCTTCCACGGGAAGAGTGATCTGGTGCTTGGAACTGATTCTCGTTGAACCGTTCCGTCGACCCGAACGCACTGGATTTCCATCCTTTACTGGGGCTGCCATAAGTAAAGGCTACGACTTATGCACCCAAGTTGTCATCAGCGTGTGTCGCCATTGAGCGGCTCGTGGGCGGCTAGGTCAGTTCACGACCGATCCAGCGTTTGCACTGCTGTAGACCAGTGATGGCATCGCCCTGTTCCCGCGGCGAGGGTGTGGCTCGACGTAGTCGTGCAGTGGTCGCCCGAAGGTCAGCTGCCGTGGGACCTGCACTCGTCACCGTCGCACGATCGCCCGCACCGTTCGCTCGGAGGCCTCCAGTGCTCCCTCGATGTGACCGGCGAAGGACTCGGCTGTCTCGGTCGACGCCCAGAGGAGTCTTCCCTCCATCACGGGTTCACGGAACGCACGGTGGCCGAACATCGAGTAGTCGGCCGGGCTGGCGACTGCGGACGGGGTCGTCCACCTCTCCTGACTCCAGTCCTGGATGAAGAGCTGCTGGGGCTCCCCTGCCCGCGGCCCAAACATACGTGCGAGCTGCTGACGGATCTCATCGTCGACGCCGGAGTGCAGCGAGCTGGGCCGAGCGAATCCGAAGAGTGCGGCCGGCTCGCCGTCTGGCCCTGACATGTCGTGGATTTCCTGAAGCGGCCCGCGTCGACTCATGCCCGCTCCAGCGAATCCGGCACTGCGCCAGAACGGCTCGTCGTAGTGAGCGACAACCTTGACGGCGTCGCCCATCCATACCGGGGTCCTGCGCGCCACGTCGATGACGTGCTCTGGCAGCGCGCCGGGAAGGGAAATCGACGCAACGACGAGAGCCGGTGGCAGAGCGAGCACCACGTGCTTGGCCTGCCACTCTCCCTGAGCTGCGGTGATGCGGAAGTCATCACCGATGCCCTGCACCGGGCAGTCCTGCCACAGCACGTCCGGGGGCAGCGCGCGCGTCAGGGCATCCGCGAGGGTCGACGTGCCACCAGTGATGCGATACGACGGGACGTCGATCGGATTGCCCTGGTAGCGATACACGCCATCAAGATCATCGATGACTGCATCGCCGGCACGGTACTGGTCGAAGCTGGCGACTCCCCACCGATCCACGAGGGCGCGCACGCGATCCTCGCCGGGCCAGAACCACGAGGCCCCGAGGTCGAAGGGGGAGCCCAGCAGGCGTCCACCGGTGCGACCGCGGGCCTCGAGGATCGCCACGCTGAGACCGACTTCAAGGAGAGCGTGCGCCGTCGCGAGTCCGCTGATGCCCGCACCCACGATCACGACATCGACGGCGTGCGGCGACGTCACGACAGACACCCGCGGCAACCCGACGCCCCTACCCCAGCTTCTGCTTGTCGTTCGGATCCCCGTTCGGGTCCTGGATCTGATCGGCCCCGATCGTCACCGCATTCAGCACCGCTCCCTTGGGCAGCGCAGGCAGGCACAGGTCGTGCATGTTGTCATCGTTCGCCGTCTTCGCATGGTCGGCGAGATCGCCCACGGCGAGCGGCGTGACCCGGATCACCTTGCCCGAAGGCAGGGCGAAGATCGCCCGGTAGGAGTCGACCGCGGGCTGCCCGA
>JAIOXK010000005.1 GCA_021741645.1 Candidatus Nanopelagicales bacterium
ACGAGCAGCCACGTGATCAGCAGGGCGAGAGCCACCAGGCTCCAGCCGACCGTGTACGTCCACAGTTGACGGTCGTTGATGACCGCCGGCCCGATCGAGATTGCCGCGTCCTCGGAGAACGGGCTCATCTCGAAGAAACTGTCGGCGAAGGCCTGACGACCGTCGGACCCGCCGAAGATGTCCTTGAAGGTCACCGATCGCAGGATGAGGCGGACGATCTCCGCAGCCGCGATGGTCACGATCGCGAGGTAGTCAGCTCTCAGCCGGAGGGTCGGGATACCCAGGATGAGCGCGAGGATGATGGCCGCGAGGATGCCGATCGGCACACCGACCCAGAAGCTCCACCCGAACGTCACGACGACGACGGCGACGGAATATCCGCCGACAGCCATGAAGGCGGCCTGTCCGAAGTTCAGCAGACCGGTGTAGCCGAACTGGATGTTGATGCCGATTGCGGCGAGGCCGAAGACGATGGCCTGCAGGCCGAACGCCGACGTGACCATGACGGCGAGAATGTAGGACCAGTCAATGGATTCCATGGTGTCTTGCCTCCTAACCCACGCGCTCTCGGCGGCCCAGCAGGCCGTATGGACGGACAAGGAGGATGACGATCAGAACCAGCAGTGCTCCGACGTTCTTGAGCTCCGTGGGGATGATCAGGGTGGTCAGCTGGATGAACAGGCCGACCACGAGGGATCCGAAGATCGCACCCGAGATCGTTCCGAGGCCGCCGAGGGTGACGGCCGCGAATACGAGCAGCAGGATCTGGAAGCCCATTTGGAACGAAACCTGCTGCGTGAAGCCGAGCAGGGTTCCGCCGAGACCGGCGAGGGCCGCGCCAATCACCCAGACGAAGGTGATGACGCGCTCCACGTTGATGCCCGCACCGGCGGCGAGGCTCGGGTTGTCCGACACCGCCCGCGTGGCCTTGCCCAGTCGAGTCTTGCTGAGCACCAGAACCGTGATGGCCAGAGCGACGATCGCGATGATGATGATGGCGATGTCGGTCGGTGTGACCGAGATCGGGCCGATCCTGATGCCAGCAAGGCCGGCGTAGTCGGCGTACGACTTCTTCTCGGCCCCTACGAAGAACTGGTAGAAGTTCCGCAGGAAGAGTGCCAGGCCGATCGACACGATCATCATGGCGATGAGGCCGGTGCCTCGGCGTCTGAGCGGTCTCCAGAGCGCGGCATTGTTCAGCCAGCCGAACGCGGCGGAGAGCAGGAGGCCTCCGATGGCCGCCAGGATGAACGGCAGGCCAAACCCTGCATTCAGCGTCCAGGTGGCCAACGCCCCGAAGGTGATGATCTCGCCGTGGGCGAAGTTCACGAGGCCGGTCGTTCCATAGATGATCGACAGGCCGAGGGCTCCGAGGGCGATCAGGAGGCCGAACTGGATTCCGGAAATGGTCAGCTGGGCCGTCTGTTCCCAGATGCTCGACTGGATCGTGACGCTCTGCCCGAGGGGGAAGATGACGGTCTTCAGGCCGCCGAAGAGGGGCGGCTGAACGGCCACCTGCTCCAAGGTGACCTTGTCCTCCTCCGTCAGGCCCACGCCCTCAGGGAGCGTGTCCACGTTGATGGAGACGTCGTAATTCCCGAGTGCGGGGAGCTCGACGCGCCAGACCCCGTCCTCGTCGCTGGTGACCGTCTCCTCGAAGCCGCTGCCGACGACAGTGATCTCGACCCCAGGAACAGGTGTCTTGACCCCCTCGACCCGGTTCTCGAGTCTGCCGCCGAGGGCCTGACCCTCGGCTGAGGCAGGTGCGGCCAGCGCGACGATGGCCATGAGCGCGATGAACATCGCGCCCATGACGGCCACTATGCGTCTGTGCACGCCGTCAGTTCCTTCCTCGTGAGAGGTGGCTCGATGACGAGCACACCGCGCTGCGAATCTCCGGAAGCATAGTCTCGGGAGCCCCGCCGATGTCTGCCAAAGTGAAAATGGTTCGGGAATCCGTGGTCGGGGCCAGGGTCAGCTGGTCCTCGGTCGGATCAGGCAGGTGAGTCGACCCGTGCACACGCTCCTGCCCTGGTCATCGACGATGGCGACCTGATAGCTGGTGAGGGTGCGTCCGAGGGATAGCGGCTCCGCCGTCGCCGTGACGAGGCCGGACGTCGCGGCGCGGTGATGGGTGGCGTTGATGTCCAGGCCGACGACCATCTGGTCGGCGCCAGCATGCAGCGCCGCTCCGATCGAGCCCGCGGTCTCGATGAGGACGGCACTGGCGCCACCGTGCAGGAGTCCGTAGGGCTGCGTGTTGCCCTCGACGGGCATCGTGATCACAACCCGCTGCGGAGAGCATTCCAGCAGGCGCATGCCCATGCTCTCGCCAAGGGCGCCGAGGGGGATGGATTCGGGGGTGACGTGGGTCATGGTGACGACAATAGGATCCTGAGATGACCTCACGTAAGGACATCGCGGAAGCCCACAGCGAACCTCGACTGCTCCTTCTCGACGGCCATTCACTGGCGTATCGGGCCTTCTACGCCCTGCCAGTCGACAACTTCAGCACGACGACCGGCCAGCCGACGAATGCGGTCTTCGGGTTCACCTCGATGCTGATCAACGTCCTGCGCGATGAGAAGCCCACCCACGTCGCCGTGGCATTCGACGTGTCGCGCCAGACCTTCCGCACCGAGGCCTTCCCTGAGTACAAGGCGAATCGAGCCAAGTCGCCCGAGGAGTTCAAGGGGCAGGTCGACCTGATCAAGGAGGTGGTCTCCGCCCTTGGAATCCCTGTCCTGTTTGCCGAGGGATTCGAGGCAGACGACATCATCGCCACACTCGTCAAGCGAGCGGGGGAGCGGTCCTGGCCGGTGGACATCGTCACCGGGGACCGGGACGCGTTTCAACTGGTGAACGATCGCGTCACCGTTCTCTACCCGAAGAAGGGCGTCAGTGAACTCGCTCGCATGACCCCGGAGGCCATCGAGGAGAAGTACGGCCTCACCCCGATTCAGTATCCGGACTACGCGGCTTTGCGCGGGGATCCGAGCGACAATCTGCCAGGGATCCCCGGGGTGGGGGAGAAGACAGCGGCCAAGTGGATTCGGGAATTCGGCAGCCTGGGCGGCCTGATCGACCACGTTGATGAGGTCAAGGGCAAGGTGGGCGAATCCCTCCGAGCCGCGGTTCCCCAGGTGCTGGTCAACCGTGAGCTCACGGCATTGGTCACCGATGTTCCGGTGGACGTGGAACTCGACGACGCGGAACTCGAGGCCTGGGACACGTCTGACGTTGACGCGCTCTTCGACAATCTGCAGTTCCGTGCGTTGCGCGATCGCCTGGCCGCCATTCGGCCAGGGACCGAGCAGCAGGACGACGGTGGAGTTTTGCCTGACGCAGCTGACGTGCGATCCGTCGGCGGGCGGGATCTCCGGGCGTGGCTTGCGGATGTCACGGGGGTGCCCGCTGTCGCGTTGGCAGGAGAGTGGGGGCGGGGCCGGGGTGAGATCTCCGCTTTCGCGGCCGTCGATGATCGAGGCGAGGCCGTGTTCGCGGACTGTCGCGATGACGATGTCCGGGAGGTCGTGTACGCGTGGCTGAGCGATGCTTCCTCGGCGAAGGACCTGCATGGTTCCAAGGGTCCGGCCTTGGCACTGGACTGTCAGGGCTTGTCACTCGCGGGTGTTCGGATGGACACGTCGCTGGCGGCATACCTCGACAGTCCGGGGCAGCGCAGTTACGCCCTTGCGGATGTCGCTCAGCGGGTGCTGGGCGTCACCTTGATGGACGCCGCGCCTGGTGAGCAGCTCCTCTTCGATGAGGAGGAGTCATCGGCGGAACCACTCGCGCAGCAGGCGGGGGCCATTCGGGAACTCTCAGGCGTGCTCACCGACCGGCTGCGGGCGCAGTCCTCATTGCATCTGCTTGATGACATCGAGATGCCGCTGGTTCCGCTGTTGGCCAGCATGGAGCATGCCGGCATCGCCGTGGACCGGCAGGGTCTGATCGACCTGTCGGCGGAATTCGGCGCTGACATGCGCAGGGCGGAGGAGGAGGCCCACAGTCTCGTCGGCCGACCGTTCAACCTCGGCTCGCCCAAGCAACTGCAGGAGATCCTCTTCGGTGACCGAGGTCTGCCCAAGACGAAGAAGATCAAGACGGGGTACACCACAGATGCCGAGGCGTTGCAGCAGCTCTTCGCACAGACGGGGGATCCCCTGCTGGAGCAGCTGCTGGCGTGGCGAGACCGATCCAAGCTCCGCCAGACGGTGGAGGGCCTGCTTCCCCTGATTGACGATAAGGCGCGGATCCACACGACCTTTCACCAGACGGTTGCTGCCACGGGTCGTCTGTCGAGTTCGGACCCGAACCTGCAGAACATCCCGATCCGGACGGAGGCGGGGCGGCGCATTCGGGGCTGCTTCGTCGTGGGCGAGGGATACGAGACTCTCCTGACCGCGGACTACAGCCAGATTGAGATGCGGATCATGGCGCATCTCTCGGAGGACGACGGCCTGATCGCGGCCTTCCAGTCAGGTGAGGACCTGCACACCACGGTGGCGAGCCAGGTCTTCGGTGTGAAGCCGGAGAAGGTCGATGCAGAGATGCGCCGCCGGATCAAGGCGATGTCCTATGGCCTTGCATACGGGTTGAGCCCCTATGGCCTCGCCCAGCAGCTCGACATCGCCCCTGACGAGGCGCGTGGCCTGATGGACACCTACTTCGAGCGCTTCGGTGGGGTCCGCGACTATCTGGCCGAGGTGGTCGAGCGCGCTCGCGTGGACGGGTACACCTCGACGATGCTGGGACGGCGTCGCTACCTCCCGGATCTGACCAGCTCGAATCGCCAGCGTCGGGAGATGGCCGAGCGCATGGCGCTTAATGCCCCAATCCAGGGCACCGCGGCCGACATCGTGAAGGTGTCGATGCTGCGCCTTCAGGGAGCCCTCGATGCATCAGGCGGTGGCAGCCGCCAGCTTCTGCAGGTCCATGACGAACTCGTTCTCGAGATCGCCCCGGGCGAGCGTGACCAGGTGGAAGGCCTCGTGAGGGAGGCCATGGAGAACGCGGTCGACCTTCGGGTCCCCATGGACGTGTCGGTGGGCATCGGGCGCTCCTGGGAGGACGCGGCGCACTGAGGTCGAGAGCCCTAGCCGCAGCTCCACACGTTGTTGGTCCTGTCGTAGACGACGCTGTAGCCGTGGGTGGCGCAGATGGACAGAGCACCCGTCCCGTCAGACGCATAGGCAGTGCCAACGCTGGTGTTGGAACCGCTTGGGGCGCTGCATGCTGCATCGAGGTACACGGGCGCCCCAACGGGGAGGTAGGTCGAGCCCAGGAAGTCGTAATAGAACGGACCGAAGGGCCCGTTCATCCATGGGATGCAGCCCGGGCCCGGCGGCGGATCGTGGGCCCAGATGATCGATCGTTGGCACACCCATCCGCCCTGCCCGTCGTTGGGCCACTGTGCCCACGAGCCGGCCCACTCCCGCTGGCCCGTGTAGGAGGCCTGCCACGGAGTCTCGTCGGCGGGTGTTGGGCATGCGGCAGTCGAGCTCTCCCGTTGGTACTGCTGCTCCCAGACCTCGTCGGCGGACGCAGCGAAGCCCGTTGTCCCGACCAGCGTGGTGGCAGCTAGAGCCGCGATGAGGGCGAAGATGGGACGGACACGCATGGCTCACTCCTCCGATGCCGGTCGACCGACCCCCGTGGGATGCGGAACCTAGCATGAAGCCCACCGGCTGAGTCGCCCTGAGGAGTGCCCGGTAGCCTTAGGGGGTTCCGCACCCGCGGGATACGCGTGTCAGCGCGCCCTACCACGAAAAGATTCCCTACTCCATGACCACCTCTACGACAGCAGCACCCGCCCAGGTGGCGGTCAATGACATCGGCTCGGCCGAGGACTTCATGGCGGCAATCGACGCCACCATCAAGTACTTCAACGATGGAGACATCGTCGAGGGCACGATCGTCAAGGTCGACCGTGACGAGGTTCTCCTCGACATCGGCTACAAGACCGAGGGTGTGATTCCCTCCCGCGAACTCAGCATCAAGCACGACGTCGACCCAGGTGAGGTCGTCTCCGTGGGTGACCACGTCGAGGCCCTCGTCCTCACTAAGGAGGACAAGGAAGGTCGACTCATCCTGTCCAAGAAGCGTGCGCAGTACGAGCGCGCCTGGGGCACGATCGAGCGCGTCAAGGAAGAGGACGGCGTCGTCGAGGGTCAGGTGATCGAGGTCGTCAAGGGTGGCCTCATCCTGGACATCGGCCTGCGCGGCTTCCTGCCCGCGTCGCTCGTCGAGATGCGTCGAGTCCGGGACCTGCTCCCGTACGTCGGAAAGACCCTCGAGGCGAAGATCATCGAGCTCGACAAGAACCGCAACAATGTGGTCCTCTCCCGTCGTGCGTGGCTCGAGCAGACGCAAAGCGAGGTGCGACAGACTTTCCTCACGCAGCTCCAGAAGGGCCAGATCCGCAGCGGCGTCGTGTCCAGCATCGTCAACTTCGGTGCGTTCGTGGACCTCGGTGGCGTGGACGGTCTTGTGCACGTCTCGGAGCTCTCCTGGAAGCACATTGATCACCCGTCCGAGGTGGTCGAGGTCGGTCAGGAGGTCACCGTCGAGGTGCTCGACGTCGACATGGACCGCGAGCGCGTCTCGCTGTCGCTCAAGGCGACGCAGGAGGATCCGTGGCAGCACTTCGCCCGGACCCACCAGATCGGGCAGGTCGTGCCCGGCAAGGTCACCAAGCTGGTGCCGTTCGGTGCATTCGTCCGAGTCGAGGAGGGGATCGAGGGCCTGGTCCACATCTCCGAGCTGGCCGAGCGCCACATCGAACTGCCTGAGCAGATCGTCCAGGTCAACGACGACATCTTCGTTCGCGTGATCGACATCGATCTCGAGCGCCGTCGCATCTCCCTGTCGCTCAAGCAGGCGAACGACTCGGCTGACGGAGTCTCCGGCGAGGAGTTCGATCCCTACCTGTACGGCATGGCGCCGGCCTTCAACGAGGCGGGCGACTACATCGGCCCCGACGGCTTCGATCCGGAGACGGGCGAATGGCGCGAGGGTTCCGAAGGCCAGCGTGAGGAGTGGGAGCGGCAGTACACCGAGGCCCACGCGCGCTGGGAGGCGCACCGCAAGCAGGTCGACGACGCACGCGCAGCCGATCAGGCCGCCGCGGTCGAGTCCGGCGAGGCGCCGGCCAACTACTCCTCCACCAGTGAGGATCAGTCGGGCACGCTCGCCTCTGACGAGGCGCTGCAGGCGCTCCGCGACAAGCTGACGAACGACTAATTGCGGTACGCTTCAGTGTGATGCATCCGTCGAGAGGCGGGTGGTGGTCAGGGGACTTCGGTCCTGCGGCTGCCGCCCGCCTCTCGCGTCTTATGGTGGGCACATGTGCTCCCTTGTGACCTGTGAGGTGCGGACGTGATCCGGATCGGATTGACGGGCGGGATCGGCTCGGGGAAGTCAACGGTGGCGACGATGCTCGCGGAGCGTGGGGCCGTGATCATCGATGCGGATCAGATTTCCCGCGATCTCGTGGAGCCGGGGGGAGAGGCCCTCGCTGCCCTCGTGACGGAGTTCGGACCTCGCATCCTGCAGGAGAACGGCTCACTCAGCCGAGGAGAGCTGGCGGCACTGGCGTTCAGTGAGCCGCAAGCCACCGCGCGCCTCAATGCGATCATGCACCCGCTGATCCGAGAGGAGAGCGCTCGGCGCCTGCGTGAGGCACCTCAGGCGCCCGCCGTCGTCTACGACATGCCCCTGCTGGTCGAGACCGGTCAGCAGGATCTGGTCGATCTTGTCGTCGTGGCAGACGTGCCCGAGGAGGTTCAACTCGATCGGGCCGTCCGCCTGCGTGGTCTCGATCCTGTCGATGTTCGACGTCGGATGGAGGTGCAGGCGTCGAGGGAGGTCCGGCTCGCCGCGGCAGACGTCGTGATCGATAACTCAGGTGACTTGGCGCAGACGCAGGCACAGGTGTCACGACTGTGGGACGAGATCGTCGGCCCCGACTCATGACCCGGCCCATCACCGACCTGCAGCGCAAGGTTGCGCCGTTCACGGTCCGAGCACCCTTCGAGCCTTCCGGCGACCAGCCCGAGGCGATTGCGGAGATCGTCAAGCGCATTCAGGAGGACGAGAAGGACGTCGTTCTCCTGGGAGCCACGGGCACCGGCAAGAGCGCCACGACGGCGTGGATCGTCGAGGCACTGCAGCGTCCCACGCTCGTCATGGCCCCCAACAAGACGTTGGCCGCGCAGCTGGCCACGGAGTTTCGTGAGCTGCTGCCGGACAATGCAGTGGAGTACTTCGTCTCCTACTACGACTACTACCAGCCTGAGGCGTACATCCCTCAGAGCGATACGTATATCGAGAAGGACTCCTCCATCAACGAGGAGGTGGAGCGACTTCGTCATTCGGCGACCAACAGCCTGCTGACCCGACGAGACGTGATCGTCGTGGCGACGGTGTCGGCCATCTACGGTCTGGGCACGCCGCAGGAGTATGTCGACCGCATGGTGCGGCTCCGCGTCGGGGATGAGATCGAACGGGACCAGCTGCTCCGTGCCTTCGTCGACATTCAATACACCCGCAATGACATTGCATTCCAGCGTGGAACCTTCCGAGTGCGGGGCGACACCGTCGAGGTGTTCCCGGTGTACGAGGAGCACCCGGTGCGGATCGAGATGTTCGGAGATGAGATCGAACGTCTGATGACGCTGCATCCGGTAACGGGCGAGATCCTCACCGAGGACGAGGAGATCTACGTCTTCCCAGCGACCCACTACGTTGCCGGCCCCGAGCGGATGGACCGCGCGATTGCCGGTATCGAGACAGAGCTGGAGTCTCGGCTCGCGGAGTTCGAGGGGCAGGGAAAGCTGCTGGAGGCCCAGCGCCTGCGCATGCGCACGACGTATGACATCGAGATGATGCGCCAGATGGGAGCCTGCGCGGGAATCGAGAACTATTCCCGGCACATCGATGGTCGGGAGCAGGGCTCCGCGCCGAACTGCCTCCTTGACTACTTCCCCGAGGACTTCCTCATCGTTCTGGACGAGTCGCATGTGACCGTTCCCCAGATCGGGGCGATGTACGAGGGAGACATGAGTCGCAAGCGGACGCTTGTGGAGCATGGGTTTCGCCTGCCCAGCGCGATGGACAATCGACCACTGCGGTGGGAGGAGTTCCTCGAGCGCGTCGGCCAGACCATCTACCTGTCGGCGACGCCCGGGTCCTACGAGCTCACGAAGGTCGAGGGGGATGTCGTCGAGCAGGTGATTCGACCCACGGGGCTTGTGGATCCGGAGATCGTCGTCAAGCCGACGACAGGGCAGATCGACGACCTCATGGCTGAGGTGAAGGAACGAGCGGCCAAGGGTGAGCGCTCGCTGGTCACGACCCTCACCAAGCGCATGGCCGAGGATCTCACCGACTACCTGCTCGAGCATGGTGTGCGGGTCCAATACCTGCACTCGGAGGTCGACACCCTCCGGCGGGTGGAGCTGCTCAGGGAACTGCGCATGGGCGTCTTCGATGTCCTCGTGGGCATCAACCTGCTTCGCGAGGGCCTGGACCTCCCCGAAGTCTCGCTCGTCGCGATTCTGGACGCTGACAAGGAGGGCTTTCTGCGCTCGGAGACGTCACTCATCCAGACCATCGGTCGCGCTGCGCGAAATGTGTCCGGGCAGGTGCACATGTATGCCGACAAGATCACACCCTCCATGCAACGGGCGATCGACGAGACCACACGTCGACGCGAGAAGCAGATCGCCTACAACAAGGAGAGGGGAGTTGATCCTCAGCCGCTGCGCAAGAAGATCGCTGACATCACCGACCTGCTGGCGCGTGAGGATGCAGATACCGAGCAGTTGCTGGCGGAGGTCGCCCAGACGTCGACGCCGAAGGGGAGCAAGTCCGCCAGAGGTCGATCGCTTGCGGCGGATGAGCTGCGCACCCTCATTGAGGATCTAACGGCTCAGATGCACGAGGCAGCCCGGGAACTGCAGTTCGAACTGGCGGCTCGGCTGCGCGATGAGGTGTCCGACCTCAAGCGCGAGCTCAGGGGCATGCAGGAGGCGGGCACCGCGTGACCGAGGCATGGGATGTTCCCGGGTGGCTGTGGGTGGCGACACTGATGGGCCTCGTCGGCGTCATCATCGTCGACCTCATCATCGTCGATCGAAGGCCACATGCCTTCGGACCGAAGGAGGCGGCACGGTGGGTGATGTTCTACGTCGCCCTGGCTGGACTGTTCGCGATCTTCATTTCGGTCTACTTCGGTCCACCTCTGGGCGCACAGTTCGTGGCCGGGTACCTCATGGAGTACTCGCTGAGTGTGGACAACCTGTTCGTATTCATGGTGATCATGAGCGCCTTTGCCGTGCCGAGTGTCCTCCAGCACCGAGTTCTACTGGTAGGCATCGTCATCGCGCTGATCCTTCGCGGCGTCTTGATCCTGCTCGGCGCTGAATTGATCGACCGGTTCTCCGGCACGTTCTATCTCTTCGGTGCGTTTCTCCTGTTTACCGCGTGGAAAGTGTGGCGTTCAGAGGAGAGTGAACCTGACCCTCAGGGCAACGGCTTCATGCGTTGGGTGGGAACTCGGATTCCAACCTCGACCGAGTACGACGGGACGAAGTTGCTGACTCGGGTCAGTGGTCGACGAGCGCTCACACCCATGGCCATGGTGATGCTGGCCATCGGGACGACTGATCTGCTCTTCGCGCTGGACAGCATTCCCGCGGTGTTCGGCATCACGAGTGAGGCATACATCGTGTTCACGGTGAACGCTTTCGCCCTGATGGGGCTGCGACAGCTCTATTTCCTTCTCGAAGGAATGCTCAGTCGACTCGTCTTTCTCAATCGGGGCCTCGCCATCGTTCTCGGTTTCATCGGCGTGAAACTGGTGCTTGAGGCCATCGATGCGACAACGAGTCTGCCAGTACCCCATGTGCCGGTCTGGCTCTCGCTGGCGGTCATCGTGGGAGTGCTCTCCGTGACCGCGGCAGTTAGTCTGTACGCCACACGGGAATCCGCGCGTGGTCCGGGCGATCGCCAGCGATGACGCGTCTCGAGTAGAAGGCAGGCAAGTGGACGTAACTCTCGCGCTCTGGGGCGTGACCATCGCCGGCATCGCCGGACTCGTAGTCCTGGATTTCGTCACCGTGAGTCACAAGCCGCATGACGTGGCTTTCCGGGAGGCGCTCTTCTGGTCCATCTTCTACATCACGCTGGCCGTGGCCTTCGGCATAGCCATGTGGGTGTGGCAGGGGAGCGACATGGGTACGCAGTTCTTCACGGCATACATCGTGGAGAAATCGCTGAGTGTCGACAATCTTTTCGTCTTCATCATCATCCTGACCCAGTTCGCTGTGCCTTCGGTATTGCACCAGCGGGTGTTGTTGGTGGGTGTGGTGCTGGCCCTGATCCTTCGAGCCATCTTCATCGCCGTGGGCGCTGCGGCCCTTGCGGCCTTCTCCTTCACCTTTGTCATCTTCGGTGCGATCCTGATCTGGACCGGAGTCCAACTCGCCCGTCACCGGAACGAGGATCCCGATCCGGGAGACAACATCGTCGTCCGCGTGGTGCGACGAAGGTTCCTCGTCTCCAGCGACTACGACGGCACGAAGCTGTTCACGCGTATTGACGGACGTCGAGCCATCACGCCGCTGCTTCTGGTCATGATTGCCATCGGTTCCACTGACGTTCTTTTCGCTCTTGACTCCATTCCGGCGACCTTCGGGGTCACGCAGGAGCCCTATCTGGTCTTTGCGGCCAACGCCTTTGCCCTGCTGGGTCTGAGGGCTCTGTACTTCCTCCTCAAGGGCTTGCTGGACAAGCTCGTCTTTCTGTCGACGGGTCTCGCGGTGATTCTCGTATTCATCGGCTTCAAGCTGGTGCTGACGTGGGCACACGAGGTCAACTCGGCCATTCCGAAGATTCCCACGAATGTGAGCCTCGTCGTGATCGGTGTGGTCCTGGTGGCCGTGGCGGTCGGCTCGTGGATCAAGGTGCGGCGGGATCCCTCGGCTATTGCGCACGCTGGACGAGTGACGGACAGGCGGAGTGACGACGAGTCAGGCTAGGAAGCGTCACCAGCCGCGTTCACGCCATTCCTCGAGTGCCGGGCGCTCCGCGCCGACGGTGGTGTCCCAACCGTGGCCGGGATAGATCCAAGTCTCGTCGGGCAGGCGATCGAAGATGCGCCCCACGACACCCGCGTACAGGCTCTCGAACTCCTCGGGAGTGCTGGTCTTGCCGACCCCACCTGGGAACAGGCAGTCTCCCGTGATCAGGTGCGGGGGACCATCGGGATCGTCATAGAGCAGTGCGATGGAGCCCGGTGTGTGTCCAATGAGCTGAATGACCTCCAGGGAGCAATCCCCGACCGAGACAGCATCGCCGTCACGGAGCACGACGTCGGTCGGGACCGGGATGCCCTCGACGTCATCATGATGGGCGGCGGTCAGGGCTCCGGTGAGGTTCCGGACCTCCTCAAGGGCCTGCCAGTGATCGGGATGTCGGTGAGTGGTGATGACCATCGAAATGCCCTCCGAGCCGATCAGGTCCATGATTCGTCCGGGATCTGATGCTGCGTCAACGAGCACCTGGGCTCCAGTGGCTCGACACCGCAGGAGATAGACGTTGTTGTTGTACGGTCCGACGGCAAGCTTGCTGATCATGAGTTGGGGGAGTTCATGAACCTCTGCCGGTCCGCCGACCGTGACGCGCCCGTTATACATTCATAGCTCCGATCTGCTGTTGGAACCCTAGCCGGGAAGAGGTGCCTGTGGGCGAGCGACTCGTCGTGCGAGGAGCGCGGGAGCACAACCTCAAGAACGTCTCTTTGGACCTGCCTCGTGACGCCCTGATCGTCTTCACGGGGCTGTCCGGATCCGGTAAGTCGAGTCTCGCCTTCGACACGATCTTCGCTGAGGGACAGCGGCGGTACGTCGAGAGCCTGTCGTCCTATGCGCGCCAATTCCTGGGCCAGATGGACAAGCCGGATGTCGACTTCATCGAGGGACTCTCGCCGGCCGTCTCCATCGACCAGAAGTCCACGTCTCGAAATCCACGGTCCACCGTTGGGACGATCACTGAGGTCTACGACTACCTACGGCTGCTCTTCGCCCGCATCGGTGTTCCTCACTGCCCCGTCTGCGGATCGGTCATCGCGCGCCAGACGCCCCAGCAGATCGTCGATCAGGTGCTGGCCCTAGATGACGGCACCCGGTTCCAGGTCCTCGCACCGGTGGTGAGGGAGCGCAAGGGTGAGTACGTCGACCTCTTCCGGCAGTTGCAAGCGCAGGGGTACTCGCGTGCGCGCGTGGACGGAGTTGTGGTTCAGCTGGAGGACCCGCCCGCGCTGAAGAAGCAGGAGAAGCACACCATCGAGGTGGTCGTGGACCGACTTGCGGTCAAGTCCTCGTCCCGACGTCGACTCACCGATTCGGTCGAGACCGCGCTTGGTCTCTCTGGTGGACTCGTGGTTCTGGAATTCGTTGATCTCCCTGATGATGATGCTGATCGGGAGCGGGTGTTCAGCGAGCATCTGGCCTGTGCCAAGGATGGCCTGTCCTTTGAGGAACTTGAGCCGCGCTCCTTCTCCTTCAACTCGCCCTTCGGGGCTTGTCCGGAATGCTCAGGGCTGGGCACGCGCCGCGAGGTGGATGCGTCGCTGGTCGTGCCGGACGAGGATCTGAGTCTGGACGAAGGCGCTCTCGCTCCATGGTCTCGAGGCCAGGTGTCGGATTACTTTCGGCGCCTGCTCGAGGCCATGTGCGATGAACTGGGCATAGACATGGCGACACCTTGGCGGAAGTTGCCGGCCAAGGCCCGCGAGGCACTCTTGAACGGCCATCCCACCGAGGTGCATGTCAAGTACCGCAATCGCTATGGCAGGCAGCGCTCGTACTACACGGCCTTCGAGGGCGTCATTCCGTTCGTGCAGCGGAGGCACGCTGAGGCCGATACGGATGCAAGCCGGGAACGTTTCGAGGGCTACATGCGTGAGGTGCCATGCCCTGCCTGTCATGGTGCGCGCCTGAAGCCGTTGTCCCTTGGAGTGACGATTCATGATCATTCGATCGCCGATATCGCCTCCCTTCCCATCGGCGACGCCGCCGAGCTCCTGGCGTCACTCAAGCTGGGCAAGCGGGACGCAGCCATCGCCAGCAGAGTCCTGAAGGAGGTCAACGAACGGCTGACCTTCCTGGTCGACGTGGGCCTGCACTATCTCTCGCTGGATCGCGGCGCCGCGACGCTCGCAGGAGGGGAGGCCCAGCGCATCCGGCTCGCCACGCAGATCGGCTCTGGCCTGGTGGGAGTGCTCTACGTCCTGGACGAGCCGAGCATTGGCCTTCATCAGCGGGACAACCAGCGGTTGATCGACACATTGATCCGCCTGCGTGATCTAGGGAACACCCTGATCGTGGTGGAACACGACGAGGAGACGATCTCCGCAGCTGACTGGGTCGTGGACATCGGCCCGGGCGCGGGCGAGCATGGCGGCGAAGTGGTGGTGAGCGGCCCGGTGAGCGAACTGCTGAGCAACCCTGCGTCCATCACCGGTGAGTACCTCAGCGGTGTTCGCTCGATCGAAGTCCCGTCAGAGCGCAGGAGTCAAGATGATCGGGCACTCACCGTGCATGGGGCCCGCGAGCACAACCTGCAGGATGTGACCGTCTCCTTCCCGCTCGGAAACCTGGTCGCGGTCACCGGCGTGAGTGGATCGGGCAAGTCGACACTGGTGAATGACGTCCTGTACACCGTCCTCGCCAGAGACCTGAATTCTGCACGGGGTGTGCCGGGTCGGCACAAGCGTGTGACCGGCCTCGAGCATGTGGACAAGGTGGTTCATGTCGACCAGAGCGCGATCGGCAGGACTCCGCGGAGCAACCCCGCGACCTACACGGGAGTCTTCGATCACATACGCAAGCTCTTCGCCGAGACGCCTGAGGCGAAGGTGCGCGGATATCAGCAGGGACGCTTCTCCTTCAATGTGAAGGGAGGTCGGTGCGAGGCCTGCTCAGGCGACGGAACCATCAAGATCGAGATGAATTTTCTTCCCGACGTGTATGTGCCCTGCGAGGTGTGTCATGGAGCGCGGTACAACAGGGAGACCCTCGAGGTTCACTTCAAGGGCAAGACGATCGCCCAGGTTCTCGACATGCCGATTGAGGAGGCACTGCACTTCTTCGAGGCGGTTCCCGCGATCGCCCGGCACCTGAAGACCCTCGTGGAGGTGGGCCTCGGCTACGTCAGGATGGGCCAGTCTGCGCCAACGCTGAGCGGTGGCGAGGCACAGCGAGTCAAGCTCGCGGCCGAGCTGCAGAAGCGATCCACGGGTCGGACTGTCTACGTTCTGGACGAGCCGACCACTGGCCTGCACTTCGAGGACATCCGCAAACTGCTATCGGTACTGCAGAGCCTCGTCGACAAGGGCAACACCGTGATCGTCATCGAGCACAACCTTGATGTGATCAAGACGGCTGACTGGGTGATCGACATGGGCCCGGAGGGCGGATCGGGCGGCGGCACCGTGGTGGCCACAGGAACGCCCGAGGAGGTGGCTGCCGTGCCGGGGAGCCACACGGGTAGCTTCCTGGCATCGATGCTGCCCTTGGCCACGCCTCCTCGCAAACCGAGGGCGAAGCGGAAAATGGCGTAGCGTAGGGCCCAGCGAATCTCGAAGGGATATGGCAATGAAGATGGATCGTCGTTCAGTCCTTCAGGCCGGAGGAGTGGTTCTGGCAGCGGGTGTCGTGGCTGCCTGCGCATCCGAGGATTCGAGTTCCGCGGAATCCACGCCGGCACAGCCGGACGGGGCCGACGGGGGTGTCGACCAGGCCACTGAGGCAGGTGACTCCGCCGAGGTCACCTCGCCGTCTGATCCGCTGGCGTCGACTGAGGACATTCCTGTGGGCGGGGGCCTCGTCATTGCCGAACCGGCCATCGTTGTCACGCAACCGACTGCCGGGGAATACAAGGCCTTCACGGCGATCTGCCCCCATCAGGGGTGTCTGGTGTCCGAGGTCACCGACAACGAGATCGTGTGCCCCTGTCACGGCTCACGATTCTCGGCGCAAGACGGGTCCGTCCTGCAAGGGCCGGCACGACAGGGTCTGACCTCCGCCGGCGTCGCTGTCGATGGTGGCAGCGTGGTCCTGAGCTGATCTCTGTCAGTCAGGCCTGCCGCCGCACGAATTCGAAGGGATGTCATGGCTCCGGTGTCCTATCGACCGGCGCCCGGTGAGATTCCCACGAGTCCGGGCGTCTACCGATTCCGAGATCCCCACCAGCGCGTGATCTACGTCGGCAAGGCGAGGAATCTTCGTTCGCGGCTGAACTCGTACTTCGCTGAACCCGACTCTCTGCACCCTCGCACGAGAGCCATGGTGACAACCGCCACCTCCGTGGACTGGGTGGTCGTTGCCAATGAGGTAGAGGCACTGTCTCTGGAGTATGCCTGGATCAAGCAGTACGACCCTCGTTTCAACGTCAAGTATCGAGATGACAAGAGCTATCCGTATCTGACCGTGACAATGGCCGAGGCCTTCCCTCGGGCAGCGGTGGTGCGTGAACCGAAGAGAAAGGGATCCCGGTACTTCGGTCCGTACGCGCATGCCTGGGCCATACGCGACACGCTGGACCAACTCGTTCGCGTGTTCCCCGTACGGACGTGCCGGGATGGCGTCTTCCGCCGGGCTGCACAACTCGGACGGCCTTGCCTGCTGGGATACATCGACAAGTGCAGCGCCCCGTGCGTCGGACGGGTATCGGAGGATGAGTACCGAAGCATCGTTGACGACCTGTGCGCCTTCCTCGACGGGAATGCCGACCCCTTCATTCGCGCGGTTGAGAAGAGCATGCGGGAGGCCGCGGCACGGGAGGACTACGAGGAGGCAGCGCGGCTCCGGGACAGATGGCAGGCGCTGAGCAGAGCGCTGGAGCGCAACACGGTCGTCTTTGACGACGGAACCGACGCGGATGTGATCGGCCTGTTCGAAGACCAACTCCAGCTTGCCGTGCAGGTGTTCCACGTCAGGGGCGGCCGGATCACCGGCGAGCGCGGCTTCCTTCTCGAGAAGTCTGAGGATCTCGCCGTGGGGGGATACCTTGAGCGAGCCCTGCAGCGAATCTATGCCGAGACTGATGTCATCACGCCCGCGCGAGAGGTCCTGACTTCGCATGAGTTGGCTGATGTCGAGACGGTGTCAGCGTGGCTGACTGAGCTGCGCGGATCTCGGGTGGCGGTCCGGGTCCCGAAGCGAGGGGACAAGAGATCCCTCATGGACACCGCGATCAGCAATGCCGAGAACCAGTTGAGACTCCATCTGGTCAGACGCGCGGGTGATCTCACGGCTCGGAGTCAAGCGTTGCAGGAGCTGCAGGATTCCCTCTCCCTTCCCGAGCCACCCCTGCGCATCGAGTGCATCGACGTCTCGACGCTGCAGGGCCAGGACACCGTGGCGTCACTTGTGGTGTTCGAGGATGGCCTGCCTCGCAAGAGTGACTACCGCTCCTTCACGATCAGGACTCCGAACGCAGACGACCTAACGGCTGTTGCCGAGGTGGTGGAGAGAAGGTTTCGCAGGTCAGCATCCGAGGAGACGGTCGCCGACCAGCAGGAGGACTCTCCGCAGCGACGGTTCGCCTACCCGCCCTCTCTGCTCGTGATCGATGGCGGTGCACCGCAGGTGCGGGCCGCGCAGGACGCCCTGATGGCATGCGGCGTCTCTGATCTACCGGTGATCGGGCTGGCCAAGCGGCTCGAGGAGGTGTGGGTGCCGGGCGAGGAGGATCCGGTCATCCTGCCCCGCACCAGCGAGGCCCTCTATCTGCTGCAACGTGTGAGGGATGAGGCGCATCGGCGGGCCATTGGTCTGCATCGCAAGCAGCGCGGCCGTCGAACGACGGCGAGTCGACTCGATGGCATTGCCGGTCTGGGGACAGCGAAGGCGACGGCGCTGCGCAGGCACTTCGGATCGGTGCGAGCGATGGTCGAGGCGAGCCAAGATCAACTTCAGGAGGTTCCCGGAATCGGGCCACGCTTGGCCGAGACCGTCTGGAATGCCCTGCATCCGGACGAGCCGTCAGCCAATGGGGGAGAATGACGCCCGTGACCGATGCCGCAATGCCCCCGGACCCCGTGACGAGCACAGCGACCGGCCCGGAGGAGTCCGAGCACTCGCTGCAACTCGCGCTGGTGACCGGGATGTCAGGCGCCGGCAGATCCACGGCAGCGCGTGCCCTCGAGGACATGGGCTGGTTCGTGATCGACAACATGCCTCCGTCGTTGCTGAGATCCGCCGTGGACCTGGCACGCCGAACCCCCGACGTCTATCGCGTTGGAGTGGTGGTGGATGCCCGAGGCGGATCCTTCTTCAGTGAGTTGTCCGAAGCCGTACGCCGACTGCCGCAGGAGGGCGTTGACCTGCGCACTGTTTTCCTCGAGGCTGCGGATGAGGCGCTGGTACGGCGTTTCGAGAGTTCGCGACGACCTCATCCGCTGCAGGGCGGCCAGCGCATTCTCGATGGGCTGGCCGCTGAGCGAACCCTGCTGTCGGACCTGCGCGCCGAGGCGGATCTGGTGATCGACACGACGAACCTGAACGTCCATGAGCTCCGTCGGCGTATCGAGGAGTCCTTTCCCGAGGAACTGCCGCCCACCCTGATGTGCACGGTGATGTCGTTCGGATTCAAGTACGGGGTACCGGTCGATGCCGACATGGTTGCCGATGCCCGGTTCCTGCCGAATCCGTACTGGGACGAGCAGCTGCGGCCGCTGACGGGCCAGGACGCACGCGTGTCCGCAGACGTCCTCAATCGCCCGGGCGCCCAGGATTTCATCGAGACCTACGACCGTCTGGTCCGGATCGTCTCCAGTGGCTATCTCCGAGAGGGCAAGAGATACGTCACGGTGGCGGTTGGGTGCACCGGCGGGAAGCATCGGAGCGTGGCTTTGGCCGAGGCTCTTGCGCGACGCCTCGAGACCGACGGTGTTCCCGTGCGCACGTTCCACCGCGACCTGGGGCGCGAGTGAATCGGGCCGCTTCAGGGCGACCGCTCCCCGCGGTCGCAGGTCGCCGGGTCGTCGCGCTGGGTGGAGGTCATGGACTGGCCGCCTCCCTGCAGGCGCTGCGGCGCGTCACCGATCAGCTCACCGCGGTGGTGGGCGTCGCGGATGATGGCGGATCGAGCGGTCGTCTGCGTGAGGAGTTCGGAATCCTGCCTCCGGGAGACCTGCGCATGGCCTTGGCGGCGCTCTGCGGCGATGACTCCTGGGGGCGGACGTGGGAGCGCGTCGTCCAGCATCGTTTCGGCGGTACGGGAGAACTCGCGGGACACTCGCTGGGCAACCTGCTGATCACCACCCTGTGGGAGCAGACCGGGGATGCGGTCACGGGCCTGGACTGGGTCGGTGCGCTGCTGGGCGCCAACGGGCGTGTCCTGCCCTGCAGCACCGTCCCCCTCACGATCGTGGCGGAGGTCCTGGGGCATGACCCCGCTGAGCCCGATGCCGTGACGGAAGTTCGCGGGCAAGTGGAGGTGGCCACGACTCCTGGCGACGTTCTGCACATCTCCTTGGACCCACCCGAGCCACGAGCCTGCCCCGAGGCGGTCACGGCGGTTGGTGAGGCCGATGCGATCGTCCTGGGACCGGGTTCTTGGTACACGTCGGTGATGCCGCACCTGGTGATTCCGGAGCTCGCACGTGCCATCGCGGAGAGTCCCGCGCGGCGGATCGTCGTGCTCAACCTGAATCCTCAGGTGGGGGAGACCACGGGCTTCGCGGCGCACACGTACCTCGACGTGCTCTACAACTACCTGCCCGATCTGAGGGTGGACGTCGTCATAGCCGATCGCAACCACGTGGAAGACCTCTCCGCGCTTCGCCGATCGTGTGCGGATCTGGGAGCCGAGCCCTTCCTCTTCGAGGTGGGGAAATTCGATTCAGGCGCTCCGGGAATGCATGACCCTCAGCGACTCGCAGTAGCCTTCGATACGGTGCTGGCCTAGAAGCGGTACTCCGGTCCTGACGCAGACCACGGAGCACCCGGGACGACCACAGGCAAAAGCGAACTGTCACACAGCGACGGAAGTGGAGCGGCGGGACATGGCGATGACGGCGGCGGTGAAGGACGAGCTGAGCCGTGTCGAGGTGACCAAGTCGTGCTGTCGCAAGGCGGAGGTGTCCACGATTCTTCGCTTCGCCGGTGGCCTGCACATCGTGAGCGGACATATCGTGATCGAGGCGGAACTCGACACCGGCGCGGCCGCTCGACGCCTGCGCAAGGACATCTTCGACGTGTACGGACACGAGGCGGATGTGGCCATTGTCCAGTCCGGGGGAATTCGCAAGGGCTCTCGCTATCTCGTGCGAGTGGTCGACGGCGGCGAGGCCCTTGCCCGCCAGACCGGCATCGTGGACGGCAGCGGGCGCCCGGTCCGTGGTCTTCCGCCGGCCATCGTCACCGGTGGGGTCTGCGACGTCGAGTCGGCGTGGCGGGGCGCCTTTCTGGCACATGGGTCTCTGACGGAGCCCGGGCGTTCCTCCTCCTTGGAAATCACCTGCCCGGGCCCGGAGGCAGCGCTCGCCCTCGTCGGGGCTGCTCGTCGGCTCGGCATCGCAGCGAAGTCGCGCGAAGTTCGCGGGGTCGATCGCGTCGTGATCCGCGACGGGGATGCCATCAGCGCCATGCTCACCCGGCTGGGAGCTCATGAGTCGGTGATGGCATGGGAGGAGCGACGCATGCGTCGCGAGGTGCGCGCCACCGCGAATCGGCTCGCGAATTTCGATGACGCCAACCTGCGGCGTTCGGCTCGCGCCGCCGTCGCTGCGGGAGCGCGCGTGCAGCGGGCCATGGAGATCCTCGGCGATGACGTCCCCGAGCACCTGCTCTTCGCCGGTCGGCTCCGCCTGGAGCACCAGCAGGCCAGCCTCGAGGAGCTGGGTGCGCTTGCGGACCCGCCCCTGACGAAGGACGCCATCGCCGGGCGGATCCGACGGCTGCTCGCGCTGGCCGACAAGCAGGCGGCCGATCTCGGCATCCCTGACACCGAATCCGCGCTGGGCCCGGACCTGCTGCTGCCGTGATCCCCGAGGTGCCAGCTGCGGACTCCTACGAGTGCGTGTACGTCACTCGTGGCTGGGGGATACATGACGAACGCTGGGCGCGGGCACTTCTGGAATTGGGTCTGCGCCCCTTTGTGATCTCCCTTGACCGCGATGTGCACGACCTGCTGGAGCTTCGCGAAGCCGTGCAGCGATCCGCGGACCGTGACCATCCGGTGCTTGCTGGCCCGTTGGACACGGTTGCCCCTGCCCTCACGGACCTTGGTGTGCCCGTGGTCGGTCTGTCGTGGGGCTACGACCTGACCGAGGCGGCCTCCCGCGGGGAGGACCTCACATGGCTCACCGCACTCTCCGGTCTCGTCGTGGACTCAACGTGGAATCAAAGCGTTGCTCTGAGCGCTGGGGTGTCGGCGGACAGCATCACGTACCTGCCGTGGGGAGTGGACCTCGATGTCTTTGCCTTCCACGGGCCGTGGATTGACGCCTTCCTGCTCGGAGTACCGCCGCATGCA
The DNA here is from genome assembly GCA_021741645.1 of Candidatus Nanopelagicales bacterium. GTDB lineage: Bacteria > Actinomycetota > Actinomycetes > S36-B12 > S36-B12 > UBA10649. The sequence continues at coordinate 21,550 of JAIOXK010000005.1, forward strand.
CCGCTGGTGGTGACCCTGCGAGCACACGAGCCCCTGTATCGGGTCGAGGACGTCGTCCGCGGGTTCGCGGCCGTCCCTCGGCGCGTGGACGTTCACGAGGACTTTCCGGATCCCTACCTGATCATCGGGAACGAGGGATCCCTCACCGAGCGGCTCCGAGAACTGGTCACGGAACTGGGCATTGGCGAACGGGTGCGCTTCATCGGTCGAGTGCCGGAGTCCGACCTCGTTCCGCTTCTGGGCCGCGCCGCGTGCTACGTCTCAGCTGCCGAGGTCGACGGCACCTCGGTCACACTGCTGCAGGCCATGGCCTGTGGCACGCCTGCGGTGGTCAGTGAGTCTCCGGGCAACCTGGACTGGATCGAGCAAGGTCAGACCGGCTACACCTTTCCCATCGGTGACGTGACCGCACTGACGAGGGTGCTGATCGACGTCACCGCGCACTATCCGATTGCGGTGGTTGAGCGTGCCCGCGGTCAGGTGCAGGAGCGGGCTGACTGGCATGCGAACCTGCCCCGCTTGCGCCAGGCCCTCCAGCGAAGTGGCACTCGACTTGGCCCCGAGGGGTGAGCCGCTCGACCTGATGCGAGGACGTCCTTTCTTAGGACTCTCAGGGGTCCTCGCCTGCCACGACTCCCCGGAAGTGGACTGACTAGGATGGAAGCGTTTACGTCCACCCGATCGGACCTCACGAGGGTCCACGGTTCACGAGGAGTCTGCAGTGACAGTCAAGGTTGGCATCAACGGATTCGGGCGCATCGGCCGAAACTTCTACCGGGCGCTGCTCGCCAGCGGTGCCGACGTCGAGGTGGTGGGCGTGAATGACCTCACCGACACCACGACCCTCGCGCACCTGCTCAAGTACGACAGCATTCTCGGCCGTCTCGGCAGCGATGTCGTCGCCGGCGATGGAGAGATCATCATTGATGGCAAGGCGCTTCCGGTTTTCGCCGAGCGTGATCCTGCCAACCTGCCGTGGGCGAAGGTCGGGGCAGACATCGTCGTGGAGTCGACGGGCTTCTTCACGGATGCCGAGAGCGCCGGAAAGCATCTCGCGGCCGGCGCCAAGAAGGTGATCATCTCCGCACCTGCGAAGGGCGAGGACATCACCATCGTGATGGGCGTGAACGACAAGGACTACGACGCGGCGAAGCACAACATCATCTCGAACGCGTCCTGCACGACGAACTGCCTGGCTCCCATGGCCAAGGCCATCGACGACGCCTTCGGGATCGAGCGCGGTCTCATGACGACCATCCACGCCTACACCAACGATCAGAACATCCTCGACTACCCGCACAAGGATCTGCGTCGTGCGCGTGCGGCGGCCCTGAACATGATTCCGACCAGCACGGGGGCCGCCAAGGCCATCGGTCTGGTGATGCCGAACATGAAGGGCAAGCTGGATGGCTACGCGATGCGCGTGCCGGTCCCGACAGGTTCGGCGACCGATCTCACAGTCGAGCTCAAGACGCCAGCGACCAAGGAAGAGATCAACGCCGTGGTCAAGGCAGCTGCCGAGGGCCCGCTGAAGGGGATCCTCGTGTACACGGAGGATCCGATCGTCTCCACCGACATCGTGACGGATCCGGCCTCGTGCATCTTCGACGCCGGGCTGACCAACGCCAACGGCAACATGGTCAAGGTGCTTGGCTGGTACGACAACGAGTGGGGCTACAGCAACCGCCTGGTCGACCTTGTCGGCCTCGTGGGCTCGAAGCTCTGAGGACGAAGCATGAAGTCACTCGACGACCTTGATGTCGCCGGGCGGACAGTGTTGGTCAGGGCGGACTTCAACGTCCCCCTGGCTGACGGTCCGGACGGCTCCCGCGTGATCACGGATGACGGCCGCATCGTGGCCGCTCTGCCGACCCTGGAGTACCTCCGATCGAAGGGGGCGCGGGTGATCGTGGCCGCTCACCTCGGACGGGCCAAGGGGGTACGAGTCCCGGAACTGAGTCTGGCGCCGGTAGCGGCCCGCTTGGGCGACCTCCTGGGCACCACCGTGACTCTCGCGGATCTGGCCGATGCGCCACCGCTGGTGGCAGGAATGGCTCCCGGAGATGTCCTGCTTCTGGAGAACATCAGGTTCGATGGTCGAGAGACCAGCAAGGACGCTGACGAGCGGGCTGAGCTGGCCAAGGAGTTGGCGGCGCTGGCTGACGTGTACGTGTCCGATGGCTTTGGCGTGGTGCACCGCAATCAGGCCTCGGTCACGGACGTCGCCCGTCTTCTGCCGAGCGCGGCCGGCCGCCTGGTCCATCAGGAGGCATCCGTCTTCGGCGGAATCATGGCGGAGCCGGCCCGACCCTTCGTGGTCATCCTGGGCGGTTCGAAGGTCAGCGACAAGCTGGGCGTGATCGGCAACCTGATCGGGCGGGTCGACCGGCTGCTGATCGGTGGGGGTATGGCCTACACCTTCCTCAAGGCCCAGGGCCTGGGCGTCGGCGAGTCCCTTCTCGAGGCCGATCAGGTGGAGACCGTCCGCGGCTTCATCGACGAGGCGGCCACCAGGGGAGTCGAACTGCTCCTCCCCGTGGACTTCGTGGTCGCCGATCGGTTCGCGGCGGATGCGCAGACCGAGATCGTCGCGGCGGATGCCATTCCCGATGGCTGGATGGGCCTGGACATCGGCCCGCGCACCCGAGAGCTGTTCGCCAGCAAGATCGCCGATGCCGGAACGGTGGTCTGGAACGGACCGATGGGCGTGTTCGAGATGGAGCCATTCGCGGGAGGCACCCTTGCGGTCGCTCAGGCGATGGCTGGATCATCGGGCTTCACCGTGATCGGTGGCGGGGATTCCGCCGCAGCCGTTCGGCAGCTGGATGTCGACGAGACCCGCTTCACCCACATCAGCACCGGGGGAGGGGCCAGCCTGGAGTTCCTCGAGGGCAAGACCCTGCCCGGGCTGGCCGTTCTGGAGGAGACCACCTGATGGCAACCACCCGCAAGCCGCTGATGGCCGGCAATTGGAAGATGAATCTCAACCATCTTGAGGCAATCGCGCTGGTCCAGAAGCTGGCCTTCGCCTTGACCGACGACGATTACGCGGCGGTCGACATTGCTGTCCTTCCGCCGTTCACGGACATCAGGTCCGTGCAGACCCTTGTCGATGGCGACCGATACGACATTCTTTACGGCGCTCAGGATCTGGCGGTCAAGGACTCCGGCGCCTTCACGGGCCAGGTCAGCGGCCCGATGCTGGAGAAGCTCGGCTGCACCTTCGTGACGGTCGGGCACAGTGAGCGTCGCGAGTACAACGGCGAGACCGATGACGTTGTCCACGCAAAGGTCGAGGCGGCCCTCCGCAGCAACCTGGTGCCCATCGTGTGCATGGGTGAGGGGCTTCCCGTGCGACAGGCAGGGGAGCAGGTGCCCCACGTGCTTGCTCAGCTCGACGCGGATCTGGCGGGGTTGACGTCCGAGCAGGTGGCGGATCTGGTGATCGCCTATGAGCCGGTGTGGGCGATCGGTACCGGCGAGGTCGCCACTCCCGAGGACGCCCAGGAGGTCTGCGGCGCTATTCGGGCCCGCGTCAAGGAGACGTTCGGCAAGGAGTCTGCCGATGCCGTGCGCATTCTCTACGGTGGGTCGGTCAAGGCCTCCAATGTGGCGGGAATCATGGCGCAGCCGGATGTCGATGGGGCCCTCGTGGGCGGAGCCAGCCTCGATCCGGACGAGTTCGTCGGGATTGTGCGCTTCCGGCTGCACCCGCCCGAGTTGGTGGGCTAGGGCTACGTCTATCCTCTACAGGTCTGGTTCGTCCAGATCCATTCAACGGGAGTTCACATGATCACCGCACTCACGATCGTGCTCGCCGTGATCCTCGTGGTCACGAGCGTCCTGCTCGTCGTGCTCATCCTGCTCCACCGGGGCAAGGGCGGCGGCCTGTCCGACATGTTCGGCGGGGGCGTCAGCTCGTCCGTTGGTGGTTCATCTGTCGCAGAGAAGAACCTTGACCGTCTCACGGTCGGGCTCGGGCTCGTCTGGGCAGCAAGCATCGTCGCGGTCGGGCTCCTCGTGAGCACGGCCTGACAGGGAGGCACAACACACATGGCAGGTGGAAGCGCAATCCGAGGCAGCCGCGTAGGCGCCGGACCCATGGGCGAGGCTGAGCGAGGCGAAGCGGCTCCGCGCATCTACGTCTCCTTCTGGTGCTCGCGTGGCCATGAGAGCAAGCCGAGTTTCGCCGCGGATGCTGCTCCGCCGGAGGAGTGGGATTGCCCGCGCTGCGGCCTGCCGGCTGGTCCGGATCAGGAGAATCCCCCCGCTCCGCCCAAGATCGAGCCGTACAAGACCCACTTGGCCTACGTGAAGGAGCGCCGTTCAGACAAGGATGGCGCAGCCATCCTGGACGAGGCGCTGGCGAAGCTGCGCGGACAGGTCTAGCAAGGAGAGTGGTCCGGCGTCACCGGGCCGCATGAGGCGCTCGAGCGGACTGATCAGACCGCCGGTCGGCCCACGTCTGCCGCGAGATCGGCTGCGGCCTCCTGATCGAGGCAGTACAGGGTTCGCCGAAGTCCGCGAGCGCCGGCCGCAGGCACCTGGTATTCACCTGATCCCGACATGAGGCTCAGGCGAACGGCGTGGGCCTTGGCGGCGCCCGAGGCCAGGATCCACACTTCCTGAGCGGCTCGGATCGTGGGGAAGGTCATCGTGATCCGGGTGGGAGGCGGCTTGGGGGCGCCGTGCACGCTCACCACGGGTCGATGGTCCCGGACGGCAGGCAACTCGGGGAAGAGCGATGCCACGTGCGCGTCGGGCCCGATACCGAGCATCAGGATGTCCATGGACGCCGTCGCGGAGTCACCGTGCGCGAATTCAGCGAGCGCCTCACCGTAGAGGTCAGCGGCTCGCTCGGCGTCTCCGTCGACCTGCTCAGGGGTAGGTACCGAATGGACATTCGACACGGGGATATCCACGTGGTCGAGCAAGGCGGCTCGCGCCGACGTCTCGTTGCGCTCCGGATCACCCGCGGGCAGGAATCGCTCATCGCCCCACCACACATGCACTCGATGCCAATCGATCGAGTCGACACCAGCAGATCGACGCAGCGCGTCGAGAGCTGCCGTGCCTATTCCGCCTCCGGTGACGCACAGATGGGCGATTCCTGCCTCCGAGATGCGCTCGACAAGCGTCGCGACCGTGCGTGCTGCAACGGACTCGGCCAGCTCCTGCCCTGAGGCGTGCCGGAGGATGTCGACGATCACGGAAGCCTCAGGTGATGCAGCACCTGCGCATAGACCTCGTCCGGATCCAGACGACGCAACTCCTCGGACAGCAGCCCGGCGATCCCGCGGCGGGGCAGTGAGATTCGGGCGGGTGCCATGCCAGGCCGAGTGAGGGTGGCGGTGTCCCCCTCGGGACGACTCACGCAGATGTCACCATCGTCAGTGACGAGCCGTATCTCGGTGATGCCGGGTCCATCGCCGGCATGGATGGGTACGGGGACCCGCAACGTCATGTTGAGCCAAGACTGGAGCAGCAGTGCGCTCGGGTTGTCCGGTTCGGCCACCACCGAGGCCTCGGTGACGATCGGCCGACCCTGATCCATGGCGGAGGCGAGAGCTGAACGCCATGGAGTGAGGCGGGTCCAGGCAAGGTCCGTATCGCCTGGGCGATACCCCTCCTTGCGTCGGGCCAACTCGACGTAGACATCCTCGGCCGTTGACGCATCGGAGATTCGTCGCTGGGCATGCCGTCCGATGTGATCGTCAAGGGGGACGTCAGGAGCATCGGCGGGCCAGTAGGCGACGACGGGGGTGTCCGACAGCAGCAGGGGGATCGCGACCGAATTGGCATGGTCGGCGAGTTCGCCACGCAGCCGCAGGACGGCGACCTCGCCCGGCCCATCCTCGCCGCCGACTGCGATCTCGGCGTCGAGTCGAGGAGCCTGCCGACTGGGCCGAGGAATCAGCGTGATGATGCGCATGGGGTGCTGGCGTGCCGCAGCGACTGCACCAGACGTCGCGTCCGCCTGAAACTCCTCGTCGCTGAGGATCAGAAGCGTCAGGACCATGCCGGTCGCGGGGGAGCCATTCCGGTGGCGCTCCTGCGCGATGGTGGCCGCGACAGCGCCCCCGCTGGTGTCGTCGAGTCGAATCATGGTCGCCTCCAGCTGCGCCCATCGCGGGCGATCATGTCGTAGGACGACGCGGGTCCCCAGCCGCCGGAGGCGTACTGCTCGGGGCGACCGTGTTCGGCCCAGTAGTCGAGGACGGGGTCGAGGATGTGCCAGCCGAGCTCGACCTCCTCATGCCGCGGAAAGAGCGGTGGGTCGCCGAGCAGCACATCGAGGATGAGTCGCTCATAGGCCTCGGGACTGGTGTCGACGAACGAGTCGCCGTACTGGAAGTCCATCGTGACGTCGCGCACCTGAATAGATGTCGTGTCCGGAACCTTTGAGCCGAACCGAACCGTGATGCCCTCGTCGGGCTGAATTCGGAAGACCAGGGCGTTCTGGCTCAGCTCCTGAACCGCTGTCTTGGCGAAGGGCAAATGCGGGGCCCTCTTGAAGACGACCGCCACCTCGGTGACGCGGCGTCCGAGGCGTTTGCCGGTACGCAGGTAGAACGGCACGCCAGCCCAGCGTCGATTGTCGACATCGACCCGCAGTGCGGCGTAGGTCTCGGTGGTGCTGTCGGGCGCGATGCCCTGCTCCTCGAGGTACCCGACAACCGGCACACCGCCCTGCCAGCCGGTTGCGTACTGGCCCCTACTGGAGTGCTGGCCGATGTTGCGGGGCAGGCGTACTGCTCGGAGGGCCTTTTCCTTCTCGATGCGAACGTCGTCTGCTGCAAAGGAGAGTGGCTCCTCCATGGCGGTGAGGGCCAGCAGTTGCAGCAGGTGATTCTGGATGACATCCCGAGCGGCGCCGATGCCGTCGTAATAGCCGGCTCGTCCACCGATTCCGATGTCCTCCGCCATGGTGATCTGGACGTTGTCGACATAGTTGCTGTTCCACAGGGGTTCGTACATGGCGTTGGCGAAGCGCACCGCGAGGATGTTCTGGACGGTCTCCTTGCCCAGGTAGTGATCGATGCGGAAGACGGACCCTGAGTCGAAAACGCGATCCACGACGTGGTTGAGCTCCTCGGCACTTGCGAGGTCGTGGCCGAACGGCTTCTCGATAACCACCCGCCGCCAGGCACCGGGGGCGCTGGTGGCAAGGCCAGAGGACTGCAGGTGGTCCAGAACCACGGGGAACAGACCCGGTGGGATGGACAGGTAGAAGGCGTGATTGCCCTGCGTGCCGCGCGAGGAATCCAGAGCCGAGACCGTCTCCTTCAGGCGCTGATACGCCTCGGGGTCGGCCAGATCGCCAGCGACGAAGCGAATGCCCTCGGACAGCTGTCGCCAGACCTCCTCCCGAAATGGAGTGCGCGCATGCTCTCGAACGGCATCGTGGACGATCTGGGCGAAGTCCTGATCCTCCCAGTCTCGTCGGGCAAAGCCGACGAGCGCGAAGCCAGGAGGCAGGAGCCCGCGATTCGCAAGGTCATAGATGGCGGGCATGACCTTCTTGCGGGCGAGGTCGCCCGTGACACCGAAGAGCACCATGCCGCAGGGCCCAGCGACCCGTGGCAGCCGCTGATCGAGGGGACTGCGCAGCGGGTTCGTGGCTTCGTCCGCGTGTCGGTGTGGGCTCATGTCACAGACCGGCTGCGGCAGAGACGGTGCCGCGGAGCTGCTCCCATGAGTCGATGAACTTCGTGACCCCCTCCGCCTCGAGGGTCGCGCTCACATCAGCCTGGCTGATCCCCAAGGACTCAAGGGAGGACCACACCTCGGCAGAAGCGGCGAAGGTGCCGTCGACGGTGTCGCGCGGCACGGGCCCGTTGTCAGCGACTGCCCGCAGCGTGGCCTCGGGCATCGTGTTGACGCAGCCCCTCACGACGAGATCCAGCACGTAACGCGTAGGAGCCATGGTTGGGTCCTTGACCCCCGTGGACGCCCACAGAGGTCGTTGCCTATGCGCGCCGGCTCGTTCAAGCTCGGCCCAACGCGGCGAACGGGTGCTCTCCAGGTGGGCCTGCCATACGAGTCGCCCCGTGGCGATCGCGGCTTCGCCGTGCAGTGCCTGGGCCGCGGGAGATTCGATATCGCGCAGACGGCCATCCACTTCAGTGTCGATTCGACTGATGAAGAAGCTCGCCACCGATCGAATCCTGGTGAGGTCATGCCCGCGTTCGAGGGCAAGCTCAAGGCCGCGAACGTAGGCCTCGACTACGGCGTCATAGCGCTCGACGGAGAAGATGAGGGTGACATTGACGCTGATGCCTGACCCGATGACCTCCGTGATGGCCGGAAGCCCCTCGGGGGTCGCGGGGATCTTGATGAGGGCGTTCGGGCGGTCGACGATCGCCCACAGTTGCCGTGCCTGATCGACCGTCGCCTCGGTGTCATGAGCGAGGCGCGGATCGACCTCGATGGAGACGCGCCCGTCCTCTCCGTTCGAGGTCTCGAACAACGGGAGGAAGACGTCGCACGCAGCGCGCACGTCATCGGTGGTCAGGGACCTGATGATGGAGTCGACGTCCGAGCCGGCATTCGCCAGCGCCGCGAGTTGATCGGCGTAGGCCGCGGCACCCCCTGAGATGGCCTTCTCGAAGATGGTGGGATTGGTTGTCACGCCCCGCACGGAGTCGATCGTGATCATGTCCGCGAGCTGACCGGAGGTGATCCGGGTGCGGTCGAGGTCGTCCAGCCAGACCGAGACGCCAGCCGCGGTGAGGTCCTGCAGGTTCGCTTGAGGTGCGCTGCTCATGTGGTGGGTTCCTTCACGGGCTCGATAGCGGGGGCTCGTTGGCGGGGGCTCGTTGGCGGGTGGACGGTGACGGGGGACGGGTCAGTCTCGCTGGCTGGCAGCCAGGGTTGCTCGTGCCTGGCGGACGATGTCATCCACGGTGATGCCGGCGTCGCGGAATAGGATGGCGGGATCGGCACTGGCGCCGAAGTGATCAATGCCCACGACGCGACCGCTCGTGCCCACGAAACGCCACCAGCCGAGGGTGGCTCCCGCTTCGACTGCTACGCGAGCGGTGACCGACGGGGGGATGACGGCATCCCGATAGGACGCATCCTGCTGGTCGAACCACTCCAGGCAGGGCAGGGAGATGACCCTGGTGCCAGTGCCCTCAGCCTCGAGAACCTCGGCTGCGGCAAGGGCGAGCTGCACCTCAGAGCCGGTCGCCAGGAGGAGGACGGACGCGTTGTCGCTGTCTCGAACGACGTAGCCGCCGCGGGCGACACCCGCCCAGACCTCGCTGACGGGCAGGTCCAGTGTCGGCACATTCTGCCGAGTGAGGACGAGACCGACCGGTCCGTGCTGACGGAGGGTTGCGCGCCACGCGGCTGCGGTTTCATTGGCATCAGCCGGTCGGACGACCGCAAGGTCGGGCATGGCGCGTAGCGACCACAGGTGCTCAATCGGCTGATGCGTAGGGCCGTCCTCGCCCAGGCCGATCGAATCGTGGGTCCACACGTAGGTGACCGGAGTCTTCATGAGAGCGGAGAGTCGGACGGCCCCGCGCATGTAGTCCGAGAAGACGAGGAAGGTCCCGCCGAACGGCCGCGTGAGTCCGTGAAGCGCGATGCCGTTCATGATCGCCCCCATGGCGTGCTCACGAACGCCGTAGTGGACGACACGCCCGTAGGGCGATCCCTGACCCGTGGGGTTGCCCGGTGGCAGGAAACTCGCTGCGCCCTCGATGGTGGTGTTGTTGGACTCTGCGAGGTCTGCGGAGCCACCCCAGAGTTCGGGCATCACCCGGGCGAGGGCATTGATGACCTCACCTGATGCCTTGCGGGTGGAAACGGATGGCGCATCGAACACGGGCACGGCGGCATCGAGATCACTGGGCACGTCGCGCTGCACGAGGCGAGTCAGAAGGGCTGCTCGGTCAGGATTGTTCAGCGACCACTCGGTGAAGGCGGCATTCCAACTCCGCCGGACATCGTCCACGCGAGCGCGCAGTCGCTGCCTGAGGCGATCAAGGAGGTCAGTGTCGAACGCGAAGTCCTCGTCTGGATTCAGGCCGAGGATCTCCTTGGTGGCCCGTACCTCGTCGGCACCGAGCGCGGATCCATGCGCCTTGGCGGTGTTGCGCGCATGGGGAGCAGGCCAGGCGATCGTGGTCCGCAATTGGATCAGCGTCGGCCGGGAGCGCTCTGCCTTGGCCTTGCCGATTGCCTCGAACAGGCCGGCGACATCCACTGAACCGTCCGGCAGTTGGTCCACGCGATGAGTGGCCCAGCCGTAGGCGCGGTATCGCTCGCACACATCCTCGTCGAAGGCGAGTGCGGTATCGCCCTCGATGGAGATGTGGTTGTCGTCGTAGATGACGCAGAGTTCGTTCAGCTTCTGCAGGCCAGCGAGGGAGGACGCCTCTGAGGTGATGCCCTCCTCGAGATCTCCGTCGCCGGCGATCGCCCAGATGCGGTGGTCGAACGGGCTGTCGTCACGTGCGGCACTCGGGTCCAGCAGCCCGCGCTCATATCGGGCAGCCATGGCCATACCCACCGCCATGGACAGTCCCTGGCCGAGCGGTCCGGTGGTGGCCTCCACACCCGCGGTGTGACCGTGCTCGGGATGCCCGGGGGTCCGGCTGCCAGCGGTCCGGAATGACTCGAGGTCAGCGAGCGTGAGTCCGTAGTCCGAGAGGAAGAGCTGGCTGTAGAGGGTCAGGCTGGTGTGGCCTCCCGAGAGGACGAAGCGGTCCCGCCCGAGCCAGCTGGGGTCGTGGGGGTCGTGTCGCATGACCTTCTGGAAGAGCAGATAGGCGACGGGAGCCAGGGTCATGGCCGTGCCGGGGTGGCCGTTACCCACGCGCTGGACTGCGTCAGCCGCGATGGCCCGCAGATAGGCGACGGCGCGGTCATCGTCCGCAGACCATTCCAGCTCGGGGCTCTCGACGGGCTCAGGATCCAGGTGAGATGAGGGACGCATGAGGCAAGCCTAGTGATGGATGCACCCGCATTCGGCGGACCGTGGGGAAGGTACGCTGTCTTTGCCCGATGTTCTCGGGTGGTCAACCAAGGGTGCTCGGATGACCAGTTCGGATGATGACTTCGAACGACGAGTTCGGACGACCAGATCGGGAGCGGAGTCGGGTGACCCTAGTGGAGCAGCAAGCCGGTGAGGTCACGCTCCGTGCCCGAGTACGTGCCCACGTGGCGTTGACCAAGCCGCGAATCGTCGAGCTCCTGCTGGCAACGGCCATCCCGACGATGTTCCTGGCGGCCGGTGGCCTTCCACCGCTGGTTCCCACGATCGGGGTGCTCATCGGGGGCACGTTGGCAGCCGGATCTGCCAACACCTTCAACAGCGTCTACGACCGGGATATCGACGCCTTGATGGCCCGGACCTATCACCGTCCGGCCGCCCTCGGAATCGTCAGCGTGCGAGCAGGCATGGTGCAGGGCGTGCTCCTGGGCGTTCTGAGTGCGCTGGTGCTCTGGGCCACGGCGAACGTGCTGTCCGCGATGCTCGCTCTGGTGGCCATCGTCTTCTACGCGGTCGTGTACACGATGATCCTGAAGCGGCGGACGTCGCAGAACATCGTGTGGGGCGGTGCGGCCGGCTGCATGCCGGTCCTGATTGCCTGGGCCGCGGTCACCGACTCGCTCAGCTGGACACCGGTGGTGCTCTTCCTGATCGTCTTCTTCTGGACCCCTCCCCACTATTGGCCGCTGGCCATGCGCTTCCGGGAGGACTATGCGGCGGCGGGTGTGCCGATGCTGCCCGTCGTGAAGAGCGATGCAGAGGTCGTGCGCAGCATCCTCTGGTACTCCTGGGTGATGGTGGGAGTGTCGCTGGCACTGGTGCCGATCGCCCCCATGGGCTGGGTTTACGCGGTGGGCGCGACGGTGCTAGGGATCGCGTTCCTCTGGCAGGCCTACAGCGTTCGCAAGGCCGTTCGGCGGTCGGATGCTCAGGTGACCAAGGTCGCGATGCGCCTGTTCCACGGCTCCATCACCTATCTGGCGCTGCTGTTCCTGCTGGTGGCCTTGGAGCCGTTCGTTCCCTGAGCTCGGGCCCGGCGGCTACGCCCGAGTGCGCAGGCTCGGGGGAATGAAGAGCACGATGATCCACACGAGCGTCGCTCCGAGCACGTGCACGGTGACGAGGACCTCCGGCAGACCCGTGAAGTACTGGGTGTAGCCGATGATTCCCTGAAGGCCGGCGACCGCCAGCAGGAGCCAAGCGCGGCGGCGAGCGTGTGCTGGCGCCTTGGTGAGGGACAGGGCGACCAGCAGACCGATCAGCAGGCCGAGGAACAGCAGAACGACGTCGGCGTGCAGCCATGCCACGGTGCGCGGGTCCCAGCCGAGGCGCTGTACGTCTTCATCACCACTGTGCGGACCGGAACTCGTGACCAGGACACCCAGCACCACCACGACCGCGGTGACGGCCACCAGCAGCCAGGCAAGGACGCGAACGGGCCGCGGGGTGAGCCACGTGGGCTTCCCGTCACCGTCATCGGCGGAGCGGACTACCAGTGCGACCACCCCGGCGATGATCGCCATGGAAATCAGGAAGTGAGCGCCCACGATGAGGGGGTGCAGTCCGGTCAGAACGGTGATGCCGCCCAAGATCGCCTGGCCGACCGTGCCGGCCAGGGGAACCAATGCCAGCGCCATCAGGGCAGGGCGTGGGGGCAAGTCCGCTCGCGCGCGTCGGCGTCGATCGATGAGACCTGCGACAAGGGCGGCCAGAGCGAGGGCCAGCAAGACGAAGGTCAGCAGCCGGTTGCCGAACTCGATGTACTTGTGCCACGCCTCGGCCTGACCTGACGTGGGGGTGATCGAGCCGTCGACGCACTCTGGCCACGTCGGACAACCCAGACCGGACGAGGTGATGCGCACGACGGCGCCGGTGAGAACGATCCCAGCCTGACCGACGAGATTAGCGATGTAGATGCCGCGAATGACCCTCGTGGACCGTCCGGACGGGGGGCTGGACGGTGGCGCGCTCACGTGGTCAGCCTATGTCCACCTGAAGGTGCGCGTCGCGACGAGAGTGCCAAGCGCAGACCAGGCGATCAGCACTCCTGCAGCCATGGCAGGAACAGCCGTTCCACCCAGGGAGGCGGCGAGCGCCTCCACCAGGGCGCCCGACGGCAGATAGGGGACGACGGCGCCGAGCAGGTCCGGAAGCGACGCGGCAGGGATGACGACGCCCCCGAAGAGCAGGAACACCAGAAAGAGTCCGTTGGCGACGGCGAGGACTGCCTCTGCGCGCAGGGTGCCCGCAAGGACGAAGGCCCACGGTGCCCACGCCGCCACACCGAGCAGGACGAGGACCGGCACGACGAGTGCCGACGGCGTCGGACGCCACCCCAGGATGAGCGCGAGGAGGGTTGCCAGACCGCCGCTGAGCGCAGTGACGACCACGGTGGCTCCAGCCTTGCCGAACAGGAGTTCTCGGGAAGTCAGGGGAGTTGTGGCGAGCAGTCGCAGGGCGCCGGAACGTCTCTCGAAGCCCGTGGCGATGGCAAGGGAGGTGAATCCAGTGCTGATCACGGAAACGGCGAGCACCGTGGCCAGCGAGGCTGCGACGGTGTCGCCCCCTGTCGTCTGGGGCAGCACGTCGGTCAACGCCAGAACGAGAAGCAGGCCGAGCGGAATCACGATGGTCAGAAGCAGCTGTTCGCCATTGCGCAGGAGGAGACGCGTCTCCCAGCGCCCTTGGGCGAGGATTCTGGTCAGCGATGTCATGGGCGACCCTCGACCAGATCGATGACGACGTCCTCGAGCGAGCGACGCCCCAGTCGGAGGTCCGGAGTTCGCACACCATGCTGACCGCACCAGGCGGCAACGGTGGCCAGGGACATGGGATCGAGGGTGCCGCTGATGCGATAGAACCCCGGTGGGGTCTCGCTGACGGATGTTCCCGGCGGCAGGGCCTCGCGGAGATCGTCAAGCTCCATGTGGCGTGGACCGCGAAAAGCAATGGCGTCGTCCTCGCCCACAAGATCGTTGACCGACCCCTCGCGGACGATGGCACCGTCGGCCATGACGATGACCTTGTCTGCCATGCGTTCGACGTCATCGAGCAGGTGCGTGGTGAGCACGACTGTCATCCCGGCGTGCACTCGGTCGAGGAGCAGATCATGAAAGGCACGACGACCCGTGGCGTCGAGTCCGGTGGTCGGCTCGTCGAGGAAGACCAGGCGCGGCCGACCGACGAGAGCACAGGCCGCAGCCACCCGGCGCTGCTCACCTCCGGACAGTCGCCGGATTGTCGTGCGAGTCGAAGGATCGATGCCGACGGAGTCCAGGAGTGCCGCTGGCTGATCAGGGTTCGGGTAGAGGGAGGCCACGTGCTGGACCATCTCCAGCGGCCGGGCCGTCGGGTAGAGCCCGCCGTCCTGAAGCATGACGCCCACTTGCGCATGGACGCGCTGTCGATTGCTGGCACTCCCCGGAAGTGCTGTCCCCAGCACCTCCACGGTGCCCGCAGAGGGAGTGCGCAGACCCACGCACACCTCGACCGTTGAGGTCTTGCCCGCACCGTTGGGACCCACCAGGGCGGTGATACTCCCCTCATCGGCGGTGAGGCTCACGCCGGCAACCGCGGTGCGCGCGCCATAGCGCACGACCAGATCTCGAATCACGAGGGGAGACACAAGGGGAGATGCGTGTGAGGGCACGAGGGGAGCATAGGCGGCCGTTCGAGACCCCCCGGGTTGCGCCCTGACTCATTTACGCAACAATGGGGTTGTGAAATTCCCCGGTGAGGCCTCGGAGCGGGTGGCGCGCGCCCTCTTGAGCCACGGCCCCCAGACGGCGGCCGAGCTGGCGGATGCCCTGTCCCTCACGACGACCGCGGTGCGCCGGCAGTTGGGGATCCTGGTCGACGGCGGTTTCGTGGTTGCTCACGAGCGTGCGCCCTACGGGCCGAGCCCCAAGCGAGGTCGGGGACGTCCGGGAAGCGTCTTCAGCCTGACCGACGAGGGGCGCTCCGCCTGTGATTCGGCCTATGACGATCTCGCCCTCTCGGCGCTGCGCCATCTGGCCGAGCGGTACGGCGACGATGCGGTGACGGACTTCGCGCGTGAGCGCGCCCAGGCGCTCGCCGCGCTGCTTCCGGCGCCAGGCACCGGGACTCCGGAAGACGTGGCTGCAGCGCTTACGGCGGCCGGTTACGCGGCCGAGATTCAGCCGCTTGGAGATGTGGCCGTGCAGCTGTGCCAGCACAACTGCCCGATCATCGATGTGGCTCGCGAGTTCCCTTCGCTCTGCGAGGAGGAGACGGCGGCGCTGTCGCAGGTCCTGGACCTGCATGTCACGCGTCTGGCGACTCTCGCTCACGGCGATGAGGTCTGCACCTCCGTCATACCGCTGCCCCCCAACTCGAAGCCCCCCAACTCGACGTCCCGTCCCTCGAGCACGACCCGACGAAAGGTATCCGCATGACTACGCAGCAGGACACCGCCGCGACCATCGACGAGCTCGGTCGCTATGAGTACGGATGGCATGACTCAGACGCCGCCGGCACGGGCGCACGCCGCGGCCTGAGCGAAGAGGTCGTCCGCGATATCTCTGCGAAGAAGAACGAGCCCCAGTGGATGCTGGACCTGCGCCTGAAGGGTCTTCGCCTGTTCAACCGCAAGCCCATGCCCGTCTGGGGATCGGACTTGAACTCGATCGACTTCGAGAACATCAAGTACTTCGTCCGGTCAACCGAGAAGCAGGCCGCGTCCTGGGACGAGCTGCCCGAGGACATCAAGAACACCTACGACCGACTGGGCATTCCGGAGGCGGAGAAGCAACGCCTCATCGCTGGCGTTGCCGCGCAGTACGAGTCCGAGGTGGTGTACCACGCGATCCGCGAGGATCTCGAGGAGCAGGGGGTGCTCTTCCTGGACACCGACACCGGCCTTCGAGAGCACGAGGATGTCTTCCGCGAGTACTTCGGGTCGGTCATCCCGGTGGGTGACAACAAGTTCGCCGCTCTCAACACTGCTGTCTGGTCCGGCGGCTCCTTCATCTACGTGCCCAAGGGTGTCAAGGTGGAGATTCCCCTGCAGGCCTACTTCCGGATCAACACCGAGAACATGGGTCAGTTCGAGCGAACCCTGATGATCATCGATGAAGACGCATACGTGCACTATGTAGAGGGATGCACTGCGCCCATCTACTCAAGCGACTCCCTGCACTCGGCCGTTGTCGAGATCGTGGTGAAGAAGGGTGGACGCTGCCGCTACACCACGATTCAGAACTGGTCGACGAATGTGTACAACCTTGTGACGAAGCGTGCTGTCGCACATGAGGGCGCAACGATGGAGTGGGTCGACGGAAACCTCGGCTCGAAGGTGACCATGAAGTACCCGGCCGTCTGGATGACGGGCGAGCACGCGAAGGGCGAGACGCTGTCCATCGCCTTTGCGGGCGCGGGTCAGCATCAAGATGCCGGGGCGAAGATGGTTCACGCGGCGCCCAATACCTCGTCGAACATCATCTCCAAGTCGGTGGCCCGTGGCGGTGGACGTACGTCGTACCGCGGACTCGTCCAGATCCATGAGGGTGCGCACGGATCCAAGAGCACCGTCAAGTGCGATGCGCTCCTGGTCGACGACATCTCGCGCTCGGACACGTACCCGTATGTGGATGTTCGCGACGACGACGTGTCGATGGGTCACGAGGCCACAGTGTCGAAGGTGAGCGAGGACCAGCTCTTCTACCTGATGTCGCGTGGCATGACTGAGGACGAGGCGATGGCCATGATCGTCCGCGGATTCATCGAGCCGATCGCGCGCGAGCTTCCGATGGAGTACGCCCTCGAGCTCAACCGCCTCATCGAGCTGCAGATGGAAGGGGCCGTCGGGTGACAACCCTCGCTGCACCGCCCATCGATCTCGCGCCCCGACTGGCGTCTGGGTCGTTGAGTGACTTCCCCATTCCGCATGGACGTGAGGAGGCTTGGCGTTTCACTCCACTCGACAAGGTCAAGCACATGCTTGACGTCGACCCCGACGCAGGCGACGTCACTTCTGAGGCCTCGGGCTTCGTCACGGTCGGCCCGATCGACGCGGCCGATGCCGGTCATTGGCTGCCGACTGATCGTGCGGCGGTCGTGGCTTGGGTATCGGCCGGGACCAGCGTGCGTGTGGACATTCCCGCGGACACGGCGGTGGAAGAGCCCGTCATCGTTCACCTGAAGGCACAGGCGGCTCGCGCGCATGCCCACGTGGACGTGCGTCTGGGGCGACATGCCAAGGCGACCGTCGTCCTTGTTCATGACGCTGAAGCGGACGTGAGTGGGAACATCGTGACTCAGGTCGGGGATGGGGGAGACCTCACGATGCTGTCGATTCTCGACGAGTCAGATGACGCGGATGCGTCTGGAGTGATGTCAGAGCGCGTGCAACTGTGGCACTGGCCGGTGCAGATCGGCCGCGATGCGACCTTCCTCGGCTCGGCCATCACCCTCGCCGGTTCCGTGGTCCGGATGCTCCCATCGGTGACGTTCGCGGGGCCAGGCGGCTCGGCGACCCTGCTCGGGGCTTTCCTCGCCTCTGAAGGCCAGTACCTCGAGCACCGCATCCTTGTCGAGCACGAGGCTCCCCATTGCACGAGTTCGGTCACCTACAAGGGTGCTCTCAGCGGTGAGGGCACTCACACGGTGTGGGTCGGTGACGTGGTGGTGCGCCGCGATGCGATCGGCACAGAGACCTACGAGATGAACCGGAATCTCCTGCTTGATGACGGAGCCCGAGCCGACTCGGTGCCGAATCTCGAACTCGAGACCGGCGACATCGCGAGCGCAGGGCACGCAAGCGCCACGGGTCGTTTCGACGATCAGCAGCTGTTCTACCTGCAGGCACGAGGCATCCCTGAGCGGGTGGCTCGCCAACTGGTCGTCCGAGGGTTCTTCGTCGACGTGCTGACTCGAGTAGGCAGCCGTCAATGGCGGGACGCGGTCCTGGACCGCATTGCTCAGCGCTTGGGAATGGAGCCCGAACTCGAGCGTGAGCTCAAGGCGGACTCATGACCTTTGAGCCTGCCTGTGCACTGGATGACCTCGAGGTCAATTCGCCCAGTCGATTGATCGTCGGGGGCGTAGCCATGGCCGTCGTGCGAACTCCCGAAGGCGTGTTCGCCGTGAACGACCGATGCTCGCACGCTGACGTCTCCCTCTCCGAGGGGGAGGTTGAGGGCTGCACGCTTGAGTGCTGGTTGCACGGCTCTGCCTTCGACCTGCGCACAGGCGTCCCCCTGACTCCGCCGGCGATTCGTCCGGTGGACACCTATCCAGTGAGAGTGATCGGCGAGGGTGCCGATGCCTCAGTAGAGATCAACCCCGTTCCACACGTTCGCGACACCGACGCCCCAGTAGAGGATTCACCATGAGCACTCTGAAGATTTCCGATCTGCATGCCTCCGTCATCACCGATGACGGCCCGCGCGAGATTCTGCGGGGCGTGACCATCGATGTGGCATCAGGAAGCACGCATGCCGTCATGGGACCCAATGGCTCGGGCAAGTCGACTCTCGCCTACGTCATCGCCGGACATCCCAAGTACGTGGTGACCCAGGGCAGCATCACGTTGGACGGTGAGGATGTCCTCCAGATGTCCGTGGACGAGCGCGCCCGCGCTGGACTGTTTCTGGCGATGCAGTACCCCGTTGAGATTCCGGGAGTCAGCGTCTCCAACTTCCTGCGCACCTCGGCGACGGCGGTACGCGGCGAGGCACCCAAGCTGCGCACGTGGATGAAGGAGATGAAGGACGCCATGGGCGTGCTTCAGATGGATCCGAAGTTCGCGGAGCGCAACGTCAACGAGGGGTTCTCGGGTGGCGAGAAGAAGCGACACGAGATTCTGCAGCTGTCGCTGCTCAAGCCGAAGATCGCCATCCTCGATGAGACCGATTCCGGGCTCGACGTGGACGCACTTCGAGTCGTGTCGGAAGGCTTCAACGCCTTCCGCGAGGAGACTGGCGCCGGAACGCTCCTGATCACGCACTACACCCGAATCCTGCGCTACATCCAGCCGGATTTCGTTCATGTGTTCTTTGACGGTCGGATCGTGGAGAGCGGGGGGCCGGAGCTGGCGGCGGTCCTGGAGTCGGAGGGTTACGAGCGCTTCATCACCCCGGCGACCCCGTGACGAAGCCGCTTGACGTCGCCCGAATTCGACGCGACTTCCCGATCCTCCAGCGAACGGTCAGAGATGACCGTCCGCTGGTGTATCTCGACAGCGCGGCGACCAGTCAGAAGCCGTTTCAGGTCATTGATGCGGAGTCCGACTACTACCGTTCCTGTAACGCTGCCGTGCATCGCGGAGCCCATCAGCTGGCGGAGGAGGCGACGGACGCCTACGAGGGTGCGCGCGCGAAGATCGCCGGGTTCGTGCACGGGCGCCCCGAGGACCTCGTCTTCACGAAGAACGCCACCGAGAGCCTCAATCTGGTCGCCTACGCCTTCTCGAATGGTGCGGCCAAGGCTCAGCACGGTGACGACGCGATCGATCCACGATTCGTGATCGGCCCCGGCGATTCGATTGTCGTCACCCAGATGGAGCACCACGCCAATCTCGTGCCGTGGCAGGAGGTGTGCGCCAAGACTGGTGCCACGCTGCGATGGATCGGTGTCGACGACGACGGTCGGTTGGATCTGCGTGATCTGTCGACCATCATCGATGAGTCGACCAAGGTGGTCTCGGTGGTGCATCAGTCAAACCTGCTGGGGACCATCAATCCGGTGAGCGAACTGATGGCTCATGCACGTGCGGTAGGTGCTCTCGGCATCGTGGATGCGTGCCAGTCGATCCCCCACATGCCCGTTGATGTCAACGAGCTGGGCGCGGACCTCGTGGCATGGAGCGGGCACAAGATGCTCGGTCCGACGGGTATCGGAATGCTCTGGGGACGGCCCGAGGTGCTGGAGGCGATGCCTCCCTTCATCACGGGCGGATCCATGATCGAGACCGTCTTCATGGATCACAGCACGTATGCCGCGCCGCCCAAGCGATTCGAGGCAGGAACGCCCATGGTCGCCCAGGCGGTTGGGGTCGCAGCCGCAGTGGACTACTTGGATGCGCTGGGTATGGACGCTGTCGAGGCACACGAGCACGTGCTGACGGGCTACGCACTGGAACAGTTGCGGAACGTGCCGGGTGTGCGCATCATCGGCCCGCAGGACGACCATGCGCGGGGTAGTGCGGTGTCATTCGTGGTCGATGGACTGCACCCGCATGATGTGGGCCAGTTCCTCGATGATCACGGTGTGGCCGTCAGAGTCGGGCACCATTGTGCGTGGCCCACCTGTCGACGGTTCGACGTCCCTGCGACTACCCGATTGTCCACCTACATCTACAACGACACCAGCGATATTGACGTGGCCGTCGACGGCATTCGCGCGGCCCAGAAGTTCTTCGGAGTATGACGTGAATGTTGAATCGCTATACCAGGAGATCATCCTCGACCACTACAAGAACCCGCGGGGGAAGCACCCGTTGGCGGAAGCCGAGGGGGAGTCGTACCAGGTGAATCCGACCTGCGGTGATGAGGTCACTGTGCAGGTGGCGCGCGATCGGGATGGGCACCTGCACGTGGGTTATGAAGGGCAGGGATGCTCGATCTCCCAGGCCAGCGCGAGCGTCATGGCGGAGATGGTCGAGGGAATGGACGTATCGACGGCTGATGCCGTCAGGCACGCCTTCGTCGAGCTGATGCACAGCAAGGGAGCGGTGGAGCCAGACGAGGAAGTCCTGGGAGATGGTGTGGCCTTCGTCGGTGTCGCCAAGTACCCAGCGAGAATCAAATGCGCCCTGCTTCCATGGATGGCGCTCCAGGACGCACAGGTCAAGGCCGGAATAGGCACCGAGGATCAGGGAGAGGCACGATGAGCACTGCGACAGAGGACGATGTCCTAGAGGCGTTGAAGGACGTCGTCGATCCTGAACTTGGCATCAATGTCGTCGATCTCGGTCTGGTGTACGGGGTGGTGATCGACGATGCGAGCACCGCAACTGTCGACATGACCCTCACCAGCGCTGCCTGCCCCCTGACCGATGTCATCGAAGATCAGATGCGCTCGGCACTGTCCGAGGTTGTCCCGGACTTTCGCATCAACTGGGTGTGGATGCCGCCGTGGGGTCCCGACAAGATCACTGATGACGGACGCGAGATGCTCCGAGCCCTGGGCTTCAACGTCTGAGACGGACGCTGGCGGGAGGTGCCTCGCTGGGCACCTAGACTGGCGTCATCATGATTTCCACCAGCGGGCTCGAGGTTCGAGCCGGATCCAGCCTGCTCCTGCAGGAGGCAAGCCTTCGGGTGGCACGTGGTGACCGCATCGGCCTGGTCGGCCGCAATGGGGCTGGCAAGACGACGCTGACCCGAATCCTTGCCCAGGAGACTCAACCGGCCTCTGGCACGGTGTCGTCCAGCGGCACTGTCGGCTATCTGCCGCAGGATCCCCGATCCGGCGATCCCGATGAGATCGCCAGGGATCGCATCCTGTCCGCTCGTGGTCTGCATGACGTGGTGCGGCGAATGCAGGAGTCCAGCATGGGCATGTCCACGGAGGACGAAGCGGAGCGCGAACGCCTGATCGCGCGCTATGCCCGGGCCGAGGCGGAATTCGAGGCTCTGGGCGGGTACGCGGCTGAGTCACAGGCATCAGCGATCGCCGCGAGCGTGGGGTTGCCTGACCGCGTACTCGCCCAGCCGCTCGGCACACTGTCTGGTGGCCAGAGACGTCGTGTGGAATTGGCTCGGATCCTCTTCAGCGGGGCCGATGTGCTGCTTCTGGATGAGCCGACCAATCACCTCGACGCAGATTCCATCCGATGGCTTCGCTCCTTCCTGGCCGGGTACGAGGGCGGCTTCATCGTGATTAGTCACGACACCGACCTCCTCGAGGACACCGTGAACAAGGTGTGGCACCTGGACGCGAATCGACGCGAGGTCGACGTCTACGCCCTCGGGTGGAAGGCGTACCTGACGGCTCGGGAGGCAGATGAGCGTCGACGTCGTCGTGAACGACGCAATGCAGAGCAGCAGGCTGATGCGCTGCGACATCAAGCGGAGCGCATGCGAGCCAAGGCGACCAAGGCCAAGGCAGCCCAGTCGATGCTCAAGAGAGCCGATCGGATCATGGGTGCAAGTGAGGGAGCCCGACGCAGCGACAAGGTTGCGGCACTGAGATTCCCTGACCCCAAGCCCTGTGGGCGCGTGCCCCTGACCGCGGCCGGTCTCTCGCGTTCCTACGGTTCGCTGGAGGTCTTCACCGATGTGGACCTGGCGATCGATCGTGGAAGTCGCGTGGTCATCCTTGGACTCAACGGTGCAGGAAAGACCACGCTGCTGCGGATCTTGGCCGGAGTGGACGCACCGGACACCGGTGAGGTGCTCCCCGGCCACGGAGCGGTGATCGGGTACTACGCCCAGGAGCACGAGACCCTTGATCCCACGTCAACAGTGCTCGAGACGATGAGGCATGCGGCCCCGCATCTGGACGACACGCGTCAGCGCACCGTTCTGGGCTCCTTCCTGTTCGCCGGTGACGATGTCCAAAAGCCCACCGGGGTGCTATCGGGAGGCGAGAAGACGCGCCTGGCGCTGGCATGCTTGGTGGTGTCCGGCGCGAATGTGCTGCTGCTTGATGAACCCACCAACAACCTCGATCCGGCAAGCCGCGAAGAGGTTCTCGGGGCGCTCTCGCGTTATGAGGGCGCGGTCATTCTCGTGACTCACGACCCGGGAGCCGTGTCTGCTCTGGGTCCGGAGCGGGTACTGATCCTGCCCGATGGTGATGAGGACCTGTGGAGCGACACTTATGCGGATCTGGTCGAACTGGCGTGAGAGGTAGACGACGATGAGTGATGTTGTTGATGGAGTCCGGACTGCGCTGCATGATGACGTGCTCGAGGTCACTCTCGCGTCGCCCGACGTGCGCAATGCGCAGACGCCGGGGACCTGGCGCCGGTTGGCGAGCATTCCAGACGAGTTGACGCCGGAGGTTCGGTTCGTCGTGCTGCGCGGTGAGGGTCCGAGCTTCTCCGCCGGCCTCGATCGGCGCATGCTCACCCCGGAGGGTGTGCCCGGGGAGCCCTCACTCCTCGACCTGTCCCAGCAAGATGCGGACACCATGGATGGGTTCATCCAGCAGGCGCAGGCGGCCTTCACCTGGTGGGCACGCATTCCCCAGGTGAGCATTGCGCTCGTGCAGGGCCATGCCATCGGCGCAGGCTTCCAGCTCGCGCTCGCGTGTGACGTCATGATCGTCGCACCGGATGTGAAGCTGGCCATGCGCGAGACATCACTCGGACTGGTGCCTGACCTCGGCGGAACAGGTCCACTGCTGGATCGGGTGGGCTACTCACGGGCACTGGAGATCTGCGCAACGGGCAGGTTTGTCGGTTCGGATGAGGCTGTTCGTCTAGGTCTCGCCCTCCGAGCGGTGCCTCAGGAGGATTGGGACATCGCACTCGACGAGATGCTCACACCGATGCGGGCTGCCATGCCGTCGGCCGTCGCAGAGTTGAAGACCCTTCTGCGGGGTGCCT
The DNA here is from genome assembly GCA_021741645.1 of Candidatus Nanopelagicales bacterium. GTDB lineage: Bacteria > Actinomycetota > Actinomycetes > S36-B12 > S36-B12 > UBA10649. The sequence continues at coordinate 45,069 of JAIOXK010000005.1, forward strand.
CGGGTGCAGTCGACCAACTGGCCCGTGAGCGCGAGTCGCAGGTGCGTCGACTGACGGAGCTGGGGGCACTCCTGACTCCGACGGAAGGGACCTCCTGACGTGTCCATGGAGAACGCATGGATGACGTACCGCTCCATGACGCGCGATCGCAGCGTGGCGGGCAATCGAATCGACCGGGCCCTCGTGAGGCGCATCTTCGGTTACGCCGGACGGTATCGAGGCATCATCGCGTTCTACCTGGTGACGTTGGTCTTCGTGTCATTGCTCAGCGTCGCCCAGCCGTTGCTGGTTCCTCGACTGGTGGATGACGGCATCTCGCAGGGCAACGCACGTGTCGTCACGATCACAGCTCTCACCATGGCTGCCCTGGCGATCGTTGACGCGGCACTGGGCCTGGTGAGCCGCTGGTACTCGGCGCGCATCGGCGAAGGACTCATCTTCGACCTTCGCACGGAGGTCTATGACCATGTGCAGCGCCAGTCCATCGCCTTCTTCACGCGGGCACAGACGGGAGCGCTGATCTCCCGCCTCAACAGTGATGTCATGGGGGCCCAGCAGGCCTTCACGTCAACGCTGGGGGGAGTTCTGGGGAACCTGATCTCGGCGACCGTGGTCCTCATCGCCATGTTCGCCCTGTCGTGGCAGGTGACCGTCGTGTCCCTCGTCCTCGTGCCAGTCTTCTTGATCCCAGCCAGATGGATGGGTCGGCGGCTCCAGATCCTGACCCGTGAGCAGATGGGTCTCAACGCGGACATGAGCACGCAGATGACCGAGCGATTCAACGTGGCTGGTGCTCTGCTGGTCAAGTTGTTCGGCAGGCCTGAGGACGAGACCGCGTCGTTCAGCAATCGGGCCGAGCGTGTTCGCGACATCGGCGTGCGTATGGCCATGGCGAACCGATGGTTCTTCACGGGCCTGGCGCTGGTGGCGTCACTGGCGACAGCGATCGTCTACGGCCTCGGCGGAAACCTCGTCATCCAGCAGGTTCTCACCATCGGGACGCTGCTGGCACTCGTCGGTCTGCTGGCTCAGCTCTACGGGCCATTGACCGCACTGTCGAACGTGCGTGTGGACGTCATGACCGCCCTCGTGAGTTTCGAGCGGGTGTTCGAGGTCCTGGACCTTCAGCCCATGGTGAAGGAGTCCGCGGATGCACGCCCGCTTCCTGACGGACCGCTGGGCGTGCGGTTCGATCATGTGGGCTTTCGGTATCCACGGCCGTCGGAGATCTCTCTGGCTTCACTCGAGGGGGTCGCCCGCGAGATGGTCGAGGCAGACGGCGGCGAGGTGCTGTCTGATCTGACCTTCGATGTGCAGGCGGGGACATTGACCGCTCTCGTCGGCCCGTCGGGTGCGGGCAAGACGACCATCACCGGACTTCTGACACGGCTCTACGATCCGACGGAGGGCCAGGTGCTGGTCGGGGGCATGGACCTGCGTGATGTCACATCGGAATCCCTGCGGGACAGCGTGGGCGTGGTGACACAGGACTCGCATCTCTTCCACGATTCCATCAGGCACAACCTGCTGTACGCGCGCCCGGATGCCACTGAGGCAGACCTGCTCGAGGCCTGCCGATCCGCCCACATCCTGACGTTGATCGAGCAGCTGCCGGAGGGTCTCGACACGGTCGTGGGTGACCGTGGCCACCGGCTTTCGGGTGGGGAGAAGCAGCGCATCGCACTGGCCCGCCTTCTGCTCAAGGCACCCCGAGTGGTGGTGCTCGATGAGGCGACCGCGCATCTGGACAGCGAGAGCGAGTCAGCGGTGCAGCGCGCCTTGGATGCTGCTCTGGTCGGACGAACCTCCGTGGTCATCGCCCATCGGCTCAGCACGATCCGTCGAGCAGACCAGATCCTTGTCGTCGACGCGGGCCGTGTGGTGGAGCGGGGAACCCATGAGACCCTGCTCGCCGCGGGCGGGCTGTATGCCGATCTCTACCGCACACAGTTCAGCGACTCGGCGCAGCACTGACGGCGTCTGGTTGCACTTCTGCAGCGGCGGCCTCCTCCAGAGCCTCCCGCCTGAGGAAGAAGAACCAACCGCCCATGGCAACCAGAGCGAACAGCAGCCACTGAACGGCGTACGAGACATTCCTGCTGTCGTCAGATTCTGGAAGTGGCAGTGGCTGGATTCCCGTCTCGGCGGGTGTCGACGAACTCAGCTGGACGTACGTGCCTGGAAGGGCATCCACGTCAGGAAGGACCGCTGGGTCGGGGTCGGACACCTGCCCGTCCGGCAATCCCACATTGCGTGCGGCCACCGCGTCAGGAGCCGCGCGAAGATAGCCCTGAACGGTGACCGTCCCCAGAGGCGGTTCCGCCACGCTCGGAGAAGCGAGTGCATCTGACTGGGCAGCCACCCATCCCCGATTGATCCACACCGTTCCCGACGATGCTCGTAGGGGAGTCATGACCCAGAACCCATTTCGGGCGTTCAGGGGCCGCTTGCGAACCAAGGTCTGCGCCTCGGCCACGTAGGTCCCGGAGATGAGGACGGGAGTCCACTCACCGGAGTCGCGCAGGTCATCCGTGAGATCCACGGGAGGCTGATCAAGAGCCGCGAGCAGGGCGAGGCCCCCAGCACGACGCTCCTCAGCACGACTCCACTGCCAGGCACTCAGAAGGCCGAAGGCGACGATGACCACCACGACGACGACGCTGAAGCCGATCCAGCGGGGTGTGCGAAGCAGGGGCCAGATCACGTGCTGAGCCTACGTTCCCGTACCTGACTCTCCAGCATCCGCACCACGCTCGCGCGAGGCGGAGAGCGGGCGCGACGGCGCCGCCAGGGGGCGAGTCGCCTGATCGGAAACACCGACGTCGCCGGGCTCGTCGTTCTCGCGGCCGGCATTGGCGATGACTACTGCAATGTAGGGAAGCACGACCGCGCCAGCGATGAAGAGCCATCGGGGCCATCCGGGAATCACGATGGCGGCGAGGACGCACGCCGTCCGAATACCCATCGACACCAGATAACGACGCTGGCGGCTCGTCTGCTCCACGCTGAGGCCGCGTTGCGCCTCAGTGATGGTGTAGACCTGCTCGGGCTCGGCCTTTGGCATACCTACACGGTAGGCCAAGATGGTCTCCAGCGCTCGGCCGAGTGACGGCCGGGACGGCGATGAGTGGAGGATGGGATGGCGGAGCGTACGTATGGCCTCACCGAACTGGTGGGCACATCGCGGGAGGGCATCGATCAGGCGGTCCGCAATGCCGTGGAGCGTGCCGCGAAGACGGTCGACAACCTCGACTGGTTCGAGGTGACCGGCATCCGCGGATACATTCGCGAGGGCTCCGTCGATCATTTCCAGGTGACGGTCAAGATCGGCTCCCGGCTGTCCGATGTCTGAGGCGGTCACCGTAGGCCTGGATCGGGGCATCGCCTTCGTCACCGGGGGAAACCGTGGCATCGGGCTCGCGACGGCCCTTCGGCTCCGCGAGGAGGGATGGACCGTCGTGGTCGGCTCCCGTTCCGGAGAGGCGCCTGAGGGCCTGGCTTCGGTTCAGGTGGATGTCAGCGACGCCGCCTCGATCGATAGCGCCTTCACCGAGGTCGAAGAGCGCTTCGGGCCCGTGGCGTGCCTCGTAGCCAATGCCGGCATCACGCGTGACACGCTGTTGATGCGCATGACCGATGACGACATCGACGCGGTGCTGCAGACGAATCTGGCCGGCTCCATTCGTCTTTCCCGTCGCGCCATGAAGGGGATGATCCGCGCCAAGGGCGGATCGATCGTGCTGGTTGGCTCCGTCGTGTGGGCACTGGGCTCTGCTGGGCAGGTGAACTACGCGGCCTCCAAGGCGGGGCTGGTCGGTGCGGCGCGCTCCCTCGCGCGGGAGGTGGGCTCGCGGGGCATCCGCGTGAACGTGGTGGCTCCAGGCTTCGTCGAGACGGACATGACGGCCGAGCTTGATGACAGTCAGCGTTCGGCGATCCTCGGGGGCATCCCGCTGGGCCGTTATGCTCAGGCGTCGGAGATTGCAGAGGTCGTGGCCTTCCTCGCCACGGCAAGCTACGTGACTGGAGCCGTCATCCCTGTGGATGGCGGCCTGGGCATGGGCCACTAGTCGGGAGGCAATGGCATGGGACTGCTGGAAGGCAAACGAGTTCTGATCACGGGAGTCCTGACCGATCAGTCGATCGCCTTCCAGGTGGCGCGGCTCGCGCAGGAGGAGGGCGCAAGCGTCGTCCTGACCTCCTTCGGGCGCACCATGGGCCTGACTAAGCGCTCGGCGGGAAGACTGCCGGTGACCCCGCCCATCGTGGAGCTGGACGTCACCAATGCGGAGGATCTCGCGGCACTTGCGGGGAGAGTCCGTGAGCATGTTGACGGTCTCGACGGCGTCCTGCATTCCATCGGCTTCGCTCCCGAGGCAGCACTCGGTGGGCGCTTTCTCGAGACAGAGTGGGAAGACGTCAGTACCGCGGTGCATGTCTCGGCCTATTCGCTCAAGGCTCTGGCGGTAGCGGCGAAGCCACTGATGGAATCCGGGGGCTCGGTCGTCGGTCTCGATTTCGATGCGACGGTGGCGTGGCCCAAGTACGACTGGATGGGAGTCGCCAAGGCTGCCTTCGAGAGCACCGCCAGGTACCTGGCTCGGGACCTCGGCCCCAGCGGTATCCGAGTGAACCTCGTAGCAGCTGGGCCGATCCGGACGATGGCCGCCAAGAGCATTCCGGGATTCGACGACTTCGAGGACGTGTGGAGCACCCGCGCGCCATTGGCCTGGGACCTGGATGATCCCGTTCCGGCCGCGCGCGCCTGCGTGGCCCTGATGTCGGATTGGTTCCCGGCGACGACCGGTGAGATCGTGCACGTCGACGGTGGAGTGCATTCCCAGGGTGCGTGAACCCCATCGAGGCTGTGCCGCTGAGTGCTGGTCGAGGTGCGCCCATGGTGGACCATTCGGGCTAGTGAGGAGAGTCGACGATGCGCGTGGTGCTCATCCGGCATGCGAAGAGTGACTACCCGTCAGGTGTGCCCGATCATGAGCGGCCGCTGAACGCGAGAGGTCGTCGGGATGCTCCCGAGATCGGAGCCTGGCTGGCGAAGAACGTGCAGCTGACCGACGGGGCCACGGTTCTCGTGTCGAGTGCTCGACGTGCACAGGAGACGTGGGCGGGTGCTCGCACCGAACTGACGAGCGCGTGGGAGCTCGTGGCACCGGCGACCGAGCCTCGCATCTACGAGGCCTCTCCGGACACCCTTCGCGCAGTGCTCCGCGAGGCCAGTGAGGGTGCGGGAGGCGATCTGGTGGTTCTTGTCGGGCACAGCCCGGGCTTGCCTCTGCTCCTGTCCGAGCTCAGCGCACCCAGCGACCTGCGCAGTGAGGCCCTGTCCCACTTCCCGACTTCGGCCATCGCGGTCCTCGAGACCGAGGTCGATGCAGCCACCGCGTGTGCGGGTCTGGGAAAGTTCGAAGTCAGCTCTTTCGCGATTCCTCGTGGCTGATGCCATCGCGAGCATCCGCTGATTCGATCTCCTCGCGCGTGATGCCCATCAGAAACAACACACTGTCGAGATAGGGCACGTTGACGGCAGCATGCGCGGCCGCCCTCGCAGCGGGCTTGGCATTGAACGCAACTCCGAGGCCGGCCGCCTCGAGCATGTCGATGTCGTTGGCACCATCGCCGATCGCAATGGTGCGGCGAATGGGGATCGCATACTGCCGGGCGAAGGCCTCGAGCGCAGTGCGCTTGCCGAGCCGATCGATGACTGGCCCCGTGATCCTTCCCGTCAGCACACCGTCAACGATCTCGAGTGTGTTCGCCCGGACATCGGCGACTCCCAGATCGGCCGCGATGGGCGCGATGATCTCGGTAAACCCCCCGGAGACCAGTGCGATGCGATAGCCAAGTCGATTGAGCGTCCGAACCAGGGTCCGAGCTCCGCGCGTGAGGGTGATGCGTGCGCGAACGCGATCAAGCGCCTCCGCAGGGAGCCCCGCGAGGAGTGCAGCGCGCTCTCGCAGACTGGCCTCGAAGTCGAGTTCACCGGCCATGGCGCGCTCGGTGATCCGGGCGACCGCCTCCAGGGCCCCTGCTTCCTCCGCCAGCAGGTCGATGACCTCGTCCTGGATGAACGTGGAATCGACATCCATGACGACCAGATACTGACCTCGGCGGTCCAGCCCGGCCTCCTGCACAGCGACGTCCGCTCCATGCTGGGCGGCCACATCGACGAGCGGACGCCGGATCTCCTCCACGCTGACCCCTGACCCCTGGAACTCCAGCGCTGTCACCGGATACGAGGCGATCCGTCGGATCCGATCGATGTTGCCGCCCCGATCCGCGATGAGGGCTGCACACGCCTCAACGGCGCTGGGTCGCAGGGGAGACCCCATCAGTGTCACGTGAACGCGATTGCGGCGCCGTTCGCTGTCCTCGTCAGCACCTGTCTGAGTCTGGATCTCCATCGCCAGAGACTCCGCGCACGCACGAGCGGCGGCCTCGGCGGCCCGCAGGCTCTCGGGAGAGTCATCTGTGCGAACGAGCACGGTGAGCATCAGGTGCCCCCGTACGACCATCTGCTCGACGTCAACCACCGCAACATCGTGACCCGCCAGTGCCGCGAACAAGGATCGGGTGACGCCCGGACGGTCGCGTCCGTTGAGCGTGATGAGCAGCGTCCGAGGTTCCTCGAGGGTCACGGGAACACGCTAGTGCGGCAATGCCTGGCACTGGCCCTAGGGTGGCGGCGTGGCTGAAGTGTTCAGGGCGCAGGGCGTGTCCGTCCGACGCGGAGACGCGATGCTCCTCGATAACGTGTCTTGGCAGGTCGCTGAGGGCGAGCGCTGGGTGGTGATGGGTCCGAACGGAGCCGGCAAGACCACCTTGATGCAGATCGCCGCCGCGAGACTCCATCCGACTATCGGCTCAGTCACGATCCTGGGTGAGGAGCTCGGGGCCGTTGACATCTCAGAACTTCGCACCAGCATCGGCTGGGCTTCTGGGGCCCTCGCGGACAGCATTCCGGCCTCGGAGAGCGTCAAGGATGCTGTTCAAACAGGTGCTTGGTCGGTCACAGGTCGCTGGCGGGAGTTGTACGACACGGCCGACGAGCAACGTGCGCAAGCCCTGCTTGCTGACTGGGGTCTCGGCGATTTGGCCCAGCGCACCTTCGGCACGCTCTCCGAAGGGGAGCGCAAGCGAACCCTGGTCGCGCGATCGCTCATGGCCGACCCTGAACTCCTGCTCCTGGACGAGCCGGCGGCGGGCATGGACCTTGGCGGACGCGAGTCCTTGCTGGGATCGCTGTCACGGCTGGCGTTCGATCCGGGCTCGCCGACCACGATCATGGTGACCCATCATCTGGAGGAGATCCCCCTCGGCTTCACGCATGGCCTACTGCTGTCGCAGGGAAGGATGGTGGCGGCAGGGCCGTTGCCCTCCGTGCTCACTGATGCCCTGGTGAGCACCGCATTCGGCGTGACGGTCACGGTGCGGGAGTCGGAGGGCCGCTGGACGGCCGTCGCGGCGCATGGTTTCGAACCACATCGCTTGTAGCGTGATGACCATGGATGGCTCCCGGTCGACGCGAGGTCATGCTCGCGATCCCGAGGATCGGATCTGGACGATTCCGAATGCCCTCAGCGCGCTCCGGCTTCTCGGGATTCCGATCTTCCTATGGCTGGTGATCGTCGAGCAGGCCGATGTGGCCGCATTCGCGCTCCTCGTCGTCGCTGGTGCCTCGGACTGGTTCGACGGCTACCTCGCGCGGCGGTTGGACCAGCGGTCGCGGATCGGGGTGGTCCTTGACCCTCTCGCCGACCGGCTCTACATCGCGGCCACCATCATCGGGCTGGCGCTACGGCAGATCGTTCCGTGGTGGCTCGTCGTGGCTCTCGCACTGCGAGAGCTCATGCTGCTCACTCTCGTCCCGCGTCTGCGTCGGCAGGGGCGAATAACCCTTCCGGTGACGTACGTTGGCAAGGCGGCCACCTTCTGCCTGCTGTGGGGCTTTCCTCTGCTGCTGCTGGGATCGATTCCCCAGGCTGGTGACGTGTTTCTGGCCCTCGGCTGGGGCTTCGCGCTCTGGGGCACGTTCTTGTACTGGTGGGCGGGCCTGCGTTACGTGGCTCAGGCATATGCCCATGACGCCGAGTCGGCCACGGCGGCAGATGTAGCGGCTCCGAGCGAGAGCGCAGGGGAGGGGGCGCCGTGAAGGAAGGGGAGAGCACCGTGAGTCCTGCAGTCAACGCCGTCCTGGAGCGCTTTCTGGACGACGTGACGCAGGACGAGTACCAGAGCGGTTCGCGACACCGGGACGATCCGCCCTCCAGGCGGTTCCTCTTCGGGGCCACTGTGTTGATAGGCGTCGTGCTGCTGGCCCTTGTCACCGTGGCGGCGGTGATCGCTGCGCGCTCGGTCGACGCGGAGCGCCAGAGCGCTCGTTCGGCCCTCATCGAGCGGATCGGGGAGGCCACGGATAGCACGGAGGCCGTGCGGGCGACGCTGGCCGACACGAGTGATCGAGTGGACACTCTCCGGGTCGAGCTCCTCACTGACGAGGGGAGCGCCGATCGTGCGATGCAGATTGCCACCCTCTCGGCTGTTGCCGGCACCACGTCCCTGACAGGGCCGGGGCTGACCGTGGTCATCGATGACGCCCCTGGCGCTGAGCCAGGATCCCTCAATCGCGTGCTGGATCGGGATCTACAGGAGATCGTCAACGCGCTGTGGCGCATGGGGGCAGCAGGGATCGCCATCAACGAGGAACGCCTGACATCGCAGAGCGCCATCAGGGGGGCAGGTGAGGCCGTCCTGGTGAACTACCGACCCCTCACGCGGCCGTACTCAGTCGAGGCGCTCGGCACGACGTCCACGGCCAGTGAGGCCAGTGAGCTGACGACGCTGCTTGATGTCCTTCAAGAGGACTATGGGCTGACGTCTCAGGTGAACGTCGGTGACGTTACGTTGACCGCGGGTGATGTGCACGAGCCTGAGTACGCAGTACTTGATCGGCCGAGTCCCGACAACGGGCAGTCCGATGCAGAAGGGGGAACACAGTGATCGCGATCATCGGGCTGCTCGTGGGGGTGGCGGTCGGGATCCTGTGGCATCCGATCATCCCCCTATGGATGGAGCCCTATCTGCCGATTGCCATCGTCGCTGCTCTTGATGCCGTGTTCGGCGGCTTCCGCGCTCTCATGGAGAAGCGCTTTGACGATCGCATCTTCGCCGTGAGCTTCCTGTCGAATGTCGTCATCGCCTCCTTCCTGGTCTTTCTGGGCGATCAACTGGGAGTCGGGGCGCAGATGTCCACGGGCGTCGTCGTCATCCTGGCGATGCGAATCTTCGCGAATGCCGCTGCCATCCGACGCATCCTGTTCAAGGCCTGACCGTGACTGACGATCACGCTGACTCTGTCGATCAACCGACTGCGGCCACGTCCTCTCGCCGCGACCTGCTGGCCCAGCTGGCGTATCAGCCGAGTCGGCCGCACCTGCTGATCGGCGGTCTTTTCCTCGTTCTGGGACTGCTGATCACCATCGTGATTCTGCGGCCATCGGGAGGAGTTGAGGAATATCGCTCAGCACGAACCGAAGACCTGATCCGAATCCTCGATGACCTTGATGATCGGCAGGCGCGACTCGAGGCGGAGAGTGCCCGTCTGGCGACACTGGAACGGGACCTCCTCGCAGGATCCACCGCTGAAGCGATCGCCGAGGCCCGACGGCAGCTTGACGCACTGCGGGTCATGACCGGCGTCGCACCGGTGTCCGGTCCCGGCGTGCTGGTGACGATCGTGGACACGGAGGGCCAGGTCGATGCTGGCCTGCTCCTCGATGCAGTCCAGGAGCTCCGCGACGCTGGTGCTGAGGCGATTCAAGTGGGACAGACTCGGGTCGTCGTGGACACGTGGTTCGCGGACTCCGAGCAGGGTGTGCTCGTCGACGGGGCACCGGTGGGCGATCGCGTCGAGATCCGTGCGATCGGAGATCCTGACACCTTGGCAGCCGCGATGAGCATCCCCGGGGGAATTGCGGAGTCGACGCGTACACGCGGGGCGGAATTCAGTGCCACGACCACACCCGACCTGACCATCTCGGTTACAGTTCCCGTGACAGAGTCCTGAGCTGAACAGGCACCAGGAAAGGTCACCCATGGGCGACAGGGTCGGCCACGCGATCACCAGGAGGTTCCATGTACCCCGATGAGCTCCGCTACACCGCCGAGCATGAGTGGGTGCGAGCCACCGCGAACGGGACTGTGACCTTTGGGATCACGCACTTCGCGCAGGAGTCCCTTGGCGACATCGTGTACGTATCCCTTCCCCAGGTGGGGCAGGCTCTGGGGGCAGGGGATGCCTGCGGTGAGGTCGAGTCCACCAAGAGCGTGAGCGACATCTATGCACCGATCGCCGGTGCCGTGGTCGCCCTGAACGGTGATCTCGACGCCGAGCCAGAGACCATCAACGCGGATCCCTACGGAGCCGGATGGATGGTCGAGCTGCAGCCGACCGACCCGAATGCGCTCGAGGGGCTTCTCAGTGCGGCCGAGTACCGGGCTCTGGTGGAGAAGGCCTGACGCATGACGTGCCCCCTGTGCCAGCACGAAACCGCTGCGGACGACCGCTTCTGCGGCTCGTGCGGCGCGCCCCTCAGCCTTCAGGCCTTTGACAGTCTTGAGCACACGTCCGCAGTCGTCACGGCCGGACCTCCGACGGGCACGGGGCCGATTTCCGCGGTCGGGTCCGGCAAGCAGTTTGAGCTTCCCTCAGGCAGTGCGCTCCTTGTCGTTCATCGCGGGCCGGGGGAGGGGCAGGAGTACGTCCTCGATGCCGCATCGGATCTGATGACGGTGGGTCGGTCGGAGGATGCGGACATCTTCCTCGACGACGTCACCGTGAGCCGGCACCATGCAGAGTTTCGACACGGCGCAGAGGGCTGGAGCGTCCGTGACATCGGCAGCCTCAATGGCACCTACGTGAACCGCGTTCGGGTGGAGGACCAGCAGCTGTCCGGTGGCGATGAGGTACAGATTGGAAAGTTCCGCTTCGTCTTCCTCCTCGGACTCGAACAGACCCCATGAGCGAACGGGCATCGGGCGCAGCATCACCCGGCCTGACCGGGACCATCAGCATCGGAGAGGTGCTGCAGCTGCTCAAGCGCGAGTATCCCGATGTCACCATCAGCAAGATCCGCTTTCTTGAGGCCGAAGGCCTGATCGCTCCCGAGCGCACCGCCTCGGGCTACCGCCGGTTCTCCCAGGGCGACGTGGAACGACTCCGATCCGTCCTGAGCATGCAGCGGGACCAGTACCTGCCGTTGAAGGTGATTCGCGAGGCCCTGGACTCTGATGAGGCTGCTGCAGCGGCAACAGCGCCGGTATCCGCGGTCGGCTCAGGGATGCGACCGGAGGACTTCCGGCCCGGTGCGGGTCGAGTCCGCATGACGCGAGGAGAACTGGCCGAGGCGGCGGGCCTTGACGAGGCCTACCTCGGGCAGCTCGAGGGCATCGGCGTGCTCTGGGCAAGCCCGGCCGGCCACTACGACGAGGACGCCCTCGCCATCACGCAGGTCATCTCCCGACTGAGCGCCTTCGGCATCGAACCGCGCCACCTTCGCAGTTTTCGAGTGGTCACCGATCGTGAGACCGGAGTGATCGAGCAGATGGCGACGCCGTTCTCCCAGCCCCGCGATCGGGATGGGCGCGCTCGGCAGCAGGAGACAGTGCGGGAACTGGCGTCGTTGTTCGTGCAGCTGCATGCGGCGCTTCTGCGTGCGGACCTGATCCGCGGCGGTCGCGCCTGACGCATCCGGCGCCATCGGGGTTACTCTGGTCCTGTGCTGGATCTTGATGTCGTGGGTGTCCGGGTGGAAATGCCCTCCAACAATCCGATCGTTCTCCTTCGTGAGCGCTCGGGGGACAGGTACCTGCCCATCTGGGTGGGCGCTGTCGAGGCGACGGCTATCGCCTATGCCCAGCAGGGCATTGTTCCTCCCAGGCCCCTGACCCACGATCTGCTGCGTGATGTGGTGGCCGCTCTGGGTTCGGAAGTGACCGAGGTGCGGATCACCGCGCTGGAGGACGGCGTCTTCTACTCCATGCTGATCTTCGCGGATGGGACTGAGGTGAGCGCTCGTCCGTCCGACGCCATCGCCCTGGCCCTGCGCACGGGTTCACCCATTCGCGGCGAGGAGGCCGTACTCGATCAAGCCGGAATCGAACTCCCCGAGGAGGGCGAAGAGGCACCCTCGGCAGAGGAGGAGGTCGAGCAGTTCCGGGAGTTTCTCGACCATGTCTCGCCCGAGGACTTCGGCCAATAGCGGCTGAGGGCATCGATCTGAAGCGTCCGTTCATGCGGCATGGCAACCTCACCAAGAGGTTGAGACTTTGGGTCCCGACACGCCGATGGGGCACGTTGACCCTCGGGTCGGACATCCCTAACGTCACACCCGTCACTTGAGTCACAGACGTCACTGACGAGGCAGCGAACGCCAGTCGGCAGACGTCGAGATAAGCGGCAGGCAGGAAGAACACGAGAGTGCGGCAGCGGACTACGCTGGCGACATCGACGGGCACAGGCCCGGACTTGGAGGCGGACGTGGGTGCAGAGGGCGCTAACCACGAGGGCGTGGTCGGGCAGCGGGCTCAGGGAGTGCTGTTCGACGATGCGACTCTGCGGCCGCTGCCGTCCGACATGGGCTACCGCGGCCCGATCGCCTGCTCCGCCGCCGGCATCACCTACCGACAGCTCGACTACTGGGCGCGGACTGGCCTGGTGACACCGTCTGTCCGGGACGCTGCGGGGTCCGGGAGCCAGCGCCTGTACGGCTTCCGCGACATTCTCGTGCTGCGGATCGTCAAGCGGCTGATCGACACCGGCGTTTCATTGCCGAACATCCGGGCAGCGGTCGACCATCTGGCGGATCGCACGGGTGAGGACCTGGCGAGCCTGACCATCATGAGCGACGGAGCGAGCATCTACGAGTGCCGCAGTGCCGACGAGGTGGTCGACCTCGTGCGGGGCGGACAGGGCGTCTTCGGGATCGCGGTGGGCAGTGTCTGGCGTGAGGTCGAGGGCACCTTGGCGGAACTTCCAGGCGAGCGGGCTGATGGTGATGCAGTCGCACCGACAAGCTCTACCGATGAGCTGGCCGCCCGACGGGCGCGCCGAACTGCAGTCTGACTCTCAGGCGCTAGGCTTGGGGAGCTGATTGATCCCGAGCGGGAGAGTTCTGGTTCGCCAGGCGCCGAAGGAGCAAACTCCCCGTCAACCTCTCAGGCAGCAGGACCGTTCGGGAAAGGCATCTCTGGAAAAGGAGCAGCACGCTCCTACCGACGGTGAAAGCCGGTTCGCCGGTGAAGCTCTCAGGTCGCGTCTGACGCGGAAAACAGAGGGGGAGGGCGAGCACGGCCGTGCTCTCCTTCCGATCACCCGCTGTCTGGCCGCAGCGGATGACTGAGCCGCGAGGTCCGCATGAGCCTTGAGTTTCCTGCACGTCACATCGGCCCGAACGCGCACGAGCAGGCGCAGATGCTCGACGTTCTCGGATATTCCGACATCGACTCCTTCACTGCTGACGTCGTTCCCGAGGTCATCCGCTGGCACGATGGCCTCTCATTGCCGGCTGGTCTCTCCGAACCCGAGACCCTCGATGCCCTGAGGGCACTCGGCGCCCGGAACACGGTTCGCACGAGCATGATCGGCTTGGGATATCAGGGCACTCACACTCCTGGGGTCATCACGAGGAACATCCTCGAGAACCCCGCGTGGTACACCGCCTACACGCCTTACCAGCCGGAGATCTCGCAGGGACGCCTCGAGGCACTGCTCAACTTCCAGACGATGATCGAGGATCTGACGGGTCTGCCGGTAGCGGGGTCCTCGCTGCTGGACGAACCCACAGCAGTGGCCGAGGCCATGGCCCTCGCCATTCGCAGCGTCCGGGGTTCAAGCGTGGTGGTGGTGGACGCCGATACGCATCCGCAGACGCTTGCCGTGCTCCAGACTCGCGCCGAGCCCATGGGCATCACGCTGGATGTCCGGGATGTCGCTGCTGGTCTGCCCGAGGCTGGTCTGCCCGAGGGTGGGATCGCTGCAGTCATCCTCAGCAACCCGGGAACGTCCGGGCGCGTTCGTGACCTGACGACACTGATCGCGCAGGCACACGACCGCGGAGCGCTGGCGGTCGTGGCTGCGGACCTGCTGTCCCTGGCGCTGGTGACCCCTCCGGGCGAGCTGGGGGCGGATGTCGTTGTCGGGTCCGCGCAGCGCTTCGGCGTTCCGATGGGCTTCGGGGGACCGCACGCAGGATTCATGTCCGTCCGGTCGGGGCTTGAGCGGAGCTTGCCCGGTCGATTGGTCGGGGTCAGCATCGATGCCGATGGGCGACCGGCCTACCGGCTGGCCTTGCAGACGCGCGAACAGCACATCCGGCGCGAGAAGGCGACCAGCAACATCTGCACCGCACAGGTCCTCCTGGCCGTGATCGCGTCGATGTACGC
>JAIOXK010000065.1 GCA_021741645.1 Candidatus Nanopelagicales bacterium
AGACCTCGAGCCAAGCCCCGAAGGGTCGCCCCAATGAGCACCGACACGAGCCGGCACCAGAACCGAAAAGGGAGATCAGCTGTCCGCAGGAAGGGAGATCACCTGACCGCCGACAGGGAGACTGTCATGTCCGCTGACAATTCGCGTCCTCCCACCAGTGGATACGCGTTGAGCCCGCCCCGACTGACTGGTTGGTGCCCTGCCACTGGTGGCCGGGTAAGTTCCGACAATGGCGAGTATCGGCGTCTCGGAGCGGTTGACTTCTCTGCGGCAATACCAGGGTGATGGCAAGCGAGCGCCACACAAGCCCCTCCTCGTGCTCCTCGCTCTGGGGCAGTTGACTGCGTCCGGCTCGTCTTCGATGCCATGGTCCCTGGTCGAGGATCGCCTTGGCGCATTGCTTGCTGAGTTTGGCTCCCCGAAGAGGGGTGCGCCAACTCCTGCCTACCCATTCACGCGCCTACGGAGTGACGGCGTGTGGCAGCTCACGAGGGACGTGCCCAATGACAACGTCGGCCCGCTGAACTCGGAGCCAATCGAGGGCCACTTCACGGCGGACATCGAGGACGAACTTCGTCGGTCGCCTGACACCGTTTACGCGGTCGCGAGGGCGCTCGTGGAGGGCCAGTTCCCCCTAACCATTGCCCCCGATGTTCTCGTCGCGGTCGGACTGGACCCGGACCTGGTGTTCTTGTCCCCGACGGCTGCAGCAGCCGTCATCGCACTGCGTAAACGGGACGCCAACTGGCGCCGTCAGATCGTTGCGGCCTGGGATCGTTCTTGTGCCTTCTGCGGCTACGACGGATCCCTTGGGGGCGCGCCAGTCGGCATCGAGGCTGCCCACATCCGCTGGTTCAATTTCGGTGGCCCGGACGATCTCGACAATGGATTGGCGCTCTGCTCGCTCCATCACAAGCTCTTGGATCGTGGCGCTATCGGCCTGCTTGACCCAGGAACCGTCGTCGTCTCCACCTCATTCTCGGCTGTCAGTGAGGTCGGTCGCGCCATCTACGAACTGCACGGACGCGAGCTCCGCGCGCGGCCCGGAACCGCCCTTCCGGCTCCGGTTCACGTCGCCTGGCACCGCCAGGAAGTCTTCAAGGGAGACCCGCTAGCCGTTTGATGCGGGCGGTTCAACAGGCTCCGTCTTCTGCCAAGTCGCGACGGTGAACTCCCAGATCTGGCGTGTCGCCAGACTGATGGATTCCTCGTCATCCCAGTCGATTCCGCTGAGGTCGAAGACGAGTCGTTCGCTCATGTCGTGCTCCTTGGCTCGGCCTTCCCGCCTGGGTTCCCGGGCGGGCAGCTCTTCCTCCGGGGCCACCGTCACGATCGAGCTAGGCGGTTGGCAGGTGGCCGGCCGGAGGGCTTGAGGCCACCTTCTTGAGCATCTTCAGTGTGCCACGGCGGCCGGACACGGCCACACATGCGAGGCACCGAGAGGGCGACACCGTTGAGGGGGGTGGGGGCCCACGACGCGCTCTCGCGCTCCCCGGGCCTCGCCTCCGAATGCGAGGCACCGAGGTGGTGACGTCGTTGAACAGAGTGACGGCGTCTCCTCCCGGCGCACAACTTGCGTGCCACGGAGCGGGCGATCGCGTTAACCGAGTGACAGGGCAATTTTGTGGCCGGCTTAGGGCGGCCTGGGCGGTGGGGAGTGGGGATGAAGACCGGAGCGGCGGCGGGCACGGGACGGCAAACGGCAGCATCAATCGACGAGACGAACGATCACATGACAGCCATGAGAAGCACGACGAACCACGAAGAATGCACAAGACAGAACACGATGAGAAGCCACAAACCCAAGCAGGAAGCACCCGACGACCGAAACGGATCCAAGGCACCGAACCACGAGCACAATTCACATCCGGCTTGGAATCCGGATTCTCGGTGGGCCCGATGACTGCCCACGCCAAGGTCACGACGATCGCTCACACGGCGTCGGGAATGGGTCAGGTCTGGTACCGGGTCACCGGCACCACCGGGGTGGCCAATCGCCAGGTCGCCTACCGCGCCGGGGTCGGTGCGGAGGACGTTCGCCGGGTGCGATTCGTCGGTGAGGGCGCGACGGCGCAGCTCCTCGGGTTCCGACCGGGTGAACTCGTCACGTCGGCGGCCGACCTAGCGACGATCGAGGAGGCGTTCACCGGCAGCCACCTCACCCACGGAGTGAAGACCCAGCGGTCGCGCTTGGCTCGCGTTCCGGCCGCGCCGCTCCGAGCCCTGGTGCAGTCCGTCCTAGAGGCTCACGGCATCGACTTCGCCGAGGCCGAAGCAGCGGTGTTCACGTCGCGGGATGCACGCAACTGGTGGCGCACCGTCGACCGTGCCGGCGTGAGGGACAGGTCGGTGTCGTTCCTGACGGCGGCCGGTGCGATGCGGGTGCTTGAGCGGCACGGGATCCCGGTGGCGTCAGACGACTTGCATCGTGCACTCGGGTCGTACGCCCGGGCGGCGAGCGAGGCGTCCGTCCCGGTGAGTGGCCGGTGGTCGCAACCGGCCATGCACGTGCTCCCCCTTCCTGACGAACTCGACGACCTGACGGACACCGAGATCGGTGAGCAGGTCTGGGCCGAGCTGGGGGGTGCCGCATCGCGACGGGAGCCGGTTGGCAACGCCGGCTACGAGCTCACCCTGACCCTGCCGAAGTCGTTCTCGATGTACGCCCTGTCCGGCCCGGAACACCTGTCCGGGGAGTGGCTCGACGTGATGGAGGTGGCCGCGACCCGAGCCCTCGAGCGGCTGATGGCCGAGGCCGGGTTCTGCTCGACCGGGCACCGCGGTGATGGGCAGGACGTGCAGGTGATGCCGGCGGACGGCTGGGCCGGGTTCATCGCGACGGAGATCTCCTCGCGCGCCGGTGACCCGCACCTGCACGTGCACTGCACCCTGCCGAACCAGCTGGTCGGCCAGGACGGCTTGGTGCGGACGATGGCCGACGGTGGCCGGGAGCTGGTGATCAACGCCCCCCGCTTCGCAGCGTGGGGACAGGCGTTCGTCATCGACGAGGCCATTCGGCGGGGGCTGATCCCCGGCGCTTGGTTCAACCCGGCGACGCGGCAGTGGGAGGTCGGAGGCTTCTCGGACGACGCCATCGCCGCCTTCAGCCGTGCTCGCCAAGCGGTCATCGCCGAACTGAGGCAGGACGGCGACGCCCGGCCGCGTGATGCGCGAGGCATGGCGCGCCGCGACCGTGCAGCCAAGTCGCGTGCGACCGCAGCCAAGACGGACGACCAGCCGACGTGGAGCCAGCTGCGGGCAGCGATGCAGGACCGGGCGGGCCAGCTGGGGATCGACCTCAAGGCGGAACGGGCCGACGCGGTTCCGGCGGTCCGCCAGCCGAGCGAGTGGACCGACGCCGAGTGGGTCGGGTTCGTCTCGGCCGCGGTGTGCGAGCACGAGTCGACGACGAGCCTGGCTCGCATCCGAGCCCTCGTCGACCTTGCCGCCTGCCGGCTCCCTGACGAGGAGCGGCTGCGCATCACCCGCCTCGTCGTCGAGGAGGGCTTCGTGCGAGGGCACGAGTCGCACGACACCGGCATGCGCACCGGCGGGCAGCGGTGGGTCTCCCGAGCGGCCCTTACCGCCGAGGAGAGGCTGCTGGCGGTGTTCGCCGAGGGCCTTGAC
Source organism: Candidatus Nanopelagicales bacterium (assembly GCA_021741645.1). Taxonomy (GTDB): domain Bacteria; phylum Actinomycetota; class Actinomycetes; order S36-B12; family S36-B12; genus UBA10649. The sequence goes on from JAIOXK010000065.1 coordinate 3,628, forward strand.
CCGGATCCGGTGGCGTGGGACTGGCGTACCGCCCACGGCATCACCCGGACGGCGGCTGCGAACGGGTGGTTGATGAGCATGGAGCAGGCCGATGCCGTCGGGGCGATCGTCGAAGGTCGTGACCGCATCACCCTGATCTCCGGGGTCGCGGGCTCGGGCAAGACGACCGTCCTGGCCGCCGCCCATGCTGGACTGAGCATCGATCGCGGACCGGTCCTGGGCGGGATCCTCGTCACCTCGACCGCCACGATCGCCGCATCCAGCGCGGGAGACGCATCGGGGGCCCCCTGGATGAACGTCGCCGAGCTGCTCACCCGGATCGATGCCGGCCAGCGGATCCGCGGGTCGGTCGTCGTGGTGGACGAGGCATCCATGGTCGACGTGAAGTCCCTGGCCCGCATCGCCGACTGGTGCGTCGCCTCGGGCAAGCGACTGGTCCTGCAGGGAGATGACCGCCAGCTGCGCGCGGTGGGCGCCGGCGATGGCTTCAACGTCCTGTGCGCGGCGCACCCGGACCGGGTCGTCAGGCTCACGGAGAACCGGCGTCAGCTGACCGACTCGGGGCGCGAGATCGCCCAGTCGCTGCATGCCGGCGACGTCGATGCGGCCTGGCGATCGCTGATGGATACCGATGCGATCGTGGTCGCCCGAAACCGGGAACACAAGCTCGACACCGTTGCCGACGCGGTCGTCAAGGCGATCGAGGAGCACGGGGCCCGGCAGGTCACCTGCGACGCGGTGACCAACGTCGAGGTCGCCGACCTGAACGCCCGCATTCATGCCCGCCTCGTGGCATGTGGTCACATCGACCCGGCCACGGTGGTCCGGTACCGCACTCGTGCCGGGGATCGAGAGCTCGGTGCGGGCACGGTGCTGCGAGTGGGCACGACCTTGAAGGCGTCCGGTCGCGGCGAGGCCCTCGTGCGCGGAGAGCGTGTCCGGGTCACCGACGCCGGCCGCGACCGCATACGCATCGCGTTCGACGACGGCCGTACGCGCAGCCTGACCCCGCGCACGCTCTTCGCGCACCTGGACTACGGCTATGCCGGCACCACCCACAAGGTGCAAGGCCAGACGAGCGCCGTCCACATCGCGACCCTCGACCGCAACAAGGACCTCGCCAGCTTGTACGTCAGCGCCACGCGTGGACGCGAACGCACCGTGTTCGTCGCCGATGCCCGCGACTGGCTCACCGACGCGGACTTGAGCACGTCGCGCCATTGGCCGCCCGGCCAGCTCGACGACGAGGTGCTCGAACGCGTCGTCACCCACCTCGCTGGCAAGCCCGAGCGCATCGACTCGCCCAGCCAGACGATGGCACCCCGGTGGGAGCCCCCGCACCAGGTCATGGCGTCGCAAGGAATGGGGATGTCGCTATGACCGCCTGGGCTGACGACGAAGGCACCATCGGCGCCTCCGGTGCTCCGTCGCTCGCCCGCTTCCTGTTCACGGCTGAGGAGGTCGCTCAGGCCCTTGCGGTCTCGACGACGCTCGTGCGCCAGCTGACGCTGAGTGGCGATCTGCCGTGTCGTCGCATCGGCCGGCTCGTTCGATACACAACCGCCGATATCGAGTCGTTCGTCCACAGCTTCGACGATCGGGGTTACCAGTGACCCGGCCAGCCGCTAAGGCTCAGTACCTATCCACATCGCTCGGTAGGCAATCAGGAGGACGACATGGGACGACGCAAGGGGTCTGAGGGCTCGGTTCGGCTGACGCCTGGCGGATCGGGGATGTGGCAGGCGCGACTGCCCCACCGGCTTGACCCGCACCGACGGCCGTTGGCTACGACGTTCGCGACCGAGTCGGCGGCGTGGTCCGCCCTTAGGGCGGCCATCGTCGACATGGACCGCAACGCCGGACTGCGGCCGACGGGCCGACCGAACGGCAGGGTGCGTCGGGTACGTGACGTCGTCACGGACTACATCGAGGCCCGGAAGAACTCGGCCCTCGCGCCGATTGCGATTCGGACCGTGCGCGACTACCGAAGCGTCCTCGAGAACCACGTGTCTCGGAAGCGAGCCGACATTGGTCGCGTACCGGTGCACAAGCTCACCGGGCGCGACATCCGTCAGTGGATGGACGCCCTGGCGGCCGATGGGGTTGGCATGGGGACGATCTCGAACGCCCGCCGCGTGCTCGCGGCATCGCTCGCCTGGGAGGTGCGAGAGGGTCGGCTTGGCGTCAACCCGGCGACGCACGTGCGGATCGAGTCGAGCAAGGCGCGACGGGCCGCGATGCAGACGGTCGATCCGGTCATGCTGCCGTCGTGGTCAGAGTTCGCGACGCTGGTCGAAACTCCGGAGGATGAGCATGACCGGCTTCTGATCGCACTCCTCGGGTGGTGCGGGCTTCGCTGGAGCGAGGGCGTAAGCCTGCACGAGCAGGCAGTGTGGCGGGACCGGCCCCAGATCACGATTGACCGCGTGCTCGTGCGCCGCACGCAGAACGAGGTCGACGCCGACACGAGTAGCGGCCTGCAGCTGCTGGAGAACAACTACTGGCAGCAGGAGCCGCCGAAGGACGGCGTGACCGCTACCGTGCCGCTGCCGCGGCCACTGTGGCGGAGGCTAGTGATTCTCGCCGATCAGAGGCTGCGTGACGAACCCATGCCCATGCCGGCGGGCCGACTGCTGTTCCGCCGGCCGATCATCTCGCCCGGCTTCACCAACAGCATCGGCGTCCTTGACAACAACAACTTCCATCGAGACGTGTGGAACGCAGCTCGCGAGGCGGCGGGCCTCGTCGGCGACAAGTCCCTGCCCGCCCTTGACCCGCGACGCAACGCAATGAAGATCAAGGACCTGCGCGCCTTCTCTGCGTCCGTGCTGCTGGACAGCGGGAGCAGCCTGACCGAGGCCGCGCTCCTGCTTCGGCATGCAGACAAGAAGACGACTGAGCGGCACTACGCCCGGGCGATGCAGGAGCGGGCCCACGACCGCGCTAGACGGGATGTGCAGATCGACAGGGGTGCGAGCCTGCCCGAGCGCCTGGACGCCCTGTGGGAGGCGTGGGTCCAGGCTTTCCCGAACGTCATCCCGCGGCTGGGGATGGACTGGAGCAACGTCACGGACCTTGATGCCCATCGTCGGATGAGCTGACCGTGCTTACACCTTGCCCCGAGCGATTGTGTGTTCCATAATGGAGGAGGTTCTTGCTGTTCGGATCATCAGCGGTGCCCGCAAGCACGGCATCAGCAGGCGGCGCATCGAGCAGGCCCTGATGTCGCAGACCGAGGCCGAGGCCATCGGAACGGAGACAACGGACCCGAAGATCCGCTTCGTCGGAAGGGACGAGCGCGGAGAGGAGATCGAGATGGTGGCCGTCGTCCTGCCGGGGCTGCTCTTGATCATCCACGCCATGCCAACCCGCTACCGAAGGAAGCCGCTATGAGCCGCCAGGGCAAGCCGGCGTACAAGATCACCGGCCCCGAGATCGACCTTGATTCAGAGGTGATCCTCGACAGCAAGGGCCGCCGCGTTGATCAGGCGTACGTCGACCGGGCTCTCGCCGACGTGGAGGAGGACCTCGCCAGACGAGCCGGCCGACCGTCCCTCACGGGTAAGAGCGAGCACTCGCCGCATGTGTCGTTTCGGATCACGCCGGAGTTGAAGGCTCTCGCCGAGCAAACCGCAAGGGAGCAGGGCACGACGGTGTCGAAGCTGGCGCGTGAGGCGTTTGAACGCTTCCTGGCCTCGTAGGGAGGGGATCGCAGATTGGCCGTCGTCACACCATCGTCGAGTCCAATCGGGGAGACTGCGCCGCATGGCCAACAAGTACGTACCGGTGACCGAGCACTTACGCGAGCTGGCCTCCAATGGGCAGAGTCGGACGGAAATGCTCTTTGGCCAACTCGACAGGCTGGTGGGTGGCCTGCCACCGACAGCGAGGAAGAACCGCACCTGGTGGGCCAACAACTCCCAGAGCCAGGCGTTGGCGTGGAGGCGCGCTGGGTGGCACGTGGCCTCCGTCGACTTCGCGCAGAATCGCGTGACGTTCGAGGTTGGAGAGGTCGGCGGATCCTACGCGGTGAGGAAAGCCGCTGCGGCAACTGATCCTGCAGCTCCGCGGCCGCGTCCCGCTCCTGCTTCGCGTCCAAGCCTTGATGTGGACGCACTGCCCGAGATGGACCCGGTTACCGTTTCCGTCGCTTTCACTTGGCTCGATGCAGGCTCGGTAGTCCTGGACAAGACAGGGAAGCTCCGGTTCCCGGGCCTTCCGCCGGTCCCGGGCCTGTATCGGATGGCGCTCCACAGCGGCAACGAATCGATTCGGACGCGCTGGTACATCGGTGAGTCCGACAATCTGCGGCGGCGATCTGGCAACTATCGCAATCCCGGTGGCCGGCAGCACACCAGCATCCGCATCAACTCCATCCTCACTAGGCATCTGCAGGAGGGCGGGACTGTGTCCTTGGCGATCGCGGTTGCGGCAAGCGTCGACATGGGCAGCGGCGCGGGCGCGCTCGACCTGACACGCAAGGCGGCCAGGCTCCTGGCAGAGAACGCCGCACTCGGAGTTGCTCGAGACGCGGCCATGGTGGACATCGAGAACCTCGGCTGACTGGGCGGCTAAGGCGCCCCTTGCACCCACCTTTGCGACATCACAAGGACAGGACTGCATCACTCGCCGCCAGCGCTTCGGCAGCGCACCTCAGGATTCGTCGATGCCAGCTCGTCGGGCCAAGACTCACAGTAGAACGCAATCACACGCATCTAATGCGTGCGAAACTGGACACACACGCAGTAGCTACGTATGGTTCGATTCATGTATGAGGCACTGGGTCGACTCATCCGCGAGAGGCGCGAGTCTCTAGAGCTCGACCAAGCGGCGCTCGCCGCTCAACTGGACGTGGGTCAGCAGGCCGTAAGCGCGTGGGAGAACGGCCGCTCCCGGCCGCGCCGCGCCATGCTGGGCGATGTTGCCCGGGTCTTGGCCATCGATGAGGATGCGCTGCTGGATGCCGGTGAATACGCGCCGCGGGCAGGAACCGTTGGTGGACCAGTCCGCCCATTGACCCGTGCGCTTCCCCTCGACAGTTTGACGGAGGAACGATTTGAAGACCTGCTCACCGAGGTTATGGAGACGCTCAACCTCGGGGGGCATGCGAGCCGATACGGCGGGCGTGGCCACAAGCAGTACGGCATCGACATTCTCGTGGCATCCGACGGTACGAACCTCGCCACTGGCCAGTGCAAGCGACAACGGGAGTTCGGACCGGCCGCGGTCACGAAGGCGATCAACGAGGTAACTGTCAAGTCACCGAAGAACTACCTATTCCTGTCCCGACTCGTCGCCACCCCGGCAGCGCGCGCCGAGGTGGCGAAGCATCCCAGTTGGGAACTCTGGGACGGCGAGGACATCTCACGCTACATCCGGAAGTTGCCGCTCGAACATGCCGTTCGGATCGTCGACACATACTTCCCGGGTCATCGGGAGTCGTTCCTAGGCGTCCCGTCGCCGGGGCCTTGGCTGCGGCCCGAAGATCACTTCAACGGCAATCGGACAGCAATCTTCCACCAGGAGTGGAGCCTGGCGGGACGGGAGAGTCAGCGCGGTGAGCTCGCGAGCGCGGCCTATCAGGCCAACGCCACAGCCGCATTCTTGGTCGGTGCTGGCGGCACCGGAAAGACGAGGATGATCAAGGCGATCGCTGAGGCGGCACCGGGCGGCACGGACGTCCTGATCTTGCCGGGCGACGCGCAAGTCAGTGCCAGTGACTTCGAGTTGCTGCCCCCCACTGGTCAACTGACCGTCATCATCGACGACGCCCACGAGATTCCGGATGTGACCGGGATCGTCGCCGGCATCTGGAGGCGCAACGCGGGCGCCAAGGTCCTCCTGGCCACTCGGCCATATGGGCTACCTGCCCTAAGGGAGGAGATGGCGCGCCACGGCCTGCTTCCCGTGCCACATACCGAGGTCGTGCTCAAGGACCTCGAGTTCGACGATGCCGCAGCACTTGCGCGTGAAGCGCTTGGCGATGCCGCGACGGAGGCGGTCGTGCGGCGACTCGCCAGGCTCACTGCGGATTCCCCTTTGGTCACCGTTGTCGGCGGCGTGCTCATCCGACAGGGTCAGCTGGATCCCGCGGCGCTCGAGCAGGACGAGAGCATCCGGCTCCACATCATGCGTGGGTTTCGCGACGCGCTGGTGAATGATCCGCTGGCTCACGATCAGGCCACTCGACGTGAGGTGCTGGATGCGGTCGCTGCCCTGCAGCCGCTTCGCGCAGATGAGGAGTCCACGCGGGCGTCGCTATGCATGATCGTGGGGAAACCGTTCGACGAGATCCACAAGCATCTCCGCAGCCTTGAGAACGCCGGCATTCTGCGGCGGCGGGGCGCCACCTTGCGCATCGTTCCGGACCTTCTGGGCGACGTGATCCTGACGGAGGCGGCACTTGATGGGCCCACCGCTTTGGGCACTGGCTACTTGACACGGATAGAACCTCTGGTTAGTGGACCCAGTGCCGAGCATTTGTTCGTCAACGTGAGCCGCGTCGATTGGCAAGTTCACAACTTGCGGCAGGATGACCCAAGCTTGGCGGACTCTCTGTGGGACGCCTTCCGCCGGCAGATCGAGACGGCTGACGTTCTCGAACGCCGCACCCTCGCCGACACGCTCGCCAAGGCTGCTTACTTCCGGCCCGCGCGTGCCCTCGAGCTGACCCGGTGGCTCATCGAAAATCCGACGGACCACCTCAATGATGAGCATGCAGCTTGGCGCGGGCTGATTGCGGTGGACTACAGCTCGGTTCTCGAGGCGTTGCCGCCGGCGATCATGCGTGCCGGGATGACTGAGGACACGCTCCCCGAGGCTCTTGCACAGTTGTGGGAGCTTTCCCAGCTTGATCATCGCCCGACTAACCCGCACCCGAGTCATCCGCTTCGCGTCCTGTGCGAGCTCGCGGACTTCGGTCCTGCTAAGCCGATCTGGTTCAACGATCAAATCGTCGACGTCGTCTCAACCTGGTTTGTCGATGGCCAGCGGCTGTCTCCCTTTGACGTTCTTGAGCCGATGCTCGCGACTGAGGGTGACGATGCGACTTTTCGTGGCCACACGATCACCTTTAAGCCCTTCGTGGTGAATCCGCAGAGCGTCATGCGAGTGCGGCAGCGGATCATCGACTTGGCGTTCGAGGAACTGGAGTCACCAGACCTCCGACGTTCTGGAGCGGCGGCGAAGATCCTTGGTTCCGCTATGCAGTTCCCGATGGGACGATTCGGGAGGACGGTCTCGAGCGACGAGCTGGAAGCCTGGACTCCAGGGATCCTCGACACCATTGACCGCCTAGGTGCTAGGGCGGCGCAGGGTGGGCTGGATCCGGCTGTTCTCGTTGGAGTGCGTGAGGCGCTCTTCTGGCACGACAACTACGGATCCGGTCCGACCTCTGAAGCAGCACAAAGAGCTGTCGAGTCGCTGCCCGGGGGCATCGAGGCTCTGCTCGGTCTGATGGTCCACGACGGTTGGGGCCACTTGGTGCGCGACCGTGGGGACGACTTCGAAGCCATCGAATCGAAGCGCGTTGAAATCATCGGGAGGGTCATCGAGGGCCTCGCCGAGCGCACAGACCAGGAGGTGGTCGAACTGCTAGTCGCTCGGCTCGGCGCCGACCGGGAGCTGTACGGACCGAACGTCGGCCATCCGGGGCCACTGCTAGAGAGGCTGGTCACCGCGCGTCCAACGCTCGCACACGCAATGCTCGAACGCCTGCGGGGCGACACTGCAGAGACTGATCTCGATCAGATCCTGCCGATCATCCTCGGGACGTATGCCACGCTGGATCCGGCAGCCGCACTAGAGGACGTCAGGGAGCTGCTGGCCAGTGAGTCAGTGGATCGCCGCCGTGCCGTAGCCCAAGCAATTGGCTGGAACCGCGGACCGCGTGCGCTGCACCCGGGAGAGCTGGATCTGCTGTTGGAGCTAGCTTCGGATGCTGACGAATTCGTCCGGCGCAACGTGGTCCGGGCGGCCCAACTCATCGGTCGAACCCACAAGGCGGAGGCGACCCGCTTGATGGCTGCCGTTCGATTTGGTGACAGCGAAAGACTTGCTGATGAGTACTTCATGTCTTGGCGCTTGGACGATGACATTTCGTGGAGCGACTTCTCGGACCCCGAACTGGAACTGATTCGCCAAGACCTCGTCAGGCTGCCCGCTATCAGCGGGTACTCCGTTCTGGAGGCGCTCTCAGATCGATCTGGTTCGCAACCGGAGTGGGTCTTAGGAGTTCTTCGGGAGCGGATCGAACTCGCCCAGGGGCTCGGCTCCCTGGTTGGCTACCAAGCGCTCCCTTACTCGTGGGACAGCCACCTTCGCATTCGCGACACCTCGTCCTTCGTTGCCAGCCTGAACGGCATTCTGGAGTGGATCGCTGAGAAGCCCACCGACTGGCTCCGGAGCCGACTTGGCGCTGACCTCTTTGCGGCGGTCGCAGTTGTGTTCGACGACCAGGCGGTGGATGTTCTCAGGAAGGCCCTCGCCGGCGGCATGGACAAGTTGGCCCTTGCTGTTGTTGCAGTTCTGCACGAGGCCCCTCGGACCTTCATTTGGGACCAACCCGATTTCGTGCGTGTCGCGTTGCACGCTGCCGACAAACTCGGCGAGGAGATCCGCCAAGAGATGGTCCGAGCTCTTTGGGCCGCCACCATCACCGGGATTCGTAGCGGCACCCCCGGCGAGCCGTTTCCCGAGACACTCGAACAGCGAGACCGGTCGCTGGAGGTCGCGAAGGGCCTGCCTGCTGGGTCAATCGAGCGACGCTTCTATGTCGACATTGCGAGTGCGGCCGACAGAGACATTCTGCGTGAAGTGAATGACGACCTCCCCACCGACGGACGGTCCTGGTAGAGATCTACGCAGCCGACTTCGGCTCGCGTGACAGCGCGACGAATATCGAGCGCGCGGTGCCATGCCCGCGCAGTTTCAATTCGCTGGCTGGGCGATCTGACCTTCCGATCTTCGCCGGATCTCGGCCAGTTATCCACAGATTGTGCGTGTGTGAAAGGGCAGAGAATAGGGCAGATCTGAAATGCCTGCTGATTGGGTAGGGAATGTCGGCGCCGAGAGTCGTTGCGCTGGAGGGGATTTCGAGTGGCCAGGGGCGGGGTCGAACCGCCGACCTTCCGATTTTCAGTCGGACGCTCGTACCAACTGAGCTACCTGGCCGTGGGCGCGCCTGCTTTCTGCGCGAGCGAAGGCTATCAGGGCGTTTCGTGGGGTGGCGAGACGG
>JAIOXK010000066.1 GCA_021741645.1 Candidatus Nanopelagicales bacterium
CCCCCGCAGCCAATCGCCAGGACCTTCATCACATTGCCTTCCCTTCTCCAGCTGCGCGCACGTCGGCGTGACTCACGAGTCGAATCCCATACCGAGTGAATCCAGTGTCCTCAGCCACAGATTCCGACGGCCGCCATGACGGTCAGCATGAGCCAGCGACTTCGTGGTGACAGCTATGCCTGCAGATCGCAGTGGCTCGGGCGGAAAGGGAATGGGCTTGGACCGGACCATCTCCAGACGGGTGCGCTCTGTATCGCGCCCGTTCAGCAGATCCAGCATCGTCTGGGCGCCGAAGCGCGCGGCACCCACCCCGAGTCCGGTGAACCCGAGGACATACCCGACTTTGCCGCCCATGGCGGTTCCCCAGAAGGCAGAGAACCGAGAGCACGTGTCGATCGCACCTCCCCAGCCGTGCGTGAAGGAGATGCCCTCGAGAGCCGGGAACGTCTGCAGGAAGTGCTCGGCCAGATGCCCGAAGTAGCTCGTGTCGTGCTCATGCTCACGTGCGAAGGTGCTCCCGTAATGATGCACCGCGTCATAGCCGCCCCACAGGATGCGCCCATCGGGAGTGACCCGGTAGTAGTGGAACTGGTTCCCCGCGTCTGACACTCCCTCGCGCCCGTCCCACCCGATTGCAGCCCACTGGTCTGCGGTCAAGGGCTCCGTCACCAGTACGTAGTCATAGACCGGAACGATGTAGTGCTTGAGCCGCTTCAGCAGCGGCGGGTAGGCGTTCGTGGCCAACGCCACTCGTGCCGCGCGCACCGAGCCCGAGCGTGTGACGACCAAGACGTCGTCGTCCTCATCCAGCAGATCCGTGACCGGTGAACCCTCATACAGGTGGACTCCGACGGACCGGCATGCCTCAGCAAGACCCCAGGCCAATCGCGCCGGATCGACGAGCGCAACGCTCCTTCGATCAACCAGTCCCGCGAGGTAGCTGCTCGAGTCCACCAGCGCTCGCGCACCGGCAGCGTCGAGGAGCTCGACCTCCTGGCCATAGCTCTGCGCGAGCTCGGCCATGGCCTTGAGCTCCTCCACCTGATGCTCGGCAACCGCCACGTCCATCTCACCGGCCCGCACGAAGCCGCACTCGATACCGAACTCCTCAATCGTCTGCTCAATCGCGTCCAGGTTCTCCTGACCCATGCGAAGCAGATCCGGCAGTTCATCTTCGAATCGCTCAGCGCCGTTGGCCAGCCCATGGGTGAGGGAGGCGGCGACGAACCCCCCATTGCGACCCGTGGCTCCTTCCGCCACCCGACCGCCCTCCAGGACGACCACGGTGCTCGAGGGGTCTTCCCGCTTGGCGAGCAGTGCTGTCCACAAGCCCGTGAAGCCTGCGCCGACGACAACGAGATCCGCCTCGACGTCATCGGTCAACGGCGGCGTCGGGTCGGGTCGATCAGGGGTATCGAGCCAATAGGGCTGCACTCGTAGACCCGCGAGAGCGGCCTGCGAGCGCGCGGTGGACTCAGATGAGAAGTGCATGGGACTCCTTGCCAAAGACGATCAGCGCGGAGCAGGGCCGATCGCCCTGCCGTCCCACCAGTCCCTTCGATCGATCAGAATGCAGACGATCGTGTGGTCGCCCGCCTAGACCCACATGGTAATCCTCACGTGGCCTGACAGTCGTGCCACGACTATGACCTTGAGAAAGTGTCCATGTCCACGGCGCTTCGCTCGAGAGCCTGCCTGCGCCGATGGTTGACGAACTGCGCGGTCAGCACGATGGCCAGTGCCACGAGGAAGACGATGGTCGCCAGGGCGTTCACCTGAACCGGGATTCCACGCTGAGCGGCACCCCAGATATAGATCGGGAAGGTGACCAGCGTGCCGGCATTGAAGAAGCTGATGATGAAGTCATCGAAGGACAGTGAGAAGCCCAGCAGTGCCGCGCCGAGAATGCCGGGAAGCACCAAGGGGAAGGTCACGTAGCGGAACACCTGTCGAGGACCGGCATAGAGGTCGCGAGCTGCCTCTTCGAGCATTGGGTCCATTCCCTGCAGACGCGCCTTCACGGTGACAACGACGAACGAGATGATGAACATGATGTGGGCGATCGTGACCGTCGCCTGGCCGAGGGGGAACCTCAGATTCAGGAAGAGGGCCAGCAGGCTTGCGCCCATGACGACCTCGGGTGTGGCCATCGGCAGGAAGATCAGCAGGTTCGTCGTGCTGCGACCGCGGAAGCGATACCTCACCAGCGCGAAGGCGATCATGGTTCCCAGGATCGTCGCGACGATGGTGGAGATGATGCCGATCTGAATGCTGGTGGCAAAGGATGAGCACACGCCCGGAACACCACACAGATTCGTCCAGCCGTCAAGGGAGAATTCATTCCAGCTGAGGTTGTACTTGCCTGATGGCTTGTTAAACGACAGCACCATGATCACGGCGATCGGAATGAACAGGTACACGAGAACGGCAACCGCCACGATGCCGATGAGATGGTGCCTCAGCCAGCGCATCAGACGAGGTCCTCCGTCCCGGCTCGACGGATGTACGTGAACACCAGCACGAGAATGGCCGCCATCAGCACGAAGGACAGCGCACTCGCCGTCGGATAGTCACGGAACTGGATGAAATTGATCTGGATGGCATTGCCGATCATTCGGTTTCCGGTAGACCCGAGAAGAGCCGCATTGATGTAGTCACCCGAGGCAGGAATGAACGTGAGCAGCGTTCCGGCGACGATGCCCGGCATGGACAGCGGCCACGTGACCTTGCGGAAGGCGGTCTGGGGCGACGCGTACAGATCGCCAGCGGCCTCCATGAGTCGCGGATCGATCTTCTCGAGCGCGGCATACAGCGGAAGGATCATGAAGGGCAGGAAGTTGTAGGTCAGACCTGCCACCACGGCGATGCCCGTGTTGAGGATGCGCCCTTCCGGAAGCAGGTGCAGGGAGTTGAGCGTGCTCGTGATGATGCCCTCGTCCGCCAGGATCGTCTTCCACGCGTATGTGCGGAGCAGGAACGAGGCGAAGGAGGGGGCGATGACGAGCACCAGCATGAGGCTGCGCCATTGCCCCGCCCGAAAGGCGATGAAGTAGGCCAGCGGGTAGGCGATGGCCAGAGCCAGCAGGGTGGCGATACCCGCGTACAGGAACGACCTCAGGAACAGCGGCCAGTACTCGGCCATGGCAGACGCGTAGTTTCCGAATTCGAGGCCGAACTGGTACTTGCCCGGGGACCCCGCCACCGGCGCCTGCAGGCTCGTCATGAACAACGTCACGAACGGGATAGCGAAGAAGACACCCAGCCATGCCATTCCGGGGAACAGCAGCAGGTAGCCCGTCTTGGATGATCGCTGGGCGACCGGTGCCGACGCACCTGAGCGCGCCGCTGTGGGAACAACCGCGACCATGGTCAGTCCTCCGCGCCGCGAACCCGCAGGTGGGCGTTCACGCGCTCGGCCTCGATCACCTCTGGATCGATACCGGCACCTCGGCCAGGCGCGGGATCGAGTCCGAACGTGTGGCTCGGCGCCCAGTGCAGGATGACGGGGTCACCGACACTGCAGCGGTCCCCGACGACGACGTTCTGCTCGAAGACGATGAGCTCCTGCCCCCAGGGGGCGTCGATCAGGTACTGCGTCGAGACGCCCGTGTAGGAGACGTCGGTGACCCGCCCCTCCAGCCGGTTGTGGCCATCGGGCACCTGCTCCGCGTCGACGGCGTCGAGAACAGTGATCTTCTCGGGCCGAACACCCAACGTCACGTCGGAGCCGGAGCAGAAGCAGCGGTCGGAGGGAACCATGAAGGACAGGCCGTGCGCCTCGATGACCCCGAACTCCCCCGACGTACCGGTGCGTCGTCCGTCAATCAGGTTCGACTGACCGAGGAAGTTGGCGACGAACACCGTCTGCGGCGTCTCGTAGATGTCAGCCGGATGGCCCATCTGCTCGATCCGACCTGCATTCATCACGGCCACGGTGTCGGCCATGGTCATGGCCTCCTCCTGGTCGTGCGTGACATGCACGAAGGTGGTACCCACGTCCATCTGGATGCGCTTGAGTTCGATCTGCATCTGCCGGCGCAGCTTCAGGTCCAGGGCACCCAGCGGCTCGTCGAGCAGCAGCACATCCGGCTCGTTGATCAAGGCTCGAGCGACGGCGACCCGCTGCTGCTGACCGCCGGACAGCTGCGACGGCTTCCGTCGAGCCAGGCTGCCGAGCTCGACCAGATCAAGCATCTGCTCGACGGCCGGCTTGACGTCCTTGATGCCGCGACGACGAAGGCCGAAGGCCACGTTCTCGAAGATGTCCAGATGCGGGAACAGCGCATAGGACTGGAAGACCGTGTTGACCGGCCGCTCGAACGCCCGCAGACCGGTGATGTCCTTCTCGCCGATGCGAATACTGCCCTCGGTGGGATCCTCGAGTCCCGCCACCATCCGCAGGGTCGTCGTCTTGCCGCAGCCTGACGCGCCCAGAAGGGCGAAGAACGACCCTGCGGGAATGGTGAGCGTGAGATCGTCGACAGCGACGAAGTCACCGAACCTCTTGGTGAGGTTCTGCAGGTGCAGGTCCTCCACAGCACGTGCAGCGTCAGTCACGATGACCTCTTCCTCGTTGAAGATCCGTGGTGTGCGAAACCCGCGTGCGACTAGTTGCCGATCGTCTTCTGGAACTCGCGCTCGTACTTGTCGTTCTGCTCGACGGTGAGCTCCATGAAGATGAACGTCTGATCCAGCAGCGCCTGGGTCGGGAAGATGAACTCATCGCTCGCCAGCTCCGGATCGAGTGCCTCCATCGCCTCCTGAGCGCCCTCGACCGGGCAGATGTAGTTCACGTACGCCGCCACCTCGGCCGCAACCTCGGGGTCGTAGTAGTAGTTCATCGCCAGTTCGGCGTTCTTCTTGTGCTGGGCCAGTGCCGGGATCTCCATGTTGTCGGTCCACAGCGTTCCGCCGGACTCCGGGATCTCGAATCCGAAGTCCTCGCCGAGGGCCAGGATGTCGCCGGACCAGCCGATGACGCCGATGACGTCGCCGGACTCCAGTGCCGCGATGTAGTCGTTGCCCGTGACCTGCCGGACCTGGCCGCTGTCGACCTGATTGGTCAGCAGCTCAATGGCCGAACTGAACTCATCGTCGGTGAAGTTGGCGGGGTCGTAGCCAAGCGAGGCAAGCAGGACGCCCATGGTGTCGCGCATCTCCGTCAGAAGGGTCACGCGACCCTTGATCGCGGGATCGAAGAGCTGATCGAGCGTGACCAGCTTGTCGTTGCCGGTCGCGTCGGCGTACGCGGACTTGTTGAAGCCGAATCCGGCGATACCGGACTGCCAGGGCAGTGTGTACTCGCGGTTGGGATCGAAGCTCACGCTCTTGAGCCGCGGAATGATGTTGCCCGCGTTCGGCATGATCGACTTGTCGAGCTTCTGCGCGAATCCGTTCTGGATCCACAGGGCGGCCATCCAGTCCGTGAGGACGACGAGATCGCGGCCGATGTCCTGGCCCTGCTCGAGCTGCGTGCGCACCTTGGCGTAGAACTCGTTGTTGTCGTTGATGTCCTCCGTGTAGGTGACGGCGACGCCTGACTCCGACTGGAAGGCCTCAAGCGTCGGGCGAACACCGGAGTCCTCGTCGACGTCGATGTACAGCGGCCAGTTCGACCAGTTGAGGGTCTTGTCGGTGTCGCTCATGTCCTCGGCCGATGCCGCCTCGCCGGACGCCTCGGAATCACCACCGGTGCCGCAGGCGGCAGCCACCATGGCCGCGCTGCCGATGCCCGCGGCCTGGAGCAGCCGACGGCGTGAGACGGAGGACCGCATGGTCCCTGCAATGGCGGCAATGGCTTCGGGTCGCTTGGTGGTCATGTCGTCCTCCGGTCGAGTTCTGTTCGGTTGAGTGGTGCTGTTCGGTTGAGTGGTGCTGCGTGTGCGTCGTGCCGGGTGCTGATGGTGGCTAGTAGGGCAGGTTACGCCGGTCCGGTGAAGATTGTGCGGTGCCACGGCTTTTGTGCCACACCCGTGATGTCCATGGACACGTGCTTGATCTGGGTGTACTCGTCAAACGAGTAGGTGGACATGTCCTTGCCGAATCCGGACTGCTTGTAGCCCCCGTGCGGCATCTCGCTCACGATCGGAATGTGGTCGTTGACCCAGACGCATCCCGCCCGGATCTCCCGCTGGGCCCGCAGGGCCCGGAAGATGTCCTTGGTCCAGGCCGAGGCGGCGAGCCCGTAGACGGTGTCGTTGGCAAGCGCAAGGCCCTCGTCATCGGTGTCGAAGGGCAGCACCACGAGCACCGGCCCGAAGATCTCGTCCCGAACGATCTCCGAGTCCTGAGCCGCCCCCACCACCAGGGTGGGGAGGTAGAAGGCTCCCGATGCCAGATCCCCGCCGGGGGCAGCACCGCCGACGACCACGGTCGCACCGCCAGAGCGGGCGCGGTCGACGAAACCGCCGACTCGCTCGGCCTGACGAGCCGAGACCAGCGGACCGAGGTCGGTGCTCGGATCCTCCGTGGGGCCGAGTCGGATGGCGCCGAACAGATCGGCCACGCCGGCGACGAAGGCGTCGTACAGAGGGCGCTGCACGTAGGCGCGCGTCGCGGCCGTGCAGTCCTGCCCGGTGTTGATCAGCGAGCCGGCCACGGCTCCGTGCACCGCAGCTTCGAGGTCGGCGTCATCGAACACCACGAAAGGGGCCTTGCCGCCGAGTTCAAGGTGGACGCGCTTGACCGAAGCGGTCGCGATCTCCATGACCCGCTTGCCGACGGGCGTCGAGCCCGTGAACGAGACCATGTCGACACCGGGATGCCCCACCAGCGCCTCACCAGCCACCGGTCCGGTGCCCACCACCACGTTGACCACGCCGTCCGGGATGCCCGCCGCTCGGCAGTCTTCAGCGAGCATCAGGGTGGTCAGCGGCGTGATCTCCGCCGGCTTGAGCACGATCGTGTTGCCAGCGGCGACCGCCGGCAGCATCTTCCACATGGCCATCTGGAGGGGGTAGTTCCACGGCGCGATCGAGCCCACGACCCCGATGGGCTCACGCCTGATCAGCGACGTGTGGTCACCGTCCCACTCAGCGGCCGCCTTGCCCTCGAGATTCCGCGCGGCTCCAGCAAAGAACGACACGTTGTCGATCGAGCCGGGGATATCGAAACCTGTGCTCAGCCGGATCGGCTTGCCGGTCTGCCGGGTCTCGACGATGGCGTACTCGTCCGACCGCTCCTCCAGGCGAGCAGCCAGCCGGTGCAGGGCGGCGGATCGCTCCACCGGCGGCTGGCCAGACCAGTCGGCATACGCCTCTCGAGCAGCGGAAACAGCATGATCAACATCGTCAGCGTCCGCGTACGCGAAGGAATCGACCACCGAGCCATCAGCCGGGTTGATGACCTGTCCTACGGTCGATGATCGCCCCGTGCGGGACCTCCCGCCAGCGAACACCGCCTCGGTCATTCGGTCATCCTCTCCATCACGGCTTCATCCAGGACCGTCGGATCGATCGCTCCCTGCACCGGCCCAAAGGCGGCCCTGAAAAACGGGATCCGTGGCACTCACGGCATCGAAGCACGAAAAGCACACTGATACAAGGAATCGGGAGCGGTTTCGCGAATCGAAACACGATCGTAACGATGGAAATCGTCGTCTCAGATGACACGAATCGTCGTCATGGGCCGCATGGGATCACACCCCGCGCAGAATCCCCTCGGCTCCCGCGGCAGCCGACAGCGCCTGCACCACGGCCGCCACCTCATCAGGATCCTCCTCGTCCAGCATGCTCGTCGTGACGCGCACGTGCCGGCTCGGCTCCTCGGTCACCATGAACGGCCCGCCAGGTGATACTCGAATCCCATGGGCTGCCAGCGCCACGAGCGCGGCCCGCTCATCGGCCACCTCGACCCACGCGTTGATCCCGTCACCGGCGGTACTCGTCACGCCTCGGCGCGCCAGCCCCGATCGGAGCGCGAGACTGCGAACCGCGTACATGGATCGAGCTCGCTCGACAGCCGCGACCGCGCCCGGATCGGTCAGGAGCTCCACGAGGACGGACTGCAGCAACCGACTCGTCCAGCCGGGCCCGAGCATGCGGCGCGAGACAAGGGGATCGATGATCTCAGCTGACCCACCGACCGCCGCGATCCGCAGGTCGGGGCCGTGCGACTTGCTATAGCTGCGGATATGCACGGTGCGCTCGGGGAGGTGCCGACCAAGGCTCACGTCCTCGCCCGTCGCGATATCGCCCGAATGATCGTCCTCCACGACCACGGCTCGCGAACCCAGCCGTGCGTCGGCGAGCACCGCCGCGAGCATCGCCGCTCGCTCGACCGTCATGCTCACCCCGGTCGGGTTCTGGGCCCGGGGCTGAAGGAAGACCGCCACCGGCTTCCTCGCGAGTGCCACCGCCATCGACCGCGGAGTCACCCCGGAATCGTCGAGCTCCAGCGGAAGGATGTCGGCGCCGGCGCGCTCCAGGAGATCGATGAGCGGCGGGAAGCCGGGGTTCTCCATGGCGACGCGGTCCCCCAGCCGAACCACCTGGTCGACGATGCGCGACAGGGCGTCGAGGGCACCGTCGACCACCGTGAGTCGCTCGGGCGCGAACGGCCAGTCCGATCGCAGCAGTTCCTCGAGCTCCGGCAGCACCGGTTCGTCGAGGTAGCTCGTCGTCCACGATGTGGACCGGGCCACCACTCGGTCGACTGCATCGCGCAGCGGGGGCAGAAGAGCGGGATCGGGGGTGCCCGTGGAGAGGTTCACTCCTTCGCCCTCGGATGGGCCGCCGATACCTAGGTAGCGGATCGGCCGACTGGGTTCAGCGGTCTGCGTCACGAAGGTGCCCGCCCGGCCGCGCGCCTGAATGGCACCAACGGCCCCGAGCGCCTGCCACGCCTCACTGACGGTGGCCGGGCTCACGGACAGGGCAGCGGCGAGCACCCGGACTGTGGGCAGTCGATCGCCGGTCTGGAGGCGCTCGGACCGGATGAGCCGATGAACAGCGGCCGCGATGCCCTTCGGAGACCGATCCTCCAGCGACGACACGATCAGGGTCAGCGGGTCGGCGATGTCAGCGGGAGCATCCCGCTCGGACACCTGCCCCTGAGCAACCTGACCCTGAGCAAGCAGGTCTGCCGAGGAAAGCCCGTCCACGATCGACATCCGCTCGCCTCCCGCTCGGTTGCACGCCCCCGCGGACCTCCCATGACGTACCAAATGTTCAGTACGCGAAAAAGTCCGAAAGAACTTTGTAGAAACCCTTTTGTAACACAACTGTTTATGTCTACTGTCCAGAATTACAGATGTTGACACGGGTCGACAAGGGCCACCCACGAGGAGGAGCGCATGACCATCGTTCGAGCAGCCTTGGTGCAGACCGACTGGACCGGCGACAAGGAATCGATGATCGTCAAGCACGAGGAGTACGCACGACAGGCAGCGGCCGAGGGCGCCAAGGTCGTGTGCTTCCAGGAGCTGTTCTACGGTCCGTACTTCTGCCAGGTGCAGGATGCCCAGTTCTACGAGTACGCCGAGCAGATTCCCGGCCCCATCGTGGAGCGCTTTCAGGCCCTCGCCCGCGAGCTCAACTTGGTCATGGTGCTGCCGATGTACGAGGACGCCGGCCCGGGGTTCCTCTACAACACGGCCGCGGTCCTCGACGCGGACGGCAGCTATCTCGGCAAGTACCGCAAGCAGCACATCCCGCACGTCAATGGCTTCTGGGAGAAGTTCTACTTCCGTCCCGGGAATGGCGGCTACCCCGTGTTCGACACCGCCGTCGGCCGGATCGGTGTCTACATCTGCTACGACCGCCACTTCCCCGAGGGCTGGCGTGCGCTGGGTCTCAATGGGGCACAGATCGTCTTCAACCCCAGCGCCACCTCCCGCGGGCTCTCCCAGTACCTCTGGAGCATCGAGCAGCCTGCGGCGGCCGTGGCCAACGAGTACTACGTGGGCGCCATCAACCGAGTCGGGATCGAGCCCCTGGGCGATGACGACTTCTACGGCCAGTCCTACTTCGTCGACCCCGAGGGCAACTACGTCGGCGAGAAGGGCGACCCCTACAAGCCCGAGCTGATCATCAGGGACCTCGACCTGGACCTGATCACCGAGGTGCGCAATCGCTGGCAGTTCTACCGGGATCGTCGTCCCGACGCATACGACGATCTTGTGCGCCCCTGAGGCGGCAGACTGTATCCGGCAGACGTAGCGTGACGACGACCTGAACGAAGCACATTCCAGGCGAAGAAGGGACCACCGGCCATGACCATCCTGATCAAGAACGGAACCATCGTCACCGCCCAGGGCAGCAGCCAGGCGGATGTCCTCGTCGACGGCGAGACCATCGCGGCGATCCTCGCTCCGGGTGAGCGGACCCTGGGTGTCGACCTCGCGGCGTCGGTGGATCGGGTGATCGATGCCACGGGCAAGTATGTGGTTCCGGGCGGCATCGACGGGCACACCCACATGGAGATGCCGTTCGGCGGGACCGTGGCGTCGGACAGCTTCGAGACGGGGACGAGGGCTGCGGCCTGGGGCGGTACTACCACCATCATCGACTTCGCCGTTCAGAAGCAGGGTGAGCGAGTTCAGGACTGTCTGGCGGAATGGCACCGCAAGGCCGACGGCAACTGCGCGATCGACTACGGGTTCCACCAGGTGGTCGGCGGTGTTGATGCCGATTCCCTCAAGGCCATGGACGAATTGGTCGACGAGGGAGTCACGACCTTCAAGCTGTTCATGGCCTACCCGGGCGTCTTCCTGAGCTCGGACGGTCAGATCCTGCAGGCCATGCAGCAGGCGTCGGGCAACGGCGCGATGATCATGATGCACGCCGAGAACGGCAGCGCCATTGACGTGCTCGTGGCCCAGGCCCTCGCGGAGGGCAAGACGGACCCGAAGTACCACTCGCTCACTCGACCCTGGGAGACGGAGGCGGAGGCCACCAACCGGGCAATCATGCTGGCGCGCATGACGGGAGCGCCGCTGTACATCGTGCACATGTCGGCCAAGCAGGCAGTCAACGTGCTCCAGGCGCACAAGGACGAGGGCTGGAACGTCTTCGGCGAGACCTGCCCTCAGTACCTGTACCTCTCCCTTGAGGACCAGCTGTCGCAACCTGGATTCGAGGGAGCCAAGTGGGTCTGCTCCACTCCCCTGCGATCCAAGGCCGAGGAGCATCAGGAGGAGCTCTGGCGCTACCTGCGCACCAACGACCTGTCCGTCATCAGTACCGACCACTGCCCCTTCTGCTTCAAGGAGCAGAAGGAGATGGGTGTGGGCGACTTCTCCAAGATCCCGAACGGCATCGGCTCGGTCGAGCACCGGATGGATCTGATCTACCAGGGCGTAGTCGACGGGAGGATCAGCCTGCAGCGCTGGGTGGAACTGTGCTCGACCACACCGGCCCGCATGTTCGGGCTCTATGGCCGCAAGGGCGACATTCGCCCGGGCTTCGATGCCGACATCGTCATCTACGACCCGGCTGGCCGGACGGAGATCGGGTACCACAAGACACATCACATGAACATGGACCACTCCGCTTGGGAGGGCGTGGTGATCGACGGGCACGTCGATACCGTGCTCTCCCGCGGCAAGGTCGTCATCGACGACAACGAGTACCACGGTGCCAAGGGGGACGGCGTGTTCCTCAAGCGCGGTCTCTCCCAGTACCTGATCTGATCACCACCGACTGACCGCACACGGCACCACACCGATCCACACCCGGATCACGCTCCACAAGACCGATACCCCGGTCGACACGAAGAACCGATTGGCCGGCACCACGGCCTGAACCCACGAAGGAAGCCATGCGCACCATCGACCACTGGATCAACGGAACCCTCACCCCGGCCACCTCTGGCCGCAGCGGGCCGGTCTTCAATCCCGCCACCGGCGAGCAGCAGGCCGAGGTCGGCTTCGCCTCAGTCGACGATGTCGACAAGGCCGTCGCGACAGCCGCTGAGGCATTCCTGACCTGGCGGAAGTCCTCGCTCTCCAAGCGCGCCCAGGTGATGTTCAACTTCCATCGCCTCGTGCTCGACAACCGGGACGAGATTGCCCGCCTGGTGTCCATCGAGCATGGCAAGGTTCCCAGCGACGCGGCGGGAGAGCTTGCCCGCGGCATCGAGAACATCGAGTTCGCCTGCGGTATCCCCCAGCTCATGAAGGGCGGCTTCAGCGAGCAGGTCTCCACCGGCGTCGACGTGTACAGCATCAAGCAGCCCCTGGGCGTCGTCGCCGGCATCACCCCCTTCAACTTCCCGGCCATGGTGCCGATGTGGATGTTCGCCAACGCCATCGCCACCGGCAACACCTTCATCCTCAAGCCCAGCGAGAAGGACCCGTCGGTGGCCCTCTTCCTCGCGGACCTGCTCAAGCAGGCCGGCCTTCCCGATGGCGTCTTCAACGTCGTCATGGGTGACAAGGTCGCCGTCGACCGCATCCTTGAGCATCCCGACATCCAGGCGGTCAGCTTCGTCGGCTCCACCCCCATCGCCAAGTACATCTACTCCACAGGCACCGCCAACGGCAAGCGGGTCCAGGCGCTCGGCGGCGCGAAGAACCACATGGTCGTGCTTCCCGACGCCGATATCGACATGGCGGCAGATGCCGCCGTCAGCGCCGGCTACGGCTCCGCAGGTGAGCGCTGCATGGCCATCTCGGTGGTCGTGGC
>JAIOXK010000067.1 GCA_021741645.1 Candidatus Nanopelagicales bacterium
GCCGAGGCCCTGGCCCCTGGGGGCAAGGCCTTCGTCACCTGCTTCGTCGAGGAGGACGTTGAGGGTTGGGAGGAGAACCCGGAGGGGTACGGCCCGCTGGAGTGGAAGGGGCGCCTGCACTGCACCCGATTCGCCCGCTGGCACTTCGAGGATCACGTGAACGCTGCGCGACTGGCGGTTGACCGGTTCGAGTACGGCCGGGAGACGGACGGTCAGAGTCTCTACGTGCTGCGCAAGCGCTAGGGGAATAACCGTTCATTTGAGGCTCCGGTTGACCGGAATCGGCGGATTGCTGGGTTAGGGTCATGTCGACCCGTTCCGATCCTGGAAGGCCCTTTGGCATGCGCCGTGCTCTGACTGCTGCAGTCCTCTCCCTGTCCATCGCCGTCTCCGGCGCCTCCATGGCCGCCCCTGCGATGGCGGACTCGAGCGGTGGCCCCGTCACCGACACCAACTTCGGCATGCACATCCCGCAGATCTCCCAGGGTGAGCAGACGTCCGTCAACGAGGGCTCGGTGCGCCTGTGGGACTCCGGTGTCGCGTGGGGCCAGGTCGAGCAGGCCAAGGGCAAGTACTGGTGGAACGGTCTTGACGCTGCGATCGCCAACGCCAACGCGCAGAACCTGCAGATCCTCTACGTCCTCGGCTCGACCCCGAAGTGGGCGGCGACAAGTGCCAAGCAGGGCAAGTACCCGAACAAGGGTGCGGCGTCCATGCCGAAGAACATCAAGGACTGGAAGAACTGGGTCACGGCCGTCGTCAAGCGCTACGGCAACTCGATCGACTCGTACCAGATCTGGAACGAGGCGAACCTGAAGACGTTCTGGGAGGGCACGCCTGAGCAGATGGCGACGCTCACCAAGGAGGCGTACAAGATCATTCGCAAGTACGACCCGACGGCCAAGGTCGTGGCCGCCAGCACCACGGTTCGTCTGCAGAGCGCCTACAAGAAGTTCTTCCCGAAGTACCTGAAGGCGCTGAAGAAGGCCAAGTGGCCGGTCGACGTCATCTCCTTCCACGGCTACCCGGCGGCCAACGGCACGCCCGCGGACCGCGTCACCTACATCAAGCAGGTGCAGGCGGACATGAAGAAGGGCAAGGTGCCCGCGAGCAAGCCGCTGTGGGATACCGAGGTCAACTACGGCATCGCGGGACCGGGCTCGAACCCGCGTCGTGTGATCACCGGGCCGACGGCCGCCGCATGGACTGCTGCCACGTACCTCGATGACGTGCTCTACAACGTCGACCGCGGCTACTGGTACTACTGGTACAACAACTCCAACCTCGTCGGGATCCAGATGTACAACGGCACCGAGGGTGCTGTCGGATACCAGACGGCCCGCAACTGGCTGAGCGGCTCGTTCTACTCCTGCACCGAGGGCGCCAACGGCCAGCCGAACGTCTGCCAGTTCGGTGACAACACCACTCCGGACGTGGTGGCGTGGCTCGATTCGGGCTCGGCTACCTTTACGGTGCCCGCGAACGTGACCCAGACCTGTGATGCACTCAACCAGTGCACGCCGGTCGCCCCCGGGTCCCAGGTGACGATTGGAAGCATGCCGCAATGGTTCGGAAACCCCGCAAGCTAGTTCTCCTCGCGGCAGCTGTCGCGGCAACCGGTCTCGTGGCTGCGGGGTGCTCCTCTGGGGGCTCTGAGCCGGACGCGGGCGGTGACGCCGCGGCTCCGTCCGAGTCGTCGGCGCCGTCGAACCCCGGTCTGCCGTCGTCCCTGATCGGCATGCACATCGAGGGTGTCGAGGGCGGCGCTTGGGCGTCGGCTCCGTTCGGCGCGCTGCGCCTGTGGGACAACGGAACCGCGTGGTCGCAGATCGAGCTCGAGCCGGGTGTCTACAAGTGGGACAACCTCGAGGGTGCGCTGGAGAACGCGCAGTCCAAAGGCATGACGGACGTGCTCATGGTTCTGGGCACCACCCCGGAGTGGAACGCCACCGACGTCAACGACGCTGACTACCCGCAGCCCGGCGCGGCGAGCGCGCCTAAGGATCTGACGGCGTGGGACACCTGGGTCACCGAGGTGGCCACGCGCTACAAGGGCCGGATCTCCGCGTACCAGATCTGGAACGAGGCGAATCTCAAGAACTTCTGGAACGGCACGCCGGAGGAGATGGCTGATCTCACCAAGCGGGCCTACGACATCATCAAGAAGATCGATCCCGATGCGCTTGTCGTGTCCGCGTCCCCGTCGACTCGACTGACGGGCCCGTACGAAAAGTTCTACCCCGCCTACCTGAAGGCGCTGGGTGCCAAGGGCTGGCCCGTCGACGTGTTCGCCGTGCACACCTACCCGGCGGCCGACGGTGATCCGGTGGCGCGTGGCGCGCTGCTGGACATGGTCAAGGCGGACCTGACCGAGGCTGGGGCTCCCGAACTGCCGCTGTGGGACACCGAGCTGAACTACGGGCTCGCCGGCCCAGGCGACCTGCCGAAGCAGTCGATCACCGGGGCGAATGCCGCTGGCTTCGTCGTGCGCACCTACATCGACGATCTGCGCTACGGCGTGGACCGTTCGTACTGGTACATCTGGACTCCTCGCGGTGAGTACGACCTCCTGGGCGTTCAGGCCTACCCGGGCTCGGACGCTGAGCAGGGCTTCTTCGCGCTGGAGAACTGGGTGCTCGGCTCGCAGTTCGACGGGTGCGAGGAGGCCGCGACGGGTGCCGTGACGTGCAACTTCTCGCGCGACGGCTCGAGTTGGGTCGTGGCGTGGGCGCAGTCTGGTGAGGTGCCGTTCACGGCTCCCGAGGGCACCGCCCTCGTCTGCGATCCGCTGGCGAACTGCTCGGAGTCCTCCGGCGGAGCCGAGGTCACCTTGACGACGGTCCCGGTTCGCTTCTACCTGCAGTAGCCCATCCCAGCTGGGCCCAGCTCGCCCCAGCCGGGCCCCTGCCACACCCTCCCCCAACCGCCGAGAGGCAGCGGATGGTTGTGAAATGGGCCTTCCAGGGGTGGTTTCACGACCACTGCTTGCCTCTCGGCGGGGGATGGAGCGGGCGTGGCCTGCCTCTGACCGGTCAGAGACCGGGAATTCCTTGGGGCGCTGCTACCGTGGTCGAACGTCGTGCCGGGAGGTGAGCTGTGTCGTTGGAGGAGAGCAAGCCATCGACCGACCCTCGGTCCGTCCCTGGGGAGCCTGACGATCTGCATCACACGATCCCGCTCGTCATGCCGTCTCGGATCGGCTGGGCCGAGGCCCACTCCCACCGCGACCGGCCCTTCCTCCAGCGCGATCCCCTGCGCGTCTATGCCACGCGGGCGGTCCTGCTCGATCTCCTGGCCGTCGTCATTGCGGCGTTCACCGGCTTCATCCTGCGCTGGACGATCCCGTACTCCGTCGACATCAGTGACCTGACCTACGTCTCGTTCGTCGGTGTTGTCGTCGCGTCATGGATGGTCGTTCTCGTACTGCGCGGCGCGTATGACACCCGAGTGCTCGGAGTCGGCTCGGAGGAGTTCAAGCGCGTGGTCTCCGCGACGGCCGTGGTGTTCGCCGCGATCGCCCTCGTGGCCTTCGCGTTGAAGCTCGAGCTGTCCCGCGGCTTCGTCCTCATCACGTTCGTCGTCGGTGTCATTCTCCTGATCTCGGTGCGATGGATTCTTCGCGCCTGGCTTCGGCATGAGCGACGCTACGGGCACTTCCTGCACCGCACCGTCGTGATCGGCAGTGGCGACGCGATGGCGGAGATCGTCGATCTGCTCGATCGCGATCCGGTCGCGGGATTCGCCGTCGTCGACGTGATCCCGGAGATCGGCTCCGAGGCGAGTGAGGACGCACTGGACTCATGGCTCGACGAGGTCATGACGCGCATTGCCCTGGAGGACGCTGACACCGTTGCGGTTGCTGGCGCTCCGGCGATGGGGCCGAAGGTGATCCAGCGCCTGGCGTGGCGGCTCGAGGGCCCGCGCGTCGACCTCCTCGTCGCACCGACGGTCGGTGACGTGGCCGGCCCGCGCGTGTCGATGCGCATGGCGGCTGACCTTCCGCTGCTGCACCTAGACGAGCCGCACCTCACCGGCCCCAAGCGGGCGATCAAGCGCTCCCTCGACATCGTGTTCGGCATCACGCTCTTCATCCTGTTCCTGCCGTTCATGCTGATCGCCGCCGTGGGCGTGAAGCTCACCAGCCGCGGGCCCATGCTGTACTTCCAGGAGCGTGTCGGTCGAGGCGGCCAGATCATCCGCATCGCGAAATTCCGGACGATGTATGTGGGCTCCGATCAGATGCGTGACGCGGTCATCGGTGCACCGGATGCGGACATCACCGATCGCTACAAGGCAGATCCGCGCATCACGCCATTCGGCAAGTTCCTGCGCCGCTGGTCCATCGACGAGATGCCGCAGGTGGTCGCCGTCATCGCAGGCACGATGTCGCTTGTCGGCCCGCGTCCGGTGCTCGTCGACGAGATGCCGCTGCTGGGTGACGCCGATCATCGCCGGCACCTCACCAAGCCTGGCCTGACGGGGCTGTGGCAGGTGTCTGGCCGCAAGACGACCGATTGGGAGGAGCGCATGCGCCTGGATCTCGAGTACATCGAGAACTGGTCGCCTGCCCTGGACCTGGTGATCGTGGCCAAGACGGTCAAGGCGGTCCTCTGGGGAGACGGCGCGTACTGACGCAGATCCACCGTTCGTGCGCAGATCCACCGTTCGTGCGCGGATCCACCGTTCGGACGCGGATCCACCGTTCGGACGCCGATCCACCGCTCGCGGGGCCTTGGAGGCGGTGAGGGGCTCCCTATACTCGTGAGGTGTCTGTGAGCCGCCCGCGTTTCGTGCTGGGGGGACTCCTGACCCTCGGGGTCGGCGGCTTCGTCCTGTGGATGCAGGCCGGCCTCATCTGGTCCACCGCGAACCTCGCCGCAGGCGGCATCGGCCTGCAGGACAACCTCTCCGCAGCGGCCGACGGCCTCACCTCCGGTGACTATGCCGAGGCCGAGCAGTCGTTCGAGCTGGCCACAGAGTCCACCGTCCGACTCCAGAAGTCCGTCGACATCGCCCCCTTCAACCTCGCGGGCCGCATCCCCGGGGTTGACGTCGCCGTCGAGAACTGGCAGCTGGCTGTCGATGCTGCCTCCGCCCTGACGTCAGCCACCGGCGACCTCATCTCCCTGTACGGCGATCTCTCCGGTAAGGCAGACGGCCCCAAGATCTTCTCCGACGGTGCTATCGACCTCGCCCGGCTGGAGAACCTTCCCGATCGCGTCGACGCCGCCAGCGACAAGCTCGCCAGTGCCCACGCCGATCTCATGGCCATCCGTGCCGCCACTGTCCCCTCGGAGCCACTCGACAGAGTCCGCGAGAAGGCTCTCGAGGAGATGCTGCCGGTCGAGGAGGCGATGGCCTCCCTGCAGGTCATCGCCCCGGTACTGCCGGATGCGCTTGGCGCCAACGGCCCGCGCCGCTACCTCATCGCGATCGGCAACCAGGCGGAGATGCGCGCTGCGGGCGGGGCACCGCTGACCCTCGTGCTCGTCGAGTTCAATGAAGGACGCATCTCCATCCCGATCAAGGGACCGACGTCGACGCAGCTGTTCCCCCCGCTCAACGCCCCTGTCGAATGGTGGGGCCCGGGTGGCAATCCGTTCTTCCCGACGAACCCGCGCAACGCCCCGTTCGTCGTCACGAACACGCATCCCAACCTGCTGTTCTCCGCGCGCGAGATGGCCGAGGCGTGGGTGGGCGGCAACTATCCGACCGTCGATGGCGTCATCACCCTCGATCTCACTGCGATCGCCGCTGTTCTCGACGCGACTGGTCCGGTGGAGTCGGAGGTCTACGGCACCGTCGACGGTGAGCGGCTCGGGCAGATCCTGCTCGTCGACGCATACATGGAGTTCGGGCAGGAGGGCGCCGTCGAACGGCAGGAGGCCAATCAGGCCCTGCTCAACGACTTGCTCGAGCGCCTGCTCGGCGGTGAGGATCTCGTCAACGCCGCTCAAGCGATCACCAGCACGGCGCCGGGGCGTCACTTCCAGGCGTGGATGCGCAATCCTGAACTGCAGCGACTGTCGCTGCGCTCGGGAGCCGCAGGTCAGGTCAACGATCCCGGCACTGGCGACTGGTCTGCGGTCTATACGCAGAACGGAAACCAGAGCAAGGTCGACGTGTTCCAGCAGCGCAACGTCCTGGTCACCGTCACCATGGCCGACGACGGATCCGCACGCGTGACGCAGCAGGTCACGCTCACCAACGCCACCCCCGCGGATCGTCCCGAGGGTCCACCGGAGCGCGTCGGCTATGAGACATCGTGGCTGAAGAACGCCTACATCCTCTATGTCCCCGATGCCGCGACCGACTATCGCGCGAACTATCCCGATGGCTTCGCGGTGCGTCCGTTTAAGAACCACCCGCAGTTGGGACGAGGATGGGTGGATGACGGATTCGGCCACCGCATGATCCGCGTGGTGGGCTGGACGCCGCCGGGTGGGCAGAACGCCGTGTCGGTGAGCTACACGCTGCCGGCGGGGACGTTCTCTGAAGTCGATGGCGTGCTGGAGTACCGCCTGCAGGCGGAGCCGCAGTCCCTGTTCGTCCCGTCGACGCTGTCGGTCACCGTCACTCCGCCTGCCGGCTGGCAGCCGGTTCAGGCGCCGGGGCAGATCCAGCAGGGCAGCACCGCGACCGTCAGTGCCGTGCAGGACGCCCCGGTCAACGTCTCGATGCGGTTCACCCGATGACCCGCTACGCCGGCGCACTGGGCATCGCCACGGCCGCGACCATCGCGGCGCTGTGGCTGATTCCCCCGGTGGGGCTCGTTGCGTTTGCCGTCATGCTCGTGCTGCTGCCGCCGTGGGGTCGCACGCTCACCGAGCGTGCGGTGATCAGCGGGGTCGTCCTGCTGGGAGTCGTCGCGATCCTCTTCCCGCGCGCGGGATCAACGCCGGTCACATCGGTCAGCGCCACCGTGCTGTTCACCCTCATGCTCGTTGCGCTCCTGGCCCTGCGCGCCGTGCCCGGTCTGCGTGACGTCCGCATCCCCAAGCCCAACCTCGCCGACGGCCTGGCCCTCGTCCTCGGCGCTGCCAGTGCGATCTGGCTGGCCGCGGCGTATGTCGGACGCTCAAGCGTCGAGATCGTCAGTGGCCTGTTCTTCAGCGGCTGGGACAACCAGGCGCACTACACGACCTTCGCCAACACCTTCACCTCGCAGAGCACCACGTGGCCGACCGTGGACGGGGCAATCGCCTGGAACCAGTGGTATCCGTCGCTGCACTCGACGCTGTGGGCGCTGCTCGAGCGCGTCGCTGACTCAGCCGACGTCACACGCCTTGAGCTCCTGTGGCCCTACGTGCAGTGGAACGCCCTGACCTTCGCGGCCTGCCTCGTCGCGCTTGCGTGGGTTGCCGGTGATCTCGCCGTGCGCATCGGCGGTCGCGATCGTGCGGCCTGGACGCGGCCGATGGCATTCACGGCGTTCGGTCTCTTCGCCGTGTTCGGTAGTCCTGCCTTCCTCTACAACGCGGGCTTCACGAACTTCCTGATGGGCGTCACGGTCGTGATCGTCGCGGCGTATGTCAGTGCGCGCAGCCTGCGTTCGGCGCGCATGCTCGGCTGGTTCCTGATTCCGCTGGCGGGCCTAGCGACCATCGGCCTGTGGACGCCACTCGTCCTGGGACTGATCCCGTCGGCCGTCGTCGTCGCGATCGCCCTCATTCGCTTCCGTGCGCTCCTCGGGATCGCCTGGCTCGTGGGATCGGCCGCTCTCGCGGCCTTCATGGCCCTCACGCAGGCCAATGCGATTCTCGGGGTCGAGCCTGGCCAGACCACCGGCGACTTCACCGAGAACCTCGGGGCGGTGGGCACCGGAATGGTGCCGTTCAACATCGGTCTGGCCCTGACGTCGCCCATCATCGCGATCCTCGTCATGATCCTGCTGATTCGCATGGGCCGATGGCCGCTGGCGGTGGCCATTGCCGGTCCGATCGCCGGACCGGGCATCGTCGCGCTGATCTTCATCGCAGGCGCCGACGCTGCGGGAGTCTCGCGACTGCAGGCGTACTACGTGCTCAAGCCGCTCGACGCGATGCTGCTCGCCATCGCCCCGGTGATCGCTGCCCTGCTGGCGGTCGTGCTGTCGAGGGCGGTCGCTGGCCTCAGCCGCGCAACTGCGGCGCTGAGCCTCGCCCTCGGTGGCGTCATCGTGTTCGGTCTCCTCGGCTACGTCGGTGCGTCATCGGAGTTCTCCGATGGATTCCGGGCGTCACCGGGGGTGCAGGCGGGCAATGAGCGGATGAGGGGCATCGAGGATCCCCTGATCGGCGAGTCGATCGTGCGCGCCCAGCAGGCGGCGGTCCCGTATCCGGACGACACCACGCTGATCTGGGATGGCGCCGGCACGCTGCCCAACCTGTGGGTCGCCACGCTGCACGGAGTCATGAGCACCACGCAGCAGCGCTTCTACCGCGACCTTCCCGCGTTCCCGTATGAGGAGTCCGACACGGGCTACGTCGATCTCACCCTTCAGCTGCATCCCGAGATGGACATCGTCGCCCTGTGGTTCCGGCCGTCCACGGGTGAACTGATTCAGCAGTGGGCAGATGAGCGGAACGACGGACGCATCATTCCCGTCCAAGTGCCCATGCCCTCGAACCTCCTGTGCCCGGAATGCGCAGGCTGATCGGGCGAATGCG
The DNA here is from genome assembly GCA_021741645.1 of Candidatus Nanopelagicales bacterium. Lineage (GTDB taxonomy): Bacteria > Actinomycetota > Actinomycetes > S36-B12 > S36-B12 > UBA10649. The sequence goes on from JAIOXK010000067.1 coordinate 8,649, forward strand.
ATTCAGCAGGGCAACAGCAGTGGCGTCGGCGACGGCCGTCGCGGCATCGGCGATCCTGATCGCGGTTCCTGCGCAGGGCGCGCGCGAGAAAGGCCCAGACGGTCAGCCCCGACCGATCAAGGCACCGTCCCTGCCGACCCTGCCTGACGTCCCGTCGAAGTGGCGCAAGGGAAAGATCACTCCCCTGTCCATCCCCGGGGCAGCGTCCGTGGCGCGCGGCACGTGGCTGATGTGGCCGCCCGGGTCAAAGCGGCGCACCGGCGTCGAGGTCCGTCTCCCGGCCGCGGCAGGCACGCCGCTGATGGGCGACTGGAACGGCGACGGCATGCTCACCCCCGGCCGCTACGAGGCCGGTCAGTGGTTCATCACCAACGCTGCGGTCAACTCCGCGCAGTGGGAGGGCTACGCGGCGTTCGGCGGAGAGCCCACCGACGTTCCCGTTGTCGGGTTCATTGATGGCGACAAGCGAAGCGACATCGGCGTCTTCCGCAACGGCACCTGGACATGGCAGGTCACCAAGGGCGACACCCCTGCTCCGGTCGTCTTCGGCCAGGCCGGCGATGTCCCCGTAGTCGGCGACTGGAACGGTGACGGCCGAAGCGACATCGGATTCGTCCGGCAGGGTCGATGGAACCTGCGGATCACGGGGCTGGAGCGCAAGCCGCGCGGCCTCGACAAGGCGATCACCGTGCAATGGGCCAAGCGCGAGGGCACCGCGGTGCTGTCGTTCGCTTTCGGCTCGTTCGGGGACCTGCCCGTCGTCGGCGACTGGAATCGCGACGGGTCCGACGACCCCGGCGTGATCCAGGACCGCAGCACGTGGGTGCTCAGCAGGGGGATCGACAAGCTGCGTCCCACGGAGAAGCAGAGTCATGCCCTGCTCGCCGACGAGGTGCCGATCGTGGGCAGTCAGGCGACGGGCCCCGGCCACTGCCCCACGGCCACGCGCGACGGTGAGCGCTTCGGCAAGGCCCTCGCGGCGCAGGTGCGCCCGGCCCGCACACCCGCCGGCACGCGCAAGATCGACGGTAATCAGGAGATCCTCGGCACGGTGCAGGACGGACTGCGCTACGTCATCACCAAGGACCTCACCAACCGCCTGTACTCGCGGACCTCGCAGGCCTACTACGACGCGCTGTCCACGCACCGAACGATCGAGGAGTCAGTGCGACGCAGCGCAAACGCGGCACTTGCCGGTGCCGTCGCCCTGACGACCTCGCCGTGGAAGAACGTCAACGGGATCTCGCGCACGGAACTGCGCGACTACGTGCGCTGGCAGGTTCGCTCTCTCGCCTGCGAGCATGGTGCGCTGACGCCCGGCGGATGGGGCAACACGTGGCAGTCGGCGCTCTGGGCGACCACGCTCGGCCAGGCCGCATGGATGGTCTGGGACGACCTCACGCCGAACGAGCAGGCTCTCGTCGCGGCGATGGTCTACAGCGAGGCCGAGTACGCCTCCGCGCGCGGCCCGCGCTATCACCGCAATCGACTAGGCCAGGACCTCACGCCGGGTGACTCGCAGGCGGACGAAGTGTCCTGGGATCTGCTCGCTCCAGCGCTCGCCATGGCGATGATGCCGGGCAACAAGCAGATGCCAAACTGGCGAAACTCGTTGATATCCATGGCGATATCCGCCTTCGCTCGCCCTGGTGACCTGCACAAGGTGCAGGAATTCAATGGGGTGCGGCCAGACATCCGCCTCCCCGGCACCAATGCCAACGAGGACGGCACCGTCACCAACCACGGCATCGTCAACCCGGACTATGTGCAGAACGTGCAGCACCTGTGGTGGGCAGCGAGCCTGCTGCGCTCAGGTGGGCAGCCGGTGCCGGAGGCGCTCTTCATGAACGCCGACATCATCTACCGTGCGCTGGCCGTCGTCGACTATCCATCTCCTCCTTATGCCGCTCCGGGTGGCACCGTCTATCAGCCCGGGGGGCAGATCTACTACCCGATGGGCGTCAGCTGGGGCATCCGTCGTCCCGCGACGTTCGTCGGCGTCGACGCGTTCGCCAACGACTATGCGGCCGCGGACACCAACGCTGCGGAATACCTCGCCGCGCATGCGCGTGATGCCCGTGCGCTGCAGTTGCGCTGGAAGGACGGCCACATGTATGCCGATGGCCGCGAAGAGGAGTCCTACCGCCTCGGCAAGGAGGAGTACGCCCTGCAGCAGATGGCACTGGCGTGGTGGGCAGGTGCGGTGAAGGACGGCCTGCCGATGAAGGTGGATCGCACGGCCTATGAGGGCATCAGCCTCGGCGTGGGCGAGGACCTTCCGTAGGCGGAGCGCACTCCGCCCAGCTCGGGTCCCACCCCTCCGGGCAGGTTGACTCGGGGCTCCTACGAGCTGAGCTCACGCTGATAGGCGAGGCACGCCTCGTAGTCCGGCAGCAGTCCGGCCGCGACCGCCTCGGCGAGCGTCGGGGCCGCGGCGTCCTTCGGGGAGAGCACGACGTCATCGGACGGCCACGGCAGAGCGAGATCGGTGTCCAGTGGATGGATACCGTGCTCTCGGGTCGGTGCATAGGGCTCGGAGCACAGGTATCCCACCGTCACCGAGTCGGTCAGTGCGCAGAAGGCGTGGCCGAGTCCCTCGGAGATGTAGAGGCCCTTCCGGGTCTCGTCATCAAGTTCGATCGCATCCCATTGCCCGAACGTCGGTGACCCGACTCTGATGTCGACGACGATGTCGAGGATGCGCCCGGAGAAGCACTGCACGTACTTCGCCTGCCCGGGGGGAACGTCGGCAAAGTGCACGCCCCGCACGGTCCCCGACCGGGACTGGCTGATGTTCATCTGCTTGAGCGTGAACGCGTGGCCGATCGCGGGCTCGATCGCCGATTCCTTGTAGGACTCGAGGAACACGCCGCGATCGTCGGGACGAAGGACGGGGGTGAACAGCCATGAGCCCTCAATCGAGAGCGGGGTCACCTCCACGGCGGCGAATCTATCAGCCGTCACTGGGTACGGTTGCCGAGTGAAGGTCACCTTGATGGGCACGCGTGGGGTTCCCGCGTCCTATGGCGGTTTCGAGACCGCGGTCGAGGAGATCGGCAAGCGACTCGTGCAGCGCGGCTATGACATCACCGTCTACTGCCGCAATCCCGGACAGACCATCACCGAGTACGAGGGCATGCGGCTGGTCAACGCTCCGGCGCTGCGGCATCGCATGGCCGAGACCCTCAGCCATACGACCGTCAGCACCGCGCACGCCATCATCAGGGATCACCCCGATGTCGTCCTGCTGCTCAACGCCGGCAACGCACCACTGCTCAAGCCATTGCAGGCCGCAGGGATCCCCACGGCGATTCACCTCGATGGCCTGGAGTCAAAGCGCGAGAAGTGGCGCGGCGCCGGCGCCAAGTACTACCGGTGGGCGGAGAAGGCATCGGTCAAGTGGGGAGGCGAGGTCATCGCGGACGCCCAGGCCATCGCCGATCATGTGCAGCGTGAGTACGGTCGCACCTGCACGGTGATCCCCTATGGCGCCGAGGTCATCGAGCCGGGCAGCGATCGCATCGCGGAGCTGGACCTCGATCCGCGGGGCTACCACCTCATCGTGGCGCGGTTTGAGCCGGAGAACCATGTGCTCGACGCGGTGCATGCGTATCGGGCCAGTCACGAGACCCGCCCGCTCGTCGTCGTCGGCAGCGCCCCGTACTCGCAGTGGTACGTCGACAAAGTGCACACCGCTGCGCGCAACGATCCGCGCATCCGCTTCACCGGTGGCCTGTATGACCAGGAGCTGCTCGACCAGCTCTACGCCAACTGCGTGGACTACATCCACGGGCACTCGGTCGGTGGGACGAATCCGTCGCTGCTGCGCGCGATGGGCGCAGGCGCCCCCGTGCTCGCCTATGACGTGGAGTTCAGTCATGAGGTCACCGCTGATC
>JAIOXK010000068.1 GCA_021741645.1 Candidatus Nanopelagicales bacterium
CGCGCTGTCAGCAGGCGCCTGGTCGGCATCCTGCACGCCTGCCTACGCGACCACGTCCCCTACGACGAGACCACCGCCTGGCAGCACCAACACGCCCTCGCCGCTTGACACGCTACGGGCCAGGGATGTCTAGCGACGCGTTCACGGCCCCCCGAGCGAGGAGAGCCGTCAGGAGGAGAAGGCTCCGAGGACAGCGAAGACCGCCACCAGGGCGGCATCGACTAGCAGTCCGACGACCAGAGTCACGACGACCCAACGGCGCGCAACGCGGCCAAGTCGCCGAGCACGGTCAGGGTCCCCCATCGAGACGGCCCGAGCGGAGCGCCAGCCGTAGAGAACGGCGATCAGGCCGAGCGGCAGGAAGCACAAGGCACTCACGGCGACGGCGGCGGCGAGGTACGTGCGCGGCGGCTTTCCCGACGCGGGCACGTCGGGGGCCAGGGGGTGCGCATCGGTGTCGGGCATCGTCGAAACCCTAGTCCCCAGCCACGGGTTCCCCGGGCGCCGAGCGGCGCTTCGAGCGAGGAGCACCCGCGCGAGGATCCATGAAATTTTCCCGAAAATGCCGCATCCGCCTTCCGTCTTGCCTACCGTGACTCTCATCACATTCCGCCCCACGGCGGGTCAGGCATGCGCGATTAAGGGGAGTCGAATGCAGCACATCACCGTCACGGTTGACGGAACCGAATACCAATCTGAGGTCGAACCCAGAACGCTCCTCGTGCATTGGCTTCGCGAGGGCCTGGGCAAGGTGGGCACGGTCGTCGGATGCGACACGTCCAACTGCGGTGCCTGCACGATCCTGGTCGACGGTCAGAGCGTGAAGTCCTGCAGCATGCTCGCCGTGCAGGCCGACGGGTGCGAGATCACGACCATCCAGGGGCTGTCCACCGGCGACGACTGGCACCCCGTCCAGACGGCCTTCAAGGAGTGCCACGGCCTGCAGTGCGGCTACTGCACCCCCGGCATGGTCATGTCGACCGTCGACCTGCTGACCGAGAATCCGAATCCGACCGAGGAGGAGATTCGCGACGGCATCCACGGCAACCTCTGCCGATGCACCGGTTACCACAACATCGTGAAGTCCGTGAAGTACGCCGCTGACCTGATGGGAGGCTCCAAGTGACTGACACCCTCGACACCTCTTCGGTCATCGGGCGACCACTGCGCCGCAAGGAGGACGCGAAGCTCCTCCATGGCCGCACGAACTGGACTGACAACATCCAGCTGCCCGGCACGCTGCACATGGCAATCGTGCGAAGTCCGATGGCGCACGCCAAGGTCACCAAGGTCGACGTCTCGGAGGCCTTGAAGCAGCCCAACGTCGTCGCCGCCTACAACGCCGCGGAACTCGGCGATCTCAATTCCGTGGTTCCGTGTGTGTGGCCGGTCACGGACGACACCGTGATGCCGCCGTTCCCCGCACTGACCGGCGACAAGGTTCGTCACGTCGGCGATTGCGTGGCAGTCGTGCTCGCCACCGACGCGGCATCCGCCGAGGATGCCCTCGCCTACGTGGACGTCGAGTACGAGCCCCTTCCCGCGGTCGTGAACATGATCGACGCCATCTCCCCCGGCAGTGAGCTGGTGCATGGCGATGCCACCAACAACACGTGCTACGTCTATGACCTTGGCGGGGGGTACGAGGACGAGCTTGCCAAGCACTCGGACGTTGTCCGAGTGAAGCGCCGCTTCGTCAACCAGCGCCTGATCCCAGCATTCATGGAGCCCCGAGCGGTCGTCGCCGCCCCCATGGGCATGAGTGACGAGATCACCGTGTGGACGTCGACCCAGATCCCGCACGTCCTGCGGGTGCTCCTGCAGCTCGTCACCGGCATCCCCGAGCAGAATCTGCGCATCATTGCGCCCGATGTCGGCGGCGGCTTCGGCGGCAAGCTTCAGTGCTACCGCGAGGAGATCCTCGTGACACAGCTGGCTCGCAAGTTGGGTCGTCCGGTGAAGTGGAACGAGACCCGAAGCGAGGACATGGTCGCCACGCATCATGGTCGTGATCAGATCCAGGACATCGAGCTGGCCGCCACGAAGGACGGCAAGTTCATTGGCCTGAAGGTCGACCTGCTGGCCAACATGGGTGGGTACCTGCAGATCATCACACCCGGCATCCCCCTGCTGGGCATGTTCATGTACCCGGCGATCTACAAGATGGACGCGTATCAGTTCCAGTGCACGGGAGTGTTCACGAACAGCACCCCCACCGACGCCTATCGCGGCGCTGGTCGCCCCGAGGCCACGTTCGCAATCGAGCGCATCGTCGATGAGATGGCCGCGGAACTGGGCATGGAGCCCATGGAGCTGCGAACCAAGAACTGGATCGAGCACCACGAGTTCCCGTTCACGACGGTTGCCGGTCTGACGTATGACACCGGCAACTACGAGGCCGCCACCGCCAAGGCGATGGACATGTTCGGATATCACGAGCTCCGTGCCGAGCAGAAGGCTCGCCGGGAGTCAGGCGATCCCGTGCAACTGGGCATCGGCATCTCGACCTTCACCGAGATGTGCGGATTGGCTCCGTCCCGCACGTTGGGCGCGCTGAAGTACGCGGCTGGCGGCTGGGAGCACTGCACGATCCGGCTCCTGCCCAGCGGGAAGGTGGAACTCGTCACCGGCACCTCGCCGCACGGCCAGGGGCACGAGACGGCCTGGAGTCAGATCGCGTCCGAGATCCTCGGAATCCCGGTGGACGACATCGATGTCATCCACAGCGATACCGGCCGCTCCCCATACGGGATGGACACGTATGGCTCACGCTCCCTCGCCGTCGGTGGTCAAGCCATCAAGAAGGCTGCCGATCGCGTGATCGAGAACGCTCGGCCCATCGCCGCGCACCAGCTCGAATGCTCCGCCAACGACCTGGAGTTCGCCAACGGAGCATTCTCGGTCAAGGGCGATCCGGAGAAGACCGTCACCCTCGGTGCACTCGCATGGGCGGCCTTCGCCGCGCACAACCTGCCCGATGGTGTCGAACCCATGATCTCCGGCGAGGCCACGGTGGATCCGGAGGACTTCTCCTACCCCCACGGCACTCACCTGGCGGCCATGGAGGTCGACACGGAGACCGGCAAGGTGAAGCTGCGCAAGTACGTCTGCGTCGACGACGTCGGCAACCAGGTCAATCCGATGATCGTCGAGGGTCAGGTGCATGGCGGTCTCGCGCAGGGCATCGGACAGGCTCTCTACGAGGGTGCGGAGTACGACTCCGACGGCAACCTGCTGACTGCGAGCCTGGCTGACTACCTCATCCCCAGCGCGGCCGATCTGCCGAGTTTCGAGACGGGATCGACGGTCACGCCGTCCACCACCCACTCGCTGGGCACCAAGGGAGTGGGCGAGGCGGGCGCGATCGCGTCCACCCCGGCCATCATCAACGGCATCGTTGACGCACTCAGGCCGATGGGCGTGACGGATGTGCTCATGCCTGCCAGTCCACAGAATGTCTGGAGAGCCATCCAGGCGGCGAAGGGAGCCTCCGCATGATTCCCGCGAAGTTCGACTATGTGCGCCCTTCCACCGTCGACGAGGCCGTCGCGGCTCTCGTGGCGGCGGGCGAGGACGCGAAGGTGCTCGGCGGAGGTCAGTCTCTGATGCCCGTCCTGCGCCTGCGGATGGGCGAGCCCTCCGTCGTCGTGGACACCACCCGAATCGACGAGATGAAAGGCATCACAGACGCCGGTGACGCCATCGTCATCGGGGCGGGGACCACGCATGACGCCGTGACGAAAAGTGACCTCGTGCGCCAGCACGCGGCCCTGCTCGCCGCCGCAACTGACACCGTCGCGGACCGGCAGATTCGCCATCGTGGCACGGTCGGAGGCGCCATGGCCCATGCCGATCCGGCAGGAGACCAGCCTCCGGTCGCCCTGGCCATGGGTGCGTCCTTCACGATCGCCGGCCCCAGTGGCCGACGCACCGTGCCAGCCAGCGAATTCTTCGTGGACTACTTCACGACGGCCGTGGGGCCCGACGAGGTGCTGGTTAGCGTGAGCGTTCCCAAGCACACCGGCTGGGGTGCGCACTACGAGAAGTTCAACCGCACAGCCCAGGCTTGGGCCATCGTGGGCGTTGCGGCCACCGTGCGGATGGACGGTGGCTCGATCGCCGAAGCCGAAGTGGGCCTGACGAACATGGGACCCGGACCCGTGAAGGCCACGGCTGTCGAGCAGGCATTGGTGGGGGCCTCGACCATGGCAGCCATCACCGCCGCCGCCTCGCATGCCGCCGAGGGCACGAGTCCGAACAGTGACATCCACGCAGAGTCGGACTACCGAGAGCACCTGGCTCGTGTCCTGACGGCACGAGCCGTCGCCAAGGCTGCCGGGATCTCCTGAAAGTCCGTTGATGCGTCAGTAGGTGGGCCCCCGCCACGCTGAGGACCCCACCTACTGACGCATCAATGCGGTTGACGGGGTGCCGACGGACGCTCCCTGCGGTACCGTCCGTGCCATGGCCCTTTACACCTGCGCGAAGTGCGGAATGTCCGTCAACACCACCTGCGGCGCATGCGACGCTCCCCTGGTCGATGCGTCCCTTACCAAGGACGACGGCACCATGGTCGAGATCAGCGAGTGCCCCAACGGCCACGGCAAGATCAAGTCGCCGCTGTGCTGCGGCGCTGACATGAGCTGCTCGGTCTGAGCACCCCCGCACGACTCCCCGCCCTCGCCACTGCAGCTGTCGCAGCAGCCTGGGTGGTTCTGACGCTCACGTCCCTTGTTGTCGGCGCGTGGGGCTCTCAGGGCACCAGCGCCTTCATCGCGATCGCGGTGCTGGCCCTGATCAACATGGCCGCCCTCGTGTCGGCTGCCTGGTGGCTGCGGGAAAGACGCCGCCAGGCACATGCGTGGGCGCTCCTCGTCTTGACGGCCAACGCAGCCCTCACACTCACTGATCAAATGGGCTGGATCGACACCCTCTACCTCGCCCTCACCCTCGCGGCCCTGGTGATCGTGATGGTCAGGACGCGCTGGTACTGGGGACGCGCAGCTCGCCGGGCGCACCGGCAGGGACAACGGGCCTGACGGGCGGCACTGCGTCCACTCGCCGGTAACCAGCACCCGCCTCCGGCCGCGGATCAGGTTCTCCCCTGTTGGGCCACAGGGCCATTGCTCGTTCGGCCTGAGCCGTGATGGTCAGGGACGGATTCACCCCGAGGTTCGCAGTGATCGTCGAGCCGTCGACGATGTGCAGGCCCGAGTATCCGAACACGCGATGGTAGGCATCGACCACTCCTCGGTCAGGGTCGCTTCCGATGACGCATCCCCCGACGAAATGAGCCGTGACCGGGGAGTCGAAGTTCTCGAAGATGGATCCAGCGGCGATCCCGTTGATGCGCTCGGCAATTCTCCTGACCACCTCATGTCCGACCGGCAGGTAGGTAGGGCTGGGCGCTGTGTCGTCCTGCTGGGTCGTGAGGTGCCAGCGACCCAGTCGCGACCGCGTGCCGGTGACACTCAGCGAGTTGTCGACCGTCTGCATCACCAGCGCGATCACGGACCTCTCGCTCCATCTGCGGACATCGAGCAGCCGCAGGAGTTCACCCGGCTTGCGCACGGTGTCCGCGACCAGCACCTGCCACCGCTTCCGGTTCGGCTGCGGCGTCGTCAGGAGGGATTGCAGCAGTCCCATCACGTTCGATCCCTTGCCGTATCGGCACGGTTCAACGTGCGTGACGTCGTCAGGATGGAAGCTCGATGTGATCGCCACTCCCTCGGTGAAGTCCTCCGACGATGTGGCTGTGACGGCACCCAGGATTGCCTCGGAGTTGGTGCGGGTCTTGCGACCGAGGGCCGGCGAGAGGCGCGGCAGCATGCCCTTGTCCTTCATTCGGTGGAGGAGCCGCTGCGTTCCATAGGTTCCGGCTGCGAGCACCACGTGCTCGGCAGTGAACGTGCGCCGCCTGCTGGTCCCGGTGCGTACCGTCTCGACGACGAAGCCACCCCGCGTGCGCTCAAGGAGCGCAGTGACCGTCGTCATCGGGAGGATGCGCGCGCCCGCGTGCTCGGCGAGGGCGAGGTAGTTCTTGACCAAGGTGTTCTTGGCGTTGTGACGGCAGCCCGTCATGCACTCCCCGCACTCAGTGCAGCCCGTGCGATCGGGACCCACACCGCCGAAGTAGGGATCCGGGCTCGTGCATCCGGCCCCCTCCCCGAAGAACACCCCGACCGGCGTGAGTCGGAACGTGGTGCCGACTCCCATGTCCTCGGCGACGGACTTCATCACGCGATCGCTGGGAGTCATCGTCGGGTTGTCCGCGACGCCCAGCATGCGGGACGCTTGGTCGTAGTACGGCGCTAGTTCGTCCTGCCAGTCGGTGATGTCTCGCCACTGCTCGTCGGCGAAGAACTGCTCGCCGGGGGTGTACAACGTGTTCGCGTAGTTCAGCGAACCACCACCGACTCCGGCGCCAGCCAGTACCAAGACATCCTTCAGCAGATGCATCCGCTGGATGCCCGTGCAGCCGATCTGCGGCGCCCACAGGTAATCGCGAATTCGCCACGACGTCGCCGGAAGCTCGTGGTCCTCGAACCGTCGCCCGGCCTCGAGGACACCGACGCGATAGCCCTTCTCCGTGAGCCTCAGGGCGGCCACCGATCCACCGAAGCCCGACCCGATGACCAGCACGTCGAAGTCGAGGTTGCTCATGGCTGCAAATCTACTTCAGCCGCAGCCGCTTCATGGCCGTCACCGCAGAGGTGAGCACCGCCCCCCAGCGCTCGTCGGTCCAGCCAGCAGGCGCACCGAAACTCAGGAGCCTCTGAGTCGCGATGGTCTGCGACTGCGTGTACTTCAGCAGGCCCTCGTCCCCGTGACGGCGTCCGAGTCCGGACTGCCCCATGCCGCCCATCGGCGCTCGCACGCTCCCCCAGGCCGTCGCGTAGCCCTCGTTGACGTTCACCGTGCCCGCACGCAACTGCCGAGCAACCGCCCGTGCCTCCCCACGATCCCGACCGATGACGGAGGCGTTGAGGCCGTACTCGGTGTCGTTCGCGAGCTCGATGGCCTGCTGGTCGGACTCCACCGACCGCACTGCTACCACCGGGCCGAAGGTCTCCTCGTCGCACACGACCATGGCGTCGGTGACACCGGAGAGGATCGTGGGCTCGAAGAAGGACGGCCCGACGTCTGGGCGCGCACGCCCCCCGGCGAGCACTGTCGCTCCCTTGCTCACCGCATCGTCGACATGCGCCTGGACCCGTTCGAGCTGCCCCGCTGAGATCAACGAGCCGATCTCGAAGCCCCAGCCCACGCGGGCGCCGAGCCGCAGGGCGTTCGTTCGACGCACGAAGGCCTCGACGAATGCCTCGTGCACCTGGTGGTGGGCGTAGATGCGCTCCATCGAGATGCACAGCTGACCGGCATTGGCGAAACTGGCACGCGTGGCGATCTCCGCAGCCCTCTCCGGATCGGCATCCGCGCGAACGATCATCGCGTTCTTTCCGCCGAGTTCCATCGAGCACGGGATGAGCCGCTCCCCGCACCGGGCGGCCACGATCCTGCCGACTCTGGTGGAGCCGGTGAACATGACGTAGTCGGCCTCGTCGATGACCCACGGGCCCACGACGTCACCGCGACCGAGCACCACCTGCACGACATCCTCGGGCAGGCCCGCCTCGAGGAGGCGGTCGCGCACCCACAGTGCCGTCAGGCTCGTCTGGTCGTCAGGCTTGATCACGACGCTGTTGCCGGCGAGCAGCGCGGGAATCGCATCACTGGCCGTCAGGCTCAGAGGATAGTTCCACGGAGCGATGATCGCCACCACACCCCAAGGGACGTGCCGGACCTGCGCGCCCACCACCAAGGGGATGGCTCCGCGCACCTGTCGATGGGCCAGGAGCCGCCGAGCATCACGGCCGTAGTGGCGCGCCGCGATCAGGACGTCGAGGACCTCCTCCATCGCATCGCGTCTGGCCTTTCCGGCCTCCCGTTGCAGCAGATCCAGGATCTCGTCGCGACGCTGGGCGACGAGATCGTGGAACCGGAGAATGATGCGCGAGCGCTCCTGGACCGACGTGCGCTGCCACCCGTGTTGCGCCGATCGAGCTCGGGAGAAGGCCGCGGCGACATCAGCACGATTCGATTCGACGAGGGTGTCGATGACCTCCCCCGTGAACGGTGCTCGTACCTCGATCACCCGATGCTCATCAGGCAGTGACGACCATCTCCACGCGCTGGAACTCCTTCAGGTCGCTGTAGCCGGTCGTGGCCATGGCCTTGCGAAGGGCTCCCAGGATGTTCATGGTGCCGTCGGCGCTGCGAGATGGGCCGTTCAGGATCTCGGCGAGCGTGCCCACCGTCTCCATCTGGTTTCGCTCGCCGCGCGGAAGGTGCCGATGCCACGCCTCGGCACCCCAATGGGCACCGTGACCCGGAGCGTCGGTGGCGCGGGCGAAGATCGACCCCACCATGGCCGCATCGGCACCGCAGGCGAAGGCCTTGACGAGGTCACCGCTGCCACCCATCGAGCCGTCGGCGATGACGTGCACGTAGCGCCCACCGGACTCGTCGAGGTAGTCGCGTCGTGCAGCGGCAACGTCGGCGATCGCACTGGCCATCGGCACGCGAACTCCGAGGACATCGGCTGTCGTGTGCGAGGCTCCCCCGCCGAATCCCACGAGCACGCCCGCAGCGCCCGTGCGCATGAGGTGCAGGGCCGCTTGGTGTGTCGCACATCCACCGACAATGACGGGCGCATCCAGCTCGTGGATGAACTCCTTGAGATTGAGCGCCTCGCCCTCGCCGGACACATGCTCCGCGGACACCGTCGTGCCACGAATGACGATGATGTCAGCGCCCGACTGCGATGCGATCGGTGCCAGCTGGGATGCGCCCTGCGGAGACATGCCGACAGCAACGGTGCTTCCGGCTTCGCGAAGGGTCGCGATGCGCTGCTTGACAAGATCGGCATCGACGGGCTGCGCGGAGTACATGTCCTGCATGCGCGTGGTGGCCGCCGCCGGCGCCAGAGCGGCGATCTCCTTCAGCAGCGGGTCAGGGTCCTCATATCGACCCCATAGCCCCTCGAGGTTGAGGACGGCAAGAACGCCGTTAGCGGCCAGCGTCGCGGCGGATGCCGGTGACACGACCGAGTCCATAGGTGCCGCGATGATCGGGCTCTCGAAGCGGTAGGCGTCGATCGTCCAGGCGGTGGAGACCGCCTCGGGGTCGCGTGTGCGTCGGCTGGGAGCGATGGCGACCTCGTCGAGCGAGTAGCCGCGGCGGCCGCGCTTGGCGCCACCGATCTGAATATCGGTCACGGATTACCGTCCTGAGTAGTTCGGGGCCTCGAGGGTCATCTGGACATCATGCGGGTGGCTCTCCCTGAGCCCCGCCGAGGTGATGCGCACGAAGCTCCCCTTGGCATGGAGATCGTCAATTGTCTGCGCGCCGCTGTAGCCCATGGAGGCACGAAGTCCGCCGACGAGCTGGTGCGCCACCGCTGCGATCGAGCCACGGTAGGCAACCATGCCTTCAATCCCCTCGGGGACGAGCTTGTCGTCGCTGAGCACGTCGTCCTGGAAGTAGCGATCCTTGCTGTAGGAACGGGCCTGTCCGCGCGACTGCATCGCACCGAGCGAGCCCATGCCTCGATACGACTTGTACTGCTTGCCGTTGACAAAGACGACCTCACCCGGCGCCTCCTCGGTGCCGGCGAGCAGCGAGCCCAGCATCACGGTGTCTGCGCCAGCGACGAGGGCCTTGGCGATATCGCCGGAATACTGCACGCCGCCATCGCCGATGACGGGAACACCAGCGGGCGCACAGGCGAGCGAGGCTTCATAGATCGCAGAGATCTGCGGGACTCCGACGCCAGCAACCACCCGGGTGGTGCAGATGGAGCCGGGTCCAACACCGACCTTCACTCCATCAGCGCCGGCATCGACGAGAGCCTGCGCTCCCGCTCGCGTGGCGATGTTGCCGCCGACGACGTCAACGGTGGACTGGGCCTTGAGCAGGCGCACCATGTCGAGGACCGCACGCGAATGTCCGTGCGCGGTGTCGACGATGAGGAAGTCCACACCTGCCTCGATCAGCGCCTTCGCCCGTCGTTCCGAGTCCTCGCCCACCCCTACGGCAGCACCGACGACGAGGCGTCCGTTGGCATCCTTCGTGGCGTGCGGGTACCTGTCGGACTTGACGAAATCCTTGACGGTGAAGAGCCCCTGCAGTCGGCCTTGGGCATCGATGAGCGGCAGCTTCTCGACCTTCTTGCTGGCGAGCAGGGCGAGCGCGTCCTCAGGCGCAATCCCGACCTCAGCCGTGACCAGAGGCATCGGCGTCATCACCTCGCGCACCGGGCGACTCATGTCGTCCTCGAAACGCATGTCTCGATTGGTGACGATGCCCACCAGCGTGCCGTTCTCGTCGACCACCGGGACACCCGAGATGCGGTAGCGCCCGCACATGCGGTCAACGTCGTCGAGAGTGTCGTTCGGCGAGCAGGTGACGGGGTTGTTGACCATTCCCGCCTCCGACCGCTTCACGAGGTCGACGTGCGCGGCCTGCTCCTCGATGGGCAGGTTGCGGTGCAGCACCCCGACACCACCCTGACGCGCCATCGCGATGGCCATGCGGGCCTCGGTGACGGTGTCCATGGCACTGGAGACCAGTGGCATGAGGATGCGGATGTTGCGAGTCACATAGGACGCCGTGTCCACCTCACTCGGCACCACGTCGGACTCGGCAGGGACGAGGAGAACGTCATCGAAGGTGAGCCCTTGGTAGGCGAACTTGTCGGGCACACCGTCGAAATCGAGGTCATGCGACAGGGGGCGGGAGTCCATCGTGTCTCCGGATGCTCGCGAGCGGTGGGGCGGTAGGACCCAAGGCTATCGACCCTCGATCAGGGGTGCTGATCCCTATCCGAATGCCGACGGATTCAGCGTCCGACAGCCCGCCCGATGCGTTCCACGGCATCCTCCAGGCTCGTCACCCGCTGAGGCCCGTCCGAGCCCTCGCAGTCGCTCCACCCGGGGCCGCCTACGAGCACCGCGGCCGCGGGACGGGTCACCGGGAGCGCGTCGAGCATGGCGGGGTCCGCCGTCTCAGTAACCTGGGCCCACACGAGCACGGCAGCCGGCCCTATGCGGCGGACCGCCGTGGCCAAGGCATCCTCCGGCAGGTCCGCACCAAGCACGCGGGCGCCGATGCCCACCTCGGCGAGAGCCGCGGACACCGCCCACAGCGGCAGGGTGTGCTGGTCTCCCGGGGCGCAGGCGAGGATCACTGCCCGCCCTCCGGTGGACGGACCGCTCTCACGAATCCATGCCGCCAGCGACCCTTGCACCGCGGCGCTGACAGCGTGTTCGACTTCAACACCTTGGCCCGTGGCTCGCCACTTCTCCCCGATCGCACTCAGCACCGGAACGATGACGTCATTCCATGCCTTCATCACGCCGAGCTCCTGCAACGCCTCGGCGAGGATCTGCTGGCAGGCTTCCGTGTCCAGGGACTGGGCGGCGCGGGCCAGGCCGCGCGCCAATGGGCCCCCGCCGGGCATGGCAATGACGTTGCCGCCCCCGTGCCGCGATGCCTGAGGGGCTTGCGTCGTGGGCGTCCGCGTGCCGGAATCGTCCGTCGAGACCTCTTCGGCAAGTGCTGCCCGTGCGGCGTCAGCCGGCGCAACCCCGGCAATGACCAGGCGCCTCATGTGCTCCAGCCGAGCGACATCGCGTTCTGAGTAGCGACGATGCGAGCCAGCCTGATGCTGACTCGGACCCACGCCATACCGGCGGTCCCAGGTGCGAAGAGTGGCCGGCGCCACGCCCATGCGACGAGCCACCGCTGCAACGGTCAGCGACCGACCATCCGACACCGAATCCGGTTCGCCGGTGGACGTCAGAAAATTGCTCGCCGCCGCACTCATTCCCCCATTGTCGGGGGGAGATGGCCATCACGCTCGTTGAGCGGTCCGCAGCGGACATCTGTGGCCCGAATCACACTTGACCAACCTATGAAACGAATCGTATGATCTCACCAGTTGAACAACTTACGAAGCGCTTTCAGAAGGAGAGCAGTCATGGCTGATGTGTCCCGTCTTCCCGGCCCGAACTCGGACGTGTGGGATTGGCAGCTCCTCGGATCCTGCCGCGGCGAGGATCCCAGCCTGTTCTTCCACCCCGAGGGTGAGCGGGGGCCGACGCGTGAGGCGCGGATCGCCGCCGCCAAGGAGATCTGCAGCTCCTGCCCCGTGCAGTTGCAGTGCGCAGAGCACGCCCTCACCGTGCGGGAGCCCTACGGCGTGTGGGGAGGGCTGTCGGAGGAGGATCGCGAAGACGTCTACCGGCAGCGTCGTCGTGCGGCACAGGGCGTCCGCGCCTCGTAGCCCTTAACGCGAACGGTGGATCCGCGCGCAGATCCACCGTTCGTACGCAGATCCACCGTTCGTGCGCAGATCCACCGTTCGTGCGCGGATCCACCGTTCGTGTGAAAGGTGAGGGCCCGGGAGCAATTGCTCCC
>JAIOXK010000069.1 GCA_021741645.1 Candidatus Nanopelagicales bacterium
CAGGGCGAGCACCGTCGAGGAGTCGGCCAGACGCCCGGTGACGTCCGTGGCCAGATGCTGAACGTTGGCAAGTTCCAGGACGCGTGGCCGTTCGGGGACCTCGAGATCCGTGCAGTGCGCGGCAAGGGCCTTGGCGACCGAGTGAACCGCGTACTCGTGCTCCATCGCGTCCTTGTCGCTGGCAAGCAGCGCCTTGGCCAGGCCGGCATCGTCGCGACTGTCGCGCCGGCTCACCGTTCCGGCGAGGACTCGGCTCGTCACCAGGTCGCCGGTTCGTCGCACCAGTAGCTCCGGGGTTGCGCCCAGCAGGTCGCCGACGCAGAACGTCCACGTCGAGGGGTACTCCTCCGCGAGATTGCGCAGGAGGTAGCGCGGATCGAAGTTGCCGGATACCTCGCCGATGATGTCGCGTGCGAGGACGACCTTGTCGAGTTCCCCTGCCGTGATGCGCTGCACGGCCTCGGCAACGACGGCCTGCCACATCGCTGCGGGCAGGCTCCCGTCGGTCCAGGTGACGGACGTCGGGGGGGAGGGCACGGATGCCGCGGGAAGGCGCGCGGGAGGCTCGGCGTCGTCTCCAATTGTCGTGATCCACGCCTGCCCTGATCGACGGCCGACGATCACCTGGGGGAGGACGACGAGGGATGTCGCCGTCTCGTCGTCGAAGGAGAAGGAACCGAATGCGACCGGTCCGGTGCCGGGCATGCTCACGGTGTCGTCGATGTCGGCTGCTGCGCAGAGGTTGGACCACCAGCGCTGGGTTCGGCTGAATCGCTCAGGCCCTCGAACCTCTAGTCGCGCGGCCACTCCCCAGCCGATGAGCCCCTCACCGTTTCGGACCCAGGCCACGGGATCGTTCATGGGCAGGTGGGCCAGCAGGTTGACCGGATCGGGAAGGGGACGCGTGGTGACGCGAATGCGCCCACCGATCGCGCCCGAGGGGTGCTTCCGCGGAGAATCCCCCGACGGAGGCAGCGGCGCGGGGGAGGTCACACGACAAGCGTAGGGGCAGTGCCGATGGGTGGCATGTCCACGTGGATGGTTGGATCGGGGAGTGGCACGCGCTGACCTGGACAAGGCCCCTCATGACGTTGCCGCCATGTTTGACGACGTGGCGGAGAAGTACGACATCACCAACGACGTCCTCTCCGCGGGGCAGACCCGTCGCTGGCGATCGGCAGTGCTGCGAGCGGTCGACCCGCAGCCGGGGGAGCGAATTCTTGACCTTGCAGCGGGGACGGGAACGTCCAGCGTTCCGTTCGCCAAGGCAGGGGCGACGGTTGTGCCGACCGACTTCTCCCTCGGGATGCTGCAGGTGGGCAAGCGTCGTCAGCCCAACCTTCCCTTTGTTGCAGGCGACGGAATGTGCCTGCCGTTCAAGGACGGAGCGTTTGACGCTGCGACGATCTCGTTCGGACTGCGCAACATCCACGATCGTGGCGCGGGACTGGCCGAACTCCTTCGGGTGGTGCGCCCCGGCGGCCGTCTCGTCGTCTGCGAGTTCTCGCATCCGACGTGGGCACCGTTCCGCACGGTCTACTCCGAGTACCTCATGAAGGCATTGCCGGCCATCGCCGAGCGCACATCGTCCAACCCCGAGGCCTACGTCTACCTGGCCGAGTCGATTCGCGCGTGGCCCGATCAGGCGACGCTCGGTCAGGAGATGCTGGCGGTGGGGTGGAATCGGGTGCAGTGGCGGAATCTGAGTGGGGGCATCGTGGCGTTGCATCGCGCCTGGCGCGAGGAATGAGTGCGGCGGAGGCGTGCGAGTCCCGGAGCGGCGGGGCCGTGGGTGCGCGCGTGGCGCGAGGAATGAGTGCGGCGAAGGCGTGCGAGTCCCGGAGCGGCGGGGCCGTGGGTGTGCGCGTGGCGCGAGGAATGAGTGCGGCGAAGTCGTGCGAGTCCCGGAGCGGCGGGGCCGTGGGTGTGCGCCTGGCGCGAGGAATGAGTGCGGCTGGGCGCGATGTGAAAGTCATGTCCGGTCACCACTATGCTTGTGGCGGTCGTGAAGAGTTTCACAAACGCGCAATTCGTGAGGAGATCCGGGCTTGAACGTCTACATCCCGATCCTCGTACTCGGTCTACTTGCACTCGGCTTCTCCGTCTTCTCTGTCACCGCTGCCACGTTCACCGGACCCAAGCGGTACAACCGAGCCAAGTACGACGCCTACGAGTGCGGCATTGAGCCCACGCCCCAGCCGATCGGCGGCGGACGGTTCCCGGTCAAGTACTACCTGACCGCCATGCTCTTCATCGTCTTCGACATCGAGATCGTCTTCCTGTACCCGTGGGCAGTCGCGTTCGACCAGCTTGCGCTCTTCGGGCTGATCGAGATGTTCCTTTTCATCATCACCGTCCTCGTCGTCTACGCGTACGTCTGGCGACGCCGCGGCCTTGAATGGGACTAGGAGCGAATCATGGGTCTCGAGGAATCACTGCCTTCGGGCGTACTTCTCACCACGGTGGAGAAGTTCGCGGGCTATGCCCGCAAGGGGTCACTGTGGCCGGCGACCTTCGGTCTCGCCTGCTGCGCCATCGAGATGATGGCGGCCGGCGGCCCCCGCTTCGACATCGCTCGGTACGGCATGGAGGTGTTCCGTGCCTCGCCGCGTCAGGCCGACCTCATGATCGTGGCTGGGCGCGTCAGCCAGAAGATGGCCCCGGTCGTCCGCCAGATCTACGATCAAATGCCCAATCCCAAGTGGGTCATCGCCATGGGCGTGTGCTCATCGAGCGGGGGCATGTTCAACAACTACGCGATCGTCCAGGGCGTTGATCACATCGTGCCCGTGGACATCTACCTGCCGGGCTGTCCGCCTCGGCCGGAGATGCTCTTCGACGCGATCCTGAAGCTCCACGACAAGATCCAGGACACCAAGATCGGTGCGAATCGCCGTGAGGAGGTCGCTGAGCTGGAGGCTGTTGCGCTCACGGCCCCGACCACCCTGGAGATGAAGGGCCTCATGCGATGACCGACGCTCATCATCCAGCCGTCCCGCAGGGGGTCGAGGAACTCGACATCATCGGTGTTCGGCACGGCGCGTTCGGCGCGGCCGACGGCGGCGATACGAGTGGCTTCGGTGGTCTGGTCGATCCCATCGTCATGCCGGCTCCGGCCACCCGACCGTTCGGGGGATGGTTCGACGAGGTCTCCGACGAGCTCGAGCTCGCCCTCCAGGCGGGGGGCCTGCCGGCCACCGAGGCGATCGAGAAGGTCGTCATCTACAAGGACGAGATCACCTATCACGTTCGCCGCGAGCATCTGCTCGCCTTCGTGACGATGCTCCGCGATGAGCCGGGGCTGCGATTCGAGATGTGCCTGGGTGTCAGCGGTGTCCACTACCCGGGCGAGACGGGTCGTGAGCTCCACGCCGTCTATCACTTCCTGTCGATCACCCACAACCGCCGCGTTCGCGTGGAGGTCTCGGTGGCTGACGGCGACGCCGTCATCCCGTCCATCGTTGCGGTGTACCCCACGTGCGACTGGCACGAGCGCGAGACGTGGGACTTCTTCGGGATCGTGTTCGACGGCCACCCGGCATTGACGCGCATCATGATGCCGGACGACTGGCCAGGTCATCCCCAGCGCAAGGACTACCCACTCGGCGGCATCCCCGTCGAGTTCAAGGGCGGGACGATCCCGCCGGCCGACCAGCGGAGGTCGTACAACTGATGTCGACCGACAACGTCACGTTCACGAATGCGGCTGGCTCTGACGAGGCAGACGACTACGCGGGCTCCTACGACACCACCGAGGGACGCATCTACAACGTCTCCGGCGGTGACTGGGGCACGATCGCCGGTGCGCCCGAGGGCGAGCACGATCGCATCGTGGTCAACATGGGTCCTCAGCACCCCTCGACCCACGGCGTTCTCCGCCTGATTCTGGAGATCGACGGCGAGACGGTCACCGAGGCCCGGGCGGGCATCGGCTACCTGCACACCGGCATCGAGAAGAACATGGAGTTCCGCTCGTGGGTGCAGGGGGTCACCTTCGTCACCCGCATGGACTACCTCACCCCGATGTTCAATGAGGTGGCCTACTGCCTGGCGATCGAGAAGGCGCTGGGCATCACCGACCAGATCCCCGAGCGGGCCAGCGTCATCCGCGTGATGATGATGGAGCTGAACCGGATCTCCTCCCACCTGGTGGCCCTGGCCACCGGTGGCATGGAGCTCGGCGCGCTGACGGCCATGGAATTCGGCTTCCGCGAGCGCGAGCTCGTCCTCGACATCTTCGAGATGGTGACGGGCCTGCGCATGAACAGCGCCTACATCCGCCCTGGTGGCGTGGCGCAGGACCTGCCGGCCGACGGCGAGCAGAAGATCCGCGACACCATCCCGCTGCTGCGCAAGCGGCTCAAGGACACCGCCGATCTGCTCGTCGACAATGCGATCTGGATGGGGCGCACGGTCGATGTCGGCTACCTCGATCTGGCCGGCTGCATGGCCCTGGGCATCACCGGTCCGGTGCTGCGGTCCACCGGTCTTCCGCACGACCTGCGCAAGAGCCAGCCGTACTGCGGCTATGAGGACTACGAGTTCGACGTCATCACGAAGACGTCCTGCGATGTCTATGGCCGCTTCCTGATTCGCATCGAGGAGATGGAGCAGTCGCTCCGCATCGTCGAGCAGGCCCTCGACAAGCTCAAGCCGGGCCCCGTGATGATCGAGGACAAGAAGATCGCGTGGCCTGCTCAGCTGTCCATCGGCAGCGACGGTCAGGGCAACTCCCCTGAGCACATCAAGGAGATCATGTCGGAGTCGATGGAGGCACTGATCCATCACTTCAAGCTGGTCACCGAGGGGTTCCGGGTCCCTGCGGGGCAGGTGTACGTGGGTATCGAGTCGCCCAAGGGCGAGCTCGGCTGTCACATCGTCAGCTCCGGCGGCACCCGCCCCTACCGCGTGCATTTCCGCGACCCGTCCTTCACCAATCTGCAGGCGGTGGCGGCGATGAGCGAGGGCAGCATGATCTCCGACATCATCGCCGCGGTCGCGAGCATTGACCCGGTCATGGGCGGCGTGGACCGCTAGGCGACAAGGAAGAGACGACATGACAATCAGCGAGGGCACTCGCGACCAGCTTCAGGAGCTGGTCGCGCGTTATCCGCGTCCGCGTTCGGCACTCATGCCGATGCTGCACCTCATGCAGAGCCTGGAGGACGAAGTCACGCCCGAGGGCATCTCTGCCTGCGCCGAGATGGCCGGTGTCAGTCCGGCCGAGGCGACTGCGGTGGCGTCCTTCTACACGATGTACAAGCGCCGCCCGGTGGGCAAGCACCACATCGGCGTCTGCGTCAACACCCTGTGCGGACTCCTCGGCGGCGACGCTGTCTACGAGGCGCTCAGCGAGCGCCTTGGTGTCGGACATGATCAGCCCACTTCCGACGGTGACTTCTGGCTCGAGCGAATCGAGTGCCAGGCGGCCTGCACCCACGCGCCTGTCATGACCGTGGACTGGGAGTACATGGACGATGTCACTCCCTCGAGTGCCGTTGACGTCATCGACCGACTGCAGCGCGGGGAGACGGTCCACTCCACCCGCGGTCCGGTCATCCGCGGCTTCCGCGCCACGGAGCACACCCTCGCCTTCCCTGAGGACGGCCTGGCCGCCGAGGGCACCCCGGTCGACGACAAGATGCTTGCCGGCCTCCGAATTGCCAAGGAGCGCGGCATGTCGGCACCCGCTGCAGGACAGGAGGGCTGAGCCATGACATTGACACCGGTCATCACCGAGCACTGGGACGATCCCGAGCTCTTCACGATCGAGGGATACCGCAGGCACGGCGGATACACGGCTTTGGCCAGCGCTCTTGGCCAGGACCCCGATGCGATCATCACCACCGTCAAGGACTCTGGTCTGAGGGGCCGTGGCGGGGCCGGCTTCCCCACCGGGCTGAAGTGGAGCTTCGTTCCGCAGAACGACGGCAAGCCCCACTACCTGGTGGTGAATGCCGACGAGTCCGAGCCGGGTGCCTGCAAGGACATCCCGATCATGATTGCCAACCCGCACGCGCTGGTCGAGGGTGTCATCATCACCTCGTACGCCATTCGTGCGAACCATGCCTTCATCTACATTCGGGGCGAGGTGCCCGAGGCGATTCGCCGAGTGGCCAACGCCATCCGCGAGGCCCGCGAGGCCGGACTCATCGGGACGAACATCCAGGGCAGCGGCTTCGACCTCGATGTCGTCGTGCACTCCGGCGCGGGTGCGTACATCTGCGGCGAGGAGACGGCCCTTCTCGACTCCCTCGAGGGGTACCGCGGTCAGCCGCGTCTGAAGCCGCCATTCCCCGCCGTGGCCGGGCTCTATGCGTCGCCCACGGTCATCAACAATGTCGAGACCATCTGCAACATCCCCTACATCGTGGGCCGCGGTGTGGACTGGTTCCGCACCTTCGGCACCGAGAAGTCCCCGGGCTTCAAGGTGTTTGCCGTCTCCGGTCATGTGAATCGCCCGGGCATCTACGAGGCGCCTCTCGGCATCACGATGCGAGAGCTGCTCGACTACGCGGGCGGCATGATCGACGGCCGCCAGGTGAAGTTCTGGCTGCCGGGCGGATCATCCGTGCCGATGCTCACTGCCGAGCACCTTGACGTGCCCATGACGTACGAGGCCATGGCCGAGGCTGGCACCATGCTCGGCACCGGCACCCCGATGATCTTCAACGACACCGTGAGCGTTGTGAAGGCCGTCACCCGCTGGCTCGAGTTCTACAAGCACGAGTCGTGCGGCAAGTGCACCCCATGCCGAGAGGGCACCTACTTCATCACCGGGACCCTCGAGCGTTTCCAGCACGGGCATGGCACGGACCGAGAGATGGAGACCCTGGTCGACCTGTGCAACCAGATCTCGGGTCGATCCTTCTGCGCTCTCGGAGACGCCGCGGCCACCCCATATCCTGCAGCGCTCAAGTACTTCCGCGATGAATTCGTCGCGGCCACCACCTCGCCGGTCGACGATGAGTTCGACCCGGCGGCGTCCTACGTGTTCTCGGGAGCGGCTGCGCGATGACCGTCACCAGCAACAACGGGCCGGGCTCGGACGTCGAGATGGCGACCGATCTCATCAGCGTCGTGATCGATGGCGTGGAGATGCAGGTGCCCAAGGGCACCCTCGTGATCCGCGCGGCGGAGAAGCTGGGCATCGAGGTGCCCCGCTTCTGCGACCACCCGCTCCTGGATCCGGTCGCAGCCTGCCGTGCGTGCCTCATCGAGGTCGAGGGCATGCCGAAGCCGCAGCCGGCGTGCGCACAGGTTCTCGGCGAGGGCATGAACGTCAAGACCCAGTACGCCTCGGAGATCGCGCGGGCCGCGCAGGAGGGCGTGATGGAGTTCCTGCTCCTGAACCACCCACTCGACTGCCCCGTGTGCGACAAGGGCGGCGAGTGCCCACTGCAGAACCAGGCCATGACAGTCGGCCGTCCCGAATCGCGCTTCGATGGCGACAAGCGCGAGTTCGAGAAGCCCGTCAATGTCAACGAGCAGGTCCTGCTCGACCGCGAGCGCTGCGTGTCCTGCGCCCGCTGCACCCGCTTCGCTGAGCAGATCGCCGGTGACCCGTCGCTCGAGCTCCTGCAGCGCGGGGCCAAGCAGATGGTCGGAACTGCCGACGATGAGCCGTTCGAGTCCTACTACTCGGGCAACGTCGTTCAAATCTGCCCGGTGGGCGCACTTACGAGTGCGTCCTATCGATTCCGCTCGCGTCCGTTCGACCTTGTCTCGGTGCCCACCGCATGCGAGCACTGCGCATCAGGCTGCTCCCTGCGCACGGACTACCGCCGCGGCGTCGTCACGCGCAGGCTCGCGTGGGATGACCCAGAGGTCAACGAAGAGTGGAACTGCGACAAGGGCCGTTTCGCCTTCGCGTACCAGACGCACGGTCGGATTGATTCCCCGATGGTGCGCGAGAACGGTGAACTCCGTGTCGCGTCATGGCCCGAGGCGATCGCGGCCGCGGCACGTGGCCTTGCGCAGGCTCGCGGCCGTGTGGGAGTTCTCGTCGGCGGACGCAGCACCGTCGAGGACGCATACGCGTACGCACGATTCGCACGCACGTCACTGGGTTCCGATGACATCGACTTCCGGGTCCGCCAGACGTCCGACGAGGAGACCGCGTTCCTCGCCGCTACCATCGCTGGAACTGCGGTCTCGGTGTCCTACGACGAACTCGAATCCGCGCCCGCGGTGCTCCTGGTCGCACTGGAGCCCGAGGACGAGTCGCCCATCGTGCAGCTGCGCCTTCGCAAGGCCGCGCGACGAGGCACGAAGGTCCTCTCCATCGCCGCAGTTGCGTCGGAAGGACTCGCCAAGGTCGACGGCGAACGTGTGGCAGCCAGGCCCGGAGACGAGGCCACCGCGCTTCGCTCACTCGAGGCACCGGTGCGAGAGCTGCTCAGCAAGCCGGGTGCCGTGATCATGGTCGGCGAGCGCGCGGCTGGATCCCCGGGCACGCTGTCCGCGGCGGTCGAGCTGTCGGCCGCTACCGGAGCCCGGCTTGCCTGGGTCCCGCGTCGCGCGGGGGAGCGGGGCGCGCTCGATGCAGGTGCCCTCGCCGGACTCCTGCCCGGCGGACGCCCCTTGGCGGATGCGCAGGCCCGCGATCAGGTCGCGGCCGCATGGGGTGTCGCGCCGAACGACCTCCCGGCCAACAATGGTCGATCCGGTGATGCGCTACTGGCCGCCGCACGCGATGGTGCGATCGGCGCCCTTCTCGTCGGCGGTGTCGAACTGAGCGACTACGCCGATCCCGCGCTCGCGGTAGCAGCGGTCGAGGAAGCGGCCTTCGTGGTGTCTCTCGAGAATCACCACTCGGCGGTGACGGAGCGCGCCGATGTCGTCCTCCCGGTGGCAGTGGTCACCGAGAAGGCCGGAACCTTCCTCAACTGGGAGGGTCGCCCGCGGATCTTCGGGCAGGTCTTCCGCGATGCCCTCACCATGAGCGATGCCAAGGTGCTGTCGATGGTGGCCGAGGCGATGGGCGACTCCCTCCCCGGGGACGTCCGAGCCATCCGCGCCGAGATGGGCGCCCTCGGCCCGTGGTCCGGTGCCCGATTCGAGGCTCCGATGCAGGCAGCGGGATCCCCGGCGGAGGGTGTCGTGCTCGCCTCATGGAGGCAGCTGCTCGACTCCGGTCTGATGCAGGATGCCGAGCCGCATCTGGCTGCGACCGCTCGGCCCACGGTGGCCATTGTCTCGGCGCGCACCGCGCAGGCGCTGGGAGATCTGGTCACCGTGACCGGGCCTGCAGGGTCGGTCACGGTGCCGGTGCAGGCGGGTGACGTCCTTGATGACGTCGTCTGGCTGCCGATGAACTCACCGGGGTGCCATATCCACTCTGAACTCGGGGCCGTTCCCGGCTCGACCGTTCGGCTGACGTCGGGAGGCGCGGCATGACCGATTCGCAGTTCGGGCTGTTCGGGAGCGATCCGTGGTGGATGGTGCTCCTGAAGGTCGTCGCGATCTTCGCGCTTCTCGTGCTCATCACGCTCATCACCATCTGGTGGGAGCGACGCGTTGTGGCGCGCATGCAGAACCGGATCGGCCCGAATCGGGTTGGTCCGCAGGGTCTCCTGCAGTCCCTCATGGACGGCATCAAGCTGGCATTGAAGGAGGAGATCATCCCGAAGTCGGCCCATCTGGCCGTCTACTGGCTGGCTCCCGTCATCTCGGCCACCATGGCCTTCCTCGCCTTCGCCGTGATCCCCTTCGGACCGGAGGTCTCGATCTTCGGCACCATGACGCCGCTGCAGCTGACCGACTTCCCGGTCTCGGTGCTCTACGTGCTCGCGATCGCATCCATCGGCATCTACGGAATCGTCCTGGGCGGCTGGGCATCAGGATCCACGTATCCGCTGCTCGGCGGACTCCGCTCCACCGCTCAGATGATCTCCTACGAGATCGCGATGGGACTGTCCTTCGTCGCCGTCTTCCTCTACGCCGGATCGATGTCCACGTCCCAGATCGTCCTCGCGCAGGAGCCCATCTGGTTCGCGGTCATCCTGCTTCCGTCCTTCCTGATCTACTGCACCGCGATGGTGGGCGAGACCAACCGGGCACCCTTCGACCTTCCCGAGGCCGAGGGTGAGCTGGTCGGTGGCTTCCACACGGAGTACTCGTCGTTGAAGTTCGCGCTGTTCTTCCTCGCCGAGTACATCAACATGGTCACCGTCTCGGCGATGGCCACGACCCTCTTCCTCGGCGGGTACCTCGCGCCATGGCCGCTCACCCTCTGGGACGGGGCGAATGAGGGCTGGTGGCCCATGCTGTGGTGGCTGCTGAAGGTGCAGATCTTCATCTTCATCTTCATCTGGCTGCGAGGAACACTGCCACGCATGCGCTACGACCAGTTCATGCGCTTCGGATGGAAGATCCTCATTCCGGTCTCCATCGTGTGGATCATGATCGTTTCGATCGCGCGCCTCATGCGCGACGACGTCTCGTTGTCCACCACCGAGATCCTCATCACCGGTGCCGTCGTCATCGTGGTGCTGCTCGTCGGATCCTGGCTCATCCAGAGCCGGCAGGACCGTCGCCAGCGTGAGCGCGACGAGGTTGAGGCGGCCGCTGCTGCAGCACCCTTCGATCCGATGGCGGCGGGCTTCCCGGTTCCCCCGCTGCCCGGGCAGTCGTTCACCTACACGTCGCGTCGGGCCGCGGCGCAGGGAACCACGATCGTGCAGGAACCCGCCGTCGCTCCCACGGATGATGCCGCTGACACCGATGGGGAGGACACCCATGCCTGAGATGCCCCAAGCCGTCCGCGGATTCGGCGTCACGTTCCTGACGATCTTCAAGAAGGTCGTCACCGAGCAGTACCCCGAGCAGAAGGTGCCGCCCAAGCCGCGCTTCCACGGACGCCATCAGTTGAATCGCTGGGCCGACGGACTCGAGAAGTGCGTGGGCTGCGAACTGTGCGCCTGGGCCTGCCCGGCAGACGCCATCCTGGTGGAGGGCGCGGACAACTCCGACGAGGAGCGCTTCTCTCCGGGTGAGCGGTACGGACGCGTGTACCAGATCAACTACACGCGCTGCATCTTCTGCGGGCTCTGCATCGAGGCGTGCCCGACTCGTGCGCTCACGATGACGAATGAGTATGAACTGGCCGACGACTCGCGGGCAAAGCTCATCTTCGAGAAGCAGGACCTGCTGGCACCCCTGCTGCCGGGCATGGTCGAACCCCCGCATGAGATGTACCCGGGCACCACGGAGCGCGACTACTACGCGAACGAGGTCACCGGCTCCTCACCTGAGCAGAAGACGACCGGCGGCGAGATGACGGAGGAGACGGCGTGATGGCCCCCCTGGCCGAAGTGGCCGCTGAAAGCAGCACCGGCGAGGCAGTGGTCTTCTGGGTGACCGCGATTCTCGCTGTGGCCGGTGCCCTCGGCATGGTGCTGTCCCGCAAGGCAGTACACAGCGCGCTGTGGATGGCCCTGACGATGATCAATCTGGCGATTATGTACGTGGCGAATTCCGCACCCTTCCTGGGAATGGTGCAGATCATCGTCTACACGGGCGCCGTCATGATGCTCTTCGTCTTCGTCATCATGGTGGTCGGCGTCGACTCCTCTGACTCCCTGATCGAGACCATCAAGGGCCAGCGGCTGGCCGCCATCCTGCTGACGGTCGGCATGGGCGGACTCCTGGTCTGGGGCGTCGGCAGTGCCCTCACGGAGTCGCCCTCTGTGGGGCTCGAGGCGGCGAACTCCGAGTTCGGCGGCAACGTCCAGGGCATCGCGAACCTCATCTTCACGAAGTACCTCCTGGTCTTCGAGCTGACGTCCGCCCTGCTCATCACCGCGGCCATGGGGGCGATGGTGCTGGCGCACCGGGAGCGGTGGGCGCCGCTTCTGACCCAGCGCGATCTGTCCCTGCGCCGATTCCGCGATGGGGGACACCCAGGCAACCTCCCGAACCCGGGAGTCTTCGCGCGGCACAACGCGGTCGACACGCCAGCACTTCTTCCTGAC
>JAIOXK010000070.1 GCA_021741645.1 Candidatus Nanopelagicales bacterium
CACACCCTCGTTGATCACCATGGCGTAGCGCTGCGACCGATGGCCGAGGCCTGCACTCGGCAGGTCGACGACGAGCCCGGTGGCCTGGGCGAAGTTGGCGTCGCCGTCGCCGACCATCGTGATCGAGCCGATGACGCCATGCGCCTCGCCCCACGCCTCCATGACGAAGGTGTCGTTCACCGAGATGCAGGCGATCTGATCGACACCCTTGCCGGCGATCTCCTGCGCATTCTGGGCGTAGCCGGGCAGGTGCACCTTCGAGCAGCCGGGGGTGAAGGCTCCCGGTACGGCGAACAGCACCACTCGCCCGCTGCCGAGCAGCTCGCGCGCAGAGATGTCTGCGGGGGATCCGTCCTTCATGATCGAGACGGTCACATCTGGAATCGGGTCTCCGACGGCGATAGTCATGGGCGCGAGGCTACTGAATCCGCAGCGATGCGCACCTCGAGGGACGAAGGTCCTCGCCGGTGGGGTCCTTCGCGTGACGAAATGACAACGCGGACCTTCGAGAATGGAGGCATCGGTTGATTCCTGCATGTCTGGAGGCGCTGCCATGGCCCACTATCGGATGCCGCTGCTAGAGGAGACCGGATACGCGGTGCTCGATTCCTACGGGGGAGTGATCGATCCCGCTGAGTGGATGAATCTGGAGTACGTGGACTGGAAGTCCTCGGGCGACACCCGATTCGCGCCGCTGGCCAGCGCCAACGGGGACATCGAGTGCAACGCCTTCTGGCACTTCGACCCGCCCCGTCCAGACAAGGCGGGAGTGTGGATCGACTCCCAGGTCGATGTGGCCCCGACTCTCGTCGATCGAGTCCGGGAGGTCGACGCGAACGTCGGCCGCTGCCGCATCATCGAGTTGCAGCCGAACTCGTATGCCGACGCCCTCTACAACTCGCACCTGGACGACAACAACCGACGCAACCCCGAGGACGAGGGCTGGGTCATCCGCTCCTTCATGCAGCTCACGGACAACCCATACTCCTACATGATCCTGCGAGAGGACATCGACGATCCGAGCACCGAGACGCGCATCTCCCTGCCCGCGGGAGCGCAGCTCATCGTCGACTCTGAGCGCCTGTGGCACTCCGTCTGGCACGTGGACGACAAGCCGAGGTACTGCCTGATCAACTCCTTCGAGTCCGGCCCGGCCCTGGAGAAGTGGATCTTCGAGCGCAACCCCGTGACGCGGGTCGAGTCACCCGTGGTGGACCCGCGATTCGCTCGCGAGTCTGAGGACGAGGCGCAGGAGCGTCGATCCGCTCGCACGGCCTTCTACGGCTACGACCCCTCTCGGGTGTACTCCGAGGCGTGACGCTGGGCCTTCCGTGCCCTACCGTCCATCCATGACGACACCGGCTCCACCCCCGACGCGCGCAGAGAGCGTCTTCGCGGCACCTCGACCGACGCGAGCCGAGCGCCGAGCCAAGGGCAAGGCCAAGCGCCGCCAGGTCCCGCTCATCAGTCTCGGCGAGGTCGACGCCGATGCTCAGCGCAAGGACCCGCTGACGATCCTGCACGCGCAGGATGCCAGCCGGGATCAGACCCTTGTCCCGGTGCGATATGAGCGCATGGCCGCCAACCCGTTCGCCTTCCTTCGCGGTGCCGCCGCTGTCATGGCGTCGGATCTGGGCCGCCTGCCGACAAGCGGCATCGGGGTTCAACTCTGCGGCGACGCGCATGTGGCCAATTTCGGCATGTTCGGGTCCGCAGAGCGCGATCTCGTCTTCGACGTCAACGACTTCGACGAGACTCTCCGTGGTCCCTTCGACTGGGATGTTCGCCGGCTAGCCGCGAGTGCAGTCGAGGCGGCGCTGGTGGCAGGGCACTCGGACAAGACGGCACGACGGGCCGCGGCCGAGTCGGCTCGGATGTACCGCGTCACGATGAGCCGCCTGAGCAAGCTCACCACCTTGGATGCCTGGTACGTCAAGCTCGACGTCTCCACGCTTCTCAAGCGCCTGGATGAGTCGCGGCTGAAGTCGGAGATCCAGGACGTGCGACGGCAGGCTCGCAGACGGACGGGAGATCAGGCGACCGACAAGTTGACGGAACTGGTCGACGGCCGGCGGCGTTTTCGCTCGGATCCACCGCTGCTCGTCCCCTTGGCCGAAGCCGACCCCGAGGGCACTGTTCGAAGGCTCGCCCCGGTCTACGGGAGCTACCTGGCCACGCTGCAGGCCGACCGAGCGGCTTTGCTCCACCACTACTCCTTCGTGGACCTCGCCCTCAAGGTCGTCGGGGTGGGCAGCGTCGGCACTCGTGCCGGGATCATCCTGCTCGAGTCCGGTGACGGGGATCCCCTGCTCTTGCAGGTCAAGCAGGCGTTGACCTCAGTGCTGGAGCCCTACTTGGGCGAAAGCCCGTTCGCCAGTCACGGTGAGCGGGTGGTCTATGGCCAGCGGGTGATGCAGGCGACCGGGGATCCCTTCCTGGGATTCGTGCGCATGGCGGACGACGGATCCTCGGACTTCTACCTGCGGCAGTTCCGTGACATGAAGGGCTCGGTCGAGACCGAAGGACTCGATCGCGAATCGATCGTCGACTACGCCGGCCTCTGCGGAGGAGTGCTGGCCCGTGCGCATGCGCGGGTGGGCGATCCCTCGATGATCTCCGGCTATCTGGGCTCGACCGACGAGTTTGATGTGGCGATGGCCGACTTCGCTGTCGGATACTCGTCCATCACCAAGCACGACTACGCGCTCCTGACAGCAGAACAGGCGAAGGCCTGATCGGGCGACGAGTTCTCGAGGCAGGAATCAGTCGGCCGGACGATCCGGATCAGGACTCGTGACCTTCAACCTGCCGCGGAGCGTGTCATAGATCGGCTCGCCCTTCATCGCGGTCGCCATCAGCACAGCGGTGGCCGCGGCGAGAATCATCGGAATCACGAGTGCAGTGGTGGCCGTCATCTCGACGATCAGGATCACTCCGGTCACGGGAGCGCGCACCACCGCAGCGAAGAAGGTGGACATGCCGACGATGGCGAAGGCGACCGGCGAGACGGGCGCACCCGGGAACAGGGCGTTGTGCGCAGTCGCGACCAGAGCGCCCATCGCCCCACCCACGACCAGCAGGGGAGCGAACAGGCCGCCGGCAGTGCCCAGGGAGTAAGAGAGCGGGCCGAGGACCACGCGCACGATGAGGATCAGCGCGAGCGGACCGAGGGTCAACGTGCCGAGCAGAATCTGCTCGTTGATGGTGTCGCCACCGCCGACGATCGACGGCCAGGCGACCCCCAGCAACCCGACGAGACCGCCGACGATGCCGGCCTTGACCTCGGGGGCGATCCGCGGGATCGCGGCCATGAAGTCCATCATCGTGATGACGAACCGGTTGTAGTAGACGCCCAAGGCACCGAGGGCGAGCCCGAGGATGCCGTAGGGAATCAGCATCCATGCGGCTTCCATGCTGACATCGCCGACGCTGAAGATCGACTGTGATCCGAGGATCAGCTGGGCGACGCCCACGGCTACCGCGGAGCCGATCAAGGTGGTGAGCACCAGGCGGGTGCGCACTGCGCGGGCTACCTCCTCGACCACGAAGATGGCTCCGCCCAGGGGAGCGTTGAAGGCGACACCGAGGCCAGCCCCGGCCATGGCCGCGGACAGGGTTCGCTGATCATGCTCGGTGACCTTGACGAGGCGGCCAGCGCGCGCACCGATGATCGCGCCCATCTGGACGGTCGGCCCCTCCCGTCCGAGGGCGAGCCCTGCGCCGATCGCTAGCACGCCGCTGACGAACTTCGCGGGCAGGACGCGAAAGCGTGCGAAGCCGATCTCCGCGCGCATGTTCGCCTCGACTCGCTGCACGCCACTGCCCGCGGCCTCGGGCACCCATCGGATGATCAGGCGCGCGATCGCGACGGCAGCTGCTGCGAGGACCACGGGGACGATCCAGCGCAGCGCTGGCTCCTCGCGAGTCCAGTCGAGGACCGACGTACGGACGTTGTTGGCGCCCATGAGTGACAGCCGAAAGAGCCCTCCCACGAGTCCCGTGAGGGCACCCGCCACGATCGCGATGAGCGCGAGGGTGAAGATGGAGCCCATGTGTGCGTCATCCTGAGGGGGGATGTCGATCCGCGGATACGCCTCATTGTCCGTAGGCTCCTGAGGTTCGCGCACGAGTCCTTTCTACGGCATCGGCTGATCGGAGGTGGGTGATGGACCCGAAGGGGTTGCTATTGGCTCCGCTCCGCGAGTGGATGGGATCCGTCGGCATCGACGTGGCGACAGACGCACCGTTGACTGCCGATCTGCTGGCTGGCGGTCGATCCAATGTCAGCTATCTGCTCACCGACGCCGCTCAGCGCACGTGGGTCCTCCGACGTCCGCCGCTGGGGCATGTGCTCCCCACAGCTCACGACATGGGCCGTGAGTTCACCGTCCTGTCCGGGTTGAACCAGGTGCACTTCCCGACTCCCCGCGCGATCGCCCTGTGCGAGGACGAGGAGGTCATCGGGGCCCGCTTCCTGCTCATGGACTATGTCGAGGGCAGGGTGATCGCCGACTCGGACGGGGCCGCGGCGCTGAGTGCCGACGAGGCCTCGGACATCTGCGCATCGCTGGTCGACACCTTGGCCGATCTCCATGCGATCTCCCCGCAGGACGCCGGGCTCGCGGCTCTTGGCCGTCCCGACGGCTACCTCGAACGCCAGCTCAGCCGCTGGTCCCAGCAGTGGGAGCTCACCGCAACGCGCGAGCTGCCCGTCGTCACGGAGCTCGCAGCGCAACTGCAGGAGCGGGCAGCGGGCATCGCATCCGCCCCCGGCGGCATCGTGCACGGTGACTACCGGCTCGACAACACGATCCTCGATCCGGCATCGCCACGCGTGAAGGCGGTGGTGGACTGGGAGATGTCCACCCTCGGCGATCCCGCGATGGATCTCGCGATCATGCTCGTCTACTGGACGGATCCCGGCGACGGCCTGCGAGCCGACGTTCCGGTGGCGCAGCACATCACCGACCGTCCAGGCTTCTGGAATCGCGGGCAGATCGTGGCGCGCTACGTCGAGCGCACCGGACTCAATCTGGCGCAGTTGGAGTTCTGCACCGGTCTCGCATGCTTCAAGCTCGCGGTGATCATGGAGTCGATCCTCGCTCGCAGCCTCAAGGGCCAGCAGATGGGATCCGGGGCGTCAGAGACCGCTGCCATGGGTCAGGCCACGCAGGCCTTGGCGCAGATGGGCGTCGCCGTTCTTGATCGCGGCGTGGAGGAGGGGCTCAGCAGTTGACTCGTCCCTTCGACCCATGGCGTCACGTCGAGGCCGACGACGACCTGGTGGCCGATCTGCTCGCGGGGAGCCTGGAGTCGGTCGTGGATCTCGGCGGCTGGATCCACCCGAGCGCGCGACTGGTCGTCCGCGATGGCCAGGCGACGGTGGAGTGCGATGCCGAGGCGGAGGAGCTGCTCCTGCGCATCCCCGTATCAGCCATGGTGCGCATCGGTCGCGTTCCATGGACCTCGTCCAGGCAGGAGCTCGCCTTCGACGCAGTGCCGGACGACTTTGGTCCGGGCGAGACCGAGCAGCTCATTCTGCAGACGGCATTCCACAATGCGTGCGGCAAGATCCCCTGGCTCGTCGACACCCACCCGGGGCTGACTCCATCGCTGCCGATGGCCGTGGTGTCAGCAGTGCAGGCATTCCGTCCGAGCTTTCGGCGGCGCATGCCCGATCCGGCCGCCCTCTTCTGGAGCAATCGAGTGTTCCGCCTGCCCGTGGGTCCGTCGGGAGAGGTGGAGCCCGTTGCCGTGCCCGTCCTCGATCTGCTCAACCACC
Source organism: Candidatus Nanopelagicales bacterium (assembly GCA_021741645.1). GTDB lineage: Bacteria > Actinomycetota > Actinomycetes > S36-B12 > S36-B12 > UBA10649. The sequence continues at coordinate 5,783 of JAIOXK010000070.1, forward strand.
GATCCGGGGCAGCCGTCGGTCAGTGGGAGCCCGGTGCGTTCGCGGTCTTTGTCTCTCACCAACGCGGTGGTGAGTGCGCACTCGACTACGGCCTGGATCGCGATGCGATCGGGATGGCAGTGGTCTACGGGTTCGCCGACGGCACCGCCCCGTTGGCGCACAGCGCGCCCATGCGCATCGACGTCCAGGGATTCGGCTCGGTGCAGGTTGAAGCGCGTGGTCGCACCAAGTCAGGCCAACGCATGGCGCCGGTCGCTCGCCAGGGGGCCGGCGGATGGCTGCTCAGCCACCTCACATTCGATTCGCGAACGCCCGAGAGCACAGCGGCCGCCATCGCGACCGCCATGTCGGTGTCGTCCGATGATGCTGCCGCCATCGCCACGGCTGTGGCGAACGAGAATCGTCGACTGCTGGACGAACTCAGCCGCGCGGCGGATGCCGCAGCCTCACCGGCCGCCCAGGTGCTGGGCGGCGCCGCGCGGCATCAGAGCGCGATCATCGACGCCGTCATTCACTGATCAGGCGCGACATCGTCCAGCTCGTCCTCGCTGAGCTCCGGCCAGCCGTTGACGTCCGTCTGCGTGGCTTCGGGATTCACCACTGGATTATCGCGGACCGGACGGGCGCTGGCGGCAGGAATCACTCGTCAGGGATCGCGGAGATCGAGATCGTCGTGCTGCCGTCGATGTTTCCGGCGGACACGTTCGCGCTCCATCCGTTGCCCGTGTAGTCGCGGACCACGAGGCTGTCCATGACGCTCTCCTGCTCCATCGTCATGCCCGCGCCCTCGAGCAGGGCGCCGTAGGCGTCAGCGGCGTCTTGCGCTGACGAGTCCGTGGCCCAGACCGCGTAGGCGGCTCCGGAGGCATCAATGAACGCGGTCGAGAGTGTGCCGCCCTCGAAGGCGGGAACGTCAGAGGGCCAGGAGTCCGGAAGGGCCACATCCTCGCCCACGACGACGGCGTTGCCCTCGTTGTCGGTGATGGACACAGAGTCGTCACTGACCTCGACGTCACCTCCCACGGCCTGCTCGGCGATGCTCTCGGCCAGCTGCTCGGATGTATTGCCGCAGGACGCCGTCAAGGGCAGAACCAGAAGCGCTGCAATGGAGACGGCGGCAAGGGTGCGATGGCGTCGAATAGTCATGACTGCTCCTTCAGGAGAGCGGTGGTTCCTCCATCCGGGGTATCGGACCGAGTCGTGGGGCTGCGGCCGTCCTGAATCCAGATCGGTCAGCCGCGCTCGGACCACTTCTGGGCTGCGGTTGCGGTGAGATCCCGCACGGCTGCCTCATCGACGCTGAACCGGGTCATCCCCATCTTGCTGCTTGCGTATTGGACACCCACGATCGAATCACCCTTGAGGACGTAGACCGTGTAGGCCTTCGTGACGAAACGGCTGCCGGCTCCGTAGTCCTCGGTGTCTACCTCGCGGACGTAGAGGCCGGGCATGCCGTCAACATCGACGGTGCCCGTCACGGTGCGGTAGTTGCCCCCCTTGGCGTAGAGCGTGCCCTCAGACCTGTTGCAGTCCTTGATGGTGCGATTCAGGGTTGTCCACGCTGCTCGCGCACTATCGGCCGAGTCGTAGGACATCGCCTCTTCGTAGACCAAGCCGGTCTTGATGAAGACGTCGCCTGACGATCCGAGCGACTGGGTAAAGGTTCCTGTCCCATCGGGAAGCAGGTCCTTGCGAGAATCGCAGCGGTTGAATGGCGCTTGCCCGGGCACCTTTGCTGACTGGCTTGTCCACGCTCCTGCGGCCGGCTGCTGGATCGGCAGCGACGACGGGATATCGCTCGGCTGCAGGAGTGCCCGTTGTGCCGCAGACACAGCCGCCGGCTGGACCTGCCCGAGGGTTGTGCGATCGGCATAGCGCTCGGTCAGGACGCCGAAGAGCGCATCGGTGGCTGCTCGCTGGGTGGCGGTCGTCTGCTGGAGCCCCTTCTTTCCCTGGAAGCGGGTGATGACGATGCCGTCATCGACCAGGCCGACGGTGGAGTAGAACGCAGGTGAGTCACGCAGGTTGAGATCCATCTGAACCCAGCGACCTGATCCGTCAGGGAGCTGACCCTGACGCCCGCGCACGCGATCCTTCCCGTCGACCTGCACGAACGTGCACGTGCGGGCGATCTGGCGATCGAGAGCTGCCCATGCGGACTGTGCGGCCGTCGCCGAGGGATACACGTAGATCTCCTCCGTCACCTGACCGGCGGTGCTCGAGTAGCCGATGGCTCCGTCAAGGGCTGGAAGAACGCGGGTCTGACCGAGTTTGTAGCAGAGGGGGAAGGGATCCTGGCCACCTGGCGGGATCACATATCCCGTCTGGAGGCCGGAGGCCGCGCCGAGCGCGCCTGAAATGTCTGTGGGCTGCAGCATCGCGTTGGTGGTCTGGGACGCGACCTCGGGAGTCGGCACGGGTGCCGTGCTCTCAGCGGCGAGGGCGGCCCCTGGCAGCGCCAGTGACAGGCCGACTGTTGCAGCTGCGATGACGGCGATTGACGCTCGCGTGCGGTTCATTCAGTTCCCCCTGCAGTTTCATGGTGCGGCATTGCACGTATGTCTCTGAAACTCTACGCATGCGCGCCCAAGCACAGGATCGGCTTTTCGGCCCGAGTGCCAAGGCCCAAGGTCCCGATGAATACAGTTGGCGAGACGGAGCCTGGGCAGTTTCCGACCAATCTTCCGTCCAGGCCACGGGCCTCTAGCTCAATGGTTAGAGCTGCGGACTTTTAATCCGTAGGTTCCGGGTTCGAGCCCCGGGGGGCCCACTCGAAAGTTGTTGCGCTGCAACAGGTTTCGGGCTGCAAAGCGACAACGTGCGTTCTCGGATTGCCGAGTTGGCCCTTTCTTTGGCCCTTTCTTTGGCCCTTTCTTCTTCAACCTACGGATAATCAATCCGTAGCCCATGTGGAATCCGCAGATTGCGGCATCGTGCAGGTCGTCATTGGCCGTGGGAGATAGGCGAAACGACGGATTCCGCACGGGCATCTTCGCGACGCCGGCCGGGAGGCTTGAAACCGCCGCTGCTGCCCCGATCGTGCGGACGCGTAGTCCGTAGGTTCAAGGTGCGCCGGATCGCGGGTGATGACAGCTACTCAGCCCGCGCAACGGTCAGCACGACGACTGAATCCTCGATCGCCTCGAGCCGGTGACGGGTGGCGGGGATCACGAGGATGTCGCCCTCCACGCCGTCCTGCGAGTCAGCATCGTCCACGAGCCGCACCCGCCCCCGCAGGACCTGAAGCGTCGCGTCTCCTGGGCTGTCGTGATCGGCGAGGGCATGCCCGCCGATGAGCGCGATCAGCGTCTGACGCAGTATGTGCCCGGTACCGCCGAAGATCGTGTGGGCACTTCGCCCGCTGGTCGACTCGTGGGCGATCCGCAGATGCTCCTGAGCGAGTGCGGTCAGTGATGTGGCTGTCATGGCATGCCCTTCGGTCGAGGTCGCAGCCGGTTCAGGCTTCGGCTGAGTCGCATGGGATCGACCCCGTACTGGCGCTCCTCCTGAACCGAGTGGCCTGGTGTCGGCCAATTTACTACGCTTGGCTCCGTGAAAATAGCCGGGCCCGCCCCCGTCCGCCACGACACCGACCGCGTGCCCATGAGCCCGGCTCGCGCGCGTGTCCTGGAATCCCTTCAGCAGTCCGCCGAACCCACTACGGCAAGCGACCTTGCCCGGCACCTGGGCCAGCACGCCAACACGGTCCGCGAGCACTTGGACGCGCTCGTCCAATGCGGCCTGGCGACGCGATCTCCTGGGGACAGCCGCGGTCGTGGACGGCCCGCCTGGCGGTACTCGGCCAGTGGCCAGGCCCGTGAGCCGGATGCCCGTGTGCGCGACTACGCCGCTCTCGCACTGGTGCTCGCAGAGCACCTCTCCCGGTCGAGCCGCCATCCTGAGGCGGACGCGCGCGCAGCCGGTAGGGCGTGGGGCCGGCTGCTGACCGAGGGCTCGGATCGGCGCAGTCCTCGCTCGGCACGAGTGCGCACGGTCGCGCTGCTCGGCCAGATGGGCTTCGACCCCCTCGTGCGATCGCGCGGCGACGAGGTCCTGCTGCGCCGCTGCCCCCTGCTGGATGTCGCGCTCCAGCAGAGCCGGGTGGTGTGCTCGGCGCACCTCGGCATGATCGCGGCCGCGTTCGAGGCGCACGGTGGAGACGGTAATCGAGTCGGTCTCGTCCCCTTCGCGGAGGACAGTGGCTGCCTGGTCACCTTCGCGGCCTCTGGCGGCTCGGCGTGACGGCCAGTAGCCAGGACCGTGCCAGCCGCATCGAGCGCGCTCCTCATCGAAGCCGGGCGAGTGCTTTCATCCCTCCGCAGCACGGTGCCTGGGCCTTCCTGGCTCTGCCGCTTGCCCTCGGTGCGACGGTCACGACGTGGACCCCGATGCTCGCGCTCCTCGCGATCGCGTGGGTGGCCGCCTACCCGATGTCCTACGCGGCATTCGGTCTTGTTCGCGCGAGGCGCCCGCGGAGATTCCGTACCCCATTCCTCGTGTGGACGGCGATCGTTCTCTCGACCTCCGCCATCCTGGTCTTCTGGCGACCGTGGCTGGTCTGGGTCGGGCTGGTGTACGCCGGCCTCGGGTTGGTGAACCTGATGTACGCGCGTCGCAATGACGAGCGCGCGCTGGCCAATGATGCGGTGTTTGTCGCCGAGTGCGCGGGCATGGTTGCCGTCACGTGGGCGGTGAGCACCGGCGACCGCTCGTGGAGCCCGCCCGGCCTCGACTCCGTGCCCGATCGCGTGTGGATCCTGGTAGTCGTCTGCGCGCTGGTGCTGATCGGATCCACGCTGCATGTGAAGTCCCTGATTCGCGAGCGTCGCGATCCGAGGTTCGCGCGGCTTTCGCGCACTGTCGCTGTCGCGTCGGTGCTCGCTGCACTGGCTCTGGGAGCGTGGTGGGGCTGGGCCGAGGGACTGTGGCTCGTAGTGCCCTTCGCCGTGCTCGCGGCACGCGCGTTCCTCGTTCCACGCCGATCCCTGCGCCCCGGCGCGATCGGCGTCATCGAACTCGGCTGCTTCGTGCTCGTCGTGGCCTCCGCCATCCTGGCATCGGCGTGAGCGGCCCCAGGGACGTCGGCCATCCGGACATCGTAAGTCGGGACGACATCTCGACTCTCGTGATCGCCTTCTACGGCCGTGCGTTCGCGGACGACCTGCTCGGACCGGTGTTCGTGGATGTCGCCCGTCTCGACCTCGACGCCCACCTGCCCGTCATCTGCGACTTCTGGGAGACCGTGATCCTGCGTGCCGGGACGTACCGCCGGAACGCTTTGCAGGTGCATGCGGACCTCCACGAGAAGTCCCCGCTCACGCCGGAGCACTTCGGCCGGTGGCTGGACCTGTGGACCGGAACCGTCGACGCCTTGTTCTCGGGCGAGAGGTCTGAGCTGGCCAAGGTCCAGGCGACCCGGATCGCCTGGTCAATGAGCCGTCGCCTCATGGGTGAGTCGGGGAGTGAGTTCGTCACCCTCCAGCGGGCCTCAGCAGGGCTTCTCGGCGCCGGGGCGGGCGTAGAACCACCAGGAGATGCCGCCCGCGATGAGGGCGAACACGACACCCAGGCTGAAGAACAGCAGTGGTGAGATGTAGGCCAGCATCACGCCGAAGATGAACGGGCCGTACGCCGCGATGGCCGAGGTCCAGCCGATCACGCCACCGGCCTGGCGCCGCTCGAAGATCATCGGCATCTGCTTGAAGGTGCTGGCGTTGCCGACGCCCGCGAAGAAGAAGATCGTGAGCATTCCGTACAGGAACTGCGGGAACTGGTCGGCAGACGTGGGGGAGAGCTGGAAGCACGTGTAGAGCGATGCGAGTGAGATTCCTACGGTGGCCACCACCGTCATGCGTCCGCCTCCGACGCGGTCGGCGATCGGACCCGAGATGATGCGCGCCGCCGAGCCGATGAGGGCGCCGAGGAAGGCGTACTTGACGGGGTCGATTCCGGCGTCGCCGAAGGCCTTGGTCCCGTAGAGGTTGTTGATCAGCAGGGCGAATCCTGCTGCGAGGCCCGAGAACGTGCCGAAGGTGATGACATAGAGGTAGGTCATGATCCACGTGTGCTTGTTCTTGAAGATGTCCATCTGCTCGCGAATGCCGCGGGCCTGCACGGGGACGCTGCGCAGCA
>JAIOXK010000071.1 GCA_021741645.1 Candidatus Nanopelagicales bacterium
AGGCTCCGGACTGTGCGGAGCGTCGCGGCGATTGAGGTCAACATCTCCTGCCCGAACGTCGAGGATCGCGGACAGGTATTCGCCTGCCGTGCGGGTTCGGCATCGGATGTGGTGCATGCGGTCCGTCGGCACAGCGATCCGCGCATGCCGCTGTTCGCGAAGCTCTCTCCCGATGTCACCGACATCGTCGAGATCACGGATGCGGTGGTGCGAGCGGGTGCCACGGGGGTGTCGGTGATCAACACGGTCCTGGGCATGGTGATCGACACCGACACGATGCGTCCGCACCTGGCAGGAGTCACGGGCGGTCTCTCGGGCCCGGCCATCCGTCCGGTGGCGGTCCGCTGCATCTGGCAGATCCGCCAGGCCTTCCCTCAGCTGCCGATCATCGGCATGGGAGGTGTGCGTAGCGGGAAGGACGCCCTCGAGTTCGTGCTCGCTGGAGCCAATGCCGTCTCGGTCGGCACTGCCGTCTTCCACGACCCGTCGGCACCGTCTCGCATTCAGATCGAACTGCAGCGAGCACTCGGTGCTCGCGGTTTCCGCCGCTTTGCGGATGCCGTGGGCTTCGCGCATCGTCCCGCCGACCTGCCGCGGGAGGAGGACCCCGATGAGTTCGACTTCATCAGCGAGTGAGCCGGTTGCCCCCATTGCGGTGGCGATGGACGCACCGTCACTGAGCGTGCTGGGCGAGTGGGCGGCTGCTGTCGCACCGGTGGTGTCCACCCTCAAGGTGGGCCTGGAGGTCTTCAGCCGCGACGGGGCTGCTGCCGTGGAGACCGCTCGCTTCGCGGCGGCCGCCGCGGGTCATCCCGACATCGACATCTTCCTGGACCTGAAGCTGCACGACATCCCAGCGACGGTGCGCGGGGCGGCGCACGCCGTGTCAGTGCTGGCCCCTGCCTATCTCACCGTTCATGCGGCGGGCGGCTCAGCGATGATTGCCGCGGCGGCCCAGGCGTTGCCGAACACGCGCATCACTGCGGTGACCGTGCTGACCTCACTCAGCGAGGACGATCTCGCGGCGATCGGCCTGGCGGGGCCGTCGCAGGCAGCCGTCGTTCGCTTGGCCTCGCTGGCTGTGGAGGCAGGCGCGCGGGCGATTGTGTGCTCCCCCCAAGAGGTCGCGGCTGTTCGTGCACACGTGCCGGCGGACATCACCTTGATCACGCCGGGAGTTCGACCCGCGGGAGCATCGCTGGACGACCAGCAGCGCGTCGCCACCCCGGAGCAGGCCTTGTCCGACGGCGCCGACCTGCTGGTGATCGGTCGGCCGATCACCGGAGCCGACGATCCGCGAGCGGCTGCCAGCACGATTGCATCGACGTTGGCCCGACGATCATGACGCCGATGCCCGAGCGCACGTCCGAGCAGCGGGCGGAGGCGCTGGACAAGGCGCTGGCCACCCGACGCGAGCGCGCTCGGCTGAGGGCGGCTCTCAAGGACAGGCAGCTGCATCCGGTCGAGGTCATCGCCGGCGCAGCGGACAACCCGGTCTGGCGCTCGGTCAAGGTGCTGTGGCTCCTTGAGGCAGTACCGGGTCTGGGGCCGATCCGCGCCGAGCGCCTGATGGACACCCTTGGAATTGCGCAGAGCCGACGCTTGCAGGGGCTGGGGGAGCGCCAGCGCGCGGCACTCATCGAGTCATTGGAGGCGCGCTCATGACCCACGGGACGGCGCCGCTCGTTGTCGTGTCCGGTCCCTCCGGAGTGGGCAAGAGCACCGTGGTGGCCCGTGCCCTCGAGCTTGATCCGCGCATCTGGCTCTCCGTGAGCGCCACGACCCGAGCTCCCCGCGCAGGTGAGCAGGACGGTCGGGAGTACTTCTTCGTCTCCGATGAGGAGTTCGATCGCCTCGTGTCGAACGATGGACTCCTGGAGTGGGCCGCGTTCGCGGGCCATCGCTATGGCACGCCCAGCGCACCGGTCCGTGACCACCGGGAGTCCGGCGCCCCGGTACTGCTGGAGATCGAGGTGCAGGGGGCCCGGCAGGTGCGTCAGCGGGTGCCGGGTGCGCTGCTGGTCTTTCTCGCGCCCCCGTCGTGGGAGATCCTCGAGGGGCGGCTGACCGGGCGGGGCACCGAGTCGACCGAGGCCGTGCAGCGTCGGCTCGCTGCCGCTGCCGAGGAACTGGCGGCGCAAGGGGAGTTCGACGTGGTGCTGGTGAATGCCGACGTCGATGAGTGTGCCCGGTCCTTGCTAGCATGGGCGTCTGATCCGAGCCCCGCCGACGGCGGTGGCACCCCCGCAAGCGAATGAGGCAGTCACGTGAGCAGTGCGACCAACCCCGAGGGCATCACCCATCCCTCGATCGACAAGCTGCTGGAGAAGACCGACTCCAAGTACTCGCTCGTCTCCTACGCCTCGAAGCGTGCCCGCCAGATCAATGCCTACTACTCCCAGCTCGGTGAGGGGCTGCTGGAGTACGTCGGACCCCTCGTCGAGACGCATGTGCAGGAGAAGCCCCTGTCGATCGCGCTCCGGGAGATCGACGCCGGCCTCCTGACCAGTGTCCCGATCAGCCCGGACGAGGTTCAGGCGGTCGCCGATGTCGACAACGGCATCGCCGTCGTGGCTGACTCGGACGACCCCGAGGCCTGATCCATGCCCGGCCGGGTCGTTCTCGGCGTGGCCGGCGGCATAGCCGCATACAAGGCCTGCGAGATCCTGCGCGGCCTCACCGAGGCCGGCTGCGACGTCACGGTGGTGCCTACCTCCTCGGCGCTTAAGTTCGTCGGTGCGTCCACGTGGGCGGCGCTCTCAGGCAAGCCGGTCGCCACTGATGTCTGGACCGGAGTCCATGAGGTTCCGCACGTACGCCTTGGGCAGCAGGCCGATCTCGTGCTCGTGGCTCCGGCGACCGCCGATCTGCTGGCCCGGGCCGCTCAGGGGCTCGCTGACGACCTCCTGACCAATGTCCTGCTGACTGCTCATGGCCCGGTGCTGATGGCACCCGCCATGCATACGGAGATGTGGCAGCATCCGGCAACCCAGCGCAATGTCGCGCTGCTCCGCGACCGTGGCGTGCGGGTGCTCGACCCGGCTGTCGGGCGACTCACCGGCGCTGACTCCGGCGCCGGGCGCCTTCCTGGGCCATCGGCGATCGTGGCGGCGGCGCTGGATCTCCTACGTCGACCGACCCGCGAGGATCTCGCCGGATTGCGCATCACGGTGAGTGCCGGAGGAACCCGCGAGGCCTGGGACCCGGTGCGTTTCGTGGGGAATCGCAGCAGCGGCATGCAGGGCGTGGAGCTCGCGCGAACGGCCGTCTCCCGTGGCGCCGAGGTGACCCTCGTAGCTGGGGCGATGGAGGTCGATCCTCCCGCGGGCGTGACCGTGGTGGAGGTCGAGTCCGCGGCTCAGTTGCACGAGGCCATGGTCGAGCGGGCGCAGTCCAGCGATGTCCTGGTCATGGCGGCCGCCGTGGCGGACTTCCGGCCCGTGGCCGAGCCTGCCAAGGTCAAGAAGGACGGCGACGACGGCGTGGACCTGCACCTGGAGCAGACGACCGACGTGCTGGCCGACCTCGTGCGGCGCAGGGGCAGCTCGGCAGCGGCCCCGCTGATCGTCGGATTCGCGGCCGAGACCGCGACGGATCGCGATCACCTCCTCGACCTGGGCCGGGCCAAGCTCGCGCGCAAGGGCTGCGACCTGCTGGTCGTGAACGATGTCGGAGGTGATGCGGTCTTCGGGCAGCCCACCAATGAGGTCGTCATCCTCGGATCTGAGGGCGAGCACCAGGAGATTCCGCGGGCGGCCAAGGCCGAGATTGCCGACGCCGTGTGGGATGCGGTTGCCGCTCGGGTCCGCCTGCCCTGAATCCGGTCTCGACTGTTGTAGCATCGTCCCCGGTCACGAGTACCAGCGCCAAGTCCCGGCTCGCTGGTCGGCAACCCTCCAGACGCGGTGGGGTGCTCCGGGAGCAGACCAGGCCCGATCATGGGCAAGCGCGGATCCACCAGTGGGGCTGCGGAAGACGTCAGCAGGAAAGAGGGAATACCCGTGTCACATCGCCTATTCACATCCGAGTCGGTCACCGAGGGTCATCCGGACAAGATGGCCGACCAGATCAGCGACGCCATCCTCGACGACCTGCTCCGGCAGGATCCCACCAGCCGCGTGGCCGTGGAGACGATGCTCACGACCGGTCAGGTGCATGTGGCCGGCGAGGTCACCACGAATGGCTACGCCGACGTCATGGGCCTGGTCCGTCAGACCGTGCTCGGCATCGGCTACGACTCCTCGGTCAAGGGCTTCGACGGTGAGTCCTGCGGCATCTCCGTTTCACTGGGCAAGCAGTCCCCGGACATCGCCCAAGGCGTCGACGACGCATTCGAGGAGCGTGCCGAGGGCAGTGCCGACCCGCTGGACCGTCAGGGCGCGGGCGATCAGGGACTCATGTTCGGATACGCATGCGACGACACCCCCGAGCTCATGCCCCTGCCCATCCACATCGCGCAGCGGCTCTCCGAGCGCCTGACTGAGGTGGGCAAGGACGGCACCGTCGGGTACCTGCGTCCCGATGGCAAGACCCAGGTGACGATCGCGTACGACGAGAACGATCGACCCGTCAAGATCGACACCGTCGTGGTGTCCTCTCAGCACGCCAAGGACGTCGACCTCGACACGATGCTCACCCCGGACATCAAGCGTCACGTCGTGGATCCGGTGCTCGATCTCATCGATCTGGACTCACGCGACTACCGCCTGCTGGTCAACCCGACCGGTCGGTTCGAGATCGGTGGCCCGATGGGCGATGCCGGTCTGACCGGGCGCAAGATCATCGTCGACACCTACGGAGGCATGGCTCGCCACGGCGGCGGTGCCTTCTCCGGCAAGGACCCGTCGAAGGTCGACCGCTCAGCCGCCTACGCGATGCGCTGGGTGGCCAAGAACGTGGTGGCGGCGGGGCTCGCCACGCGCTGCGAGGTGCAGGTGGCCTACGCGATCGGCAAGGCGCATCCGGTCGGCGTGTTCGTCGAGACCTTCGGCACCGGCATCGTCCCCGACGAGCGGATCCAGCAGGCCGTCCTCGAGGTGTTCGACCTGCGCCCGGCGGCGATCATCCGCGACCTGGACCTGCTCCGGCCGATCTACCGCACGACCAGCGCCTACGGTCACTTCGGTCGCCCGCAGGGCAGCAACATCCTGTTGGACAATGAGGACCCGGCGAAGCGCACGGCGGTCGGACCCACGTTCACGTGGGAGGCCACGGACCGCGCCGAGGCCCTCAAGTCCTCTGCCTCAAACTAATCCCCCGATTTGCACCGCTTCCCGGTTCAACTCTGCAGAGTTGGACCGGGAAGCGGCATTTTCTGCCGATTTGGTCCGCTCGAGGTCGACGGGACGGTCGTTCGGTCGTCGGGCTGCTCGGGCATGATCGCGTCATGACCCGCACCGGAGAGGCTGCCGAGCCGACGTCAGTCGTGCAGGTCAGGATCGACTCGCAGGTGCCCCATCTGGATCGGCCGTTCGACTATCTGGTGCCGGCATATCTGACGGAGTCGGTCGAGGTGGGCTCCCGGGTCCGTGTGCGGTTCGCCGGGCGCCTGATGACCGCCTACGCGGTCGCCACGGACGTGACGACGGACCATCCGGGAGAACTGCGCCCGATTGAACGAGCCATGGGGCCTGAGCCGGTTCTGACCGACGACACCCTCAAGCTCGTGCAGGCTGTTGCGGAGCGGTGGGCGGGAACGTTCAGCGACGTGGTTCGCTCGGCGGTTCCTCCCAGACATGCGCGGGCGGAGAAGGTGAATGTGTCCGCCTGCACCTGGCGTTCGGATCCAGGTGATTCGGAATCCGGTGATTCACAACCCGGTGAGGCTGAAGTCGGTGACGCCGCATGGTCGGGCTACGGGGCCGGTCCGGCACTGCTTCGACGGCTGGCCGAGCCCGGATCTGCCGAGCCGATCCGCGCGGTGTGGTCGCTGGCCCCTGCGACGGACTGGAGCAACGACGTCGCAGGCCTCGCTCGAGCCGTGACATCGATGGAGACCGGCTCCGTGATCGTCGTTGTCCCGGATGCGGCCGATGTGGACCGAGTCCTGGCCGCGATCCCGGAGGCGGTCACGGCGAGGGCGGTGGCCACGCTGACGGCCGACATGGGCCCTGAGCGCCGATACCGGGAGTTCCTGCGAATCCTGCGCGGCGGCGTGCGCATTGTCGTCGGGACGCGCGGAAGCGTCTTCGCCCCGGTCCCAGACCTCCGGTTGATCGTGGTGTGGGACGACGGTGACGACTCGCTGGTCGATCTTCAGGCGCCTTACTGGAACGCCCGAGACGTGGCCGCCCTGCGGTCCCATCTGTCGGGCTGCTCACTGGTGGTGGGATCGGCATCACGCACGGTCGTCACGCAGCAGTGGTGTGAGACCGGTTGGGCGAAGTCGGTTGTTCCCAGCAAGGAGACGGTGTCGAGCCGAGCGCCCAAGGTCCGTGCGATCACCGAGCAGGACGAAGCACGTGATCCAGCCGCAGCCGCGGCCCGCATGCCGCACACGGCGTGGGTGGCAGCCCGGGCTGGGGTGGCGGACGGCCCCGTCCTCGTCCAGGTTGCCCGCAAGGGATACGTGCCGGCCCTGGCCTGCCAGGACTGCCGGACCCCGGCCCGTTGCTCCTGTGGCGGGCCTCTCATGATCCGGGGGCGCAGCGGCACGCCGGCATGCTCCTGGTGTGGGGCGATCCATGGATCGTGGTCGTGTTCACAATGCCAAGGCACGCGACTGCGTGCCATGGCGGTAGGTGCCGAGCGAACCGTCGAGGAGATCGGTCGAGCCTTCCCGGAGGTGCCTGTGCTCTCTAGTCATGGGGAGCACCGCCTCCTGACGGTCGGACGTGATCCCGCCGTGGTGGTTGCCACGGTCGGCGCGGAGCCGGTTGCGGACGGAGGCTACCGAGCGGTGCTGCTGCTGGATGCACGCGCTCACCTGAGCCGACCCAGCCTGAACGCACAGGAGGAGGCTGCTCGGCGTTGGTTCTCTGCTGCGTCGCTGGCTGCTCCCGGCGCAACTGTCGTCATCAGCGCAGACAACGCGCTGCCCGCAGTTCAGGCGCTGGTGAGGTGGGACGCCCCGTGGCTCGCCGCTCGGGAGCTGCAGGAGCGTGAGTCGGCCTCGCTTCCACCGGCCACGCGCATGGCGGCTCTGGTGGGGTCGGGGGAGGACATCCGATCCGTGGCCCAGCGGATCAGGACGCCCCATCGACTCCTCGGCCCCTTGCCGGACCCGACCCGTCACGATCAGGACCGCCAGCGTGGTCTCGTTGTCGTCGATCGACGAGAGGGTCCGAGTTTGAGTCGCGAGCTCAGAGCGATCACAGCAACGCGATCGGCGGAGAGCAAAGGGCGCCCCGTCCACGTGCACATGGATCCGCGTTCAATCTGACGATCGCGGGATGAACGCCGCGTGCAGACCTATGTCTACACTCACGGCATGGCCATTCAGCCCATTCGACTCTTCGGTGACCCTGTCCTTCGGACCCCCGCAGCCCCTGTCGAGACCTTCGACAAGGAGCTCCGCAAGCTGGTCAAGGACCTCACCGAGACGATGATGGACGCCCCGGGTGCTGGCCTTGCCGCGCCGCAGATCGGTGTCTCGCTGCGCGTCTTCACCTACTGGGTGGATGAGGAGCCGGGGCACTTGATCAATCCGGATCTCGACCTTTCCGACGAGATCATGGAGGGAGAGGAAGGGTGCCTCTCCTTGCCGGACCTCGCCTTCGAGACACCTCGCTCCCGCCGTGTGGTGGCCAAGGGGATGAACATGCATGGCGAGCCGGTGGTGATCGAGGGCACCGAGCTGCTGTCTCGAGCCATCCAGCACGAGACGGATCATCTTGACGGCATCCTGTTCATCGATCGCCTCGATCCCGAGGTGCGCAAGGAGGCCATGCGTCAGATTCGTGAGGCGGAGTGGTTCGGCGAGCCAGCCCCGGCGGTCAAGATCAGCCCGCACACGATCTCCTCGCGCTGGATGTAGCAGGTGCGCTGCGTCTTTGCCGGCACGCCTGAGGTGGCCGCGGTCTCCCTCCGGCGCCTCCTCGACTCTCGCCACGACGTGGCCGCGGTCATCACCCGTCCCGACGCGCGTGTGGGCAGGGGGAGAGCGATGCAGTCCTCGCCCGTCGCGCAGTTGGCTGAGTCCGCGGGAATCGAGGTCATCAAGCCCGCGTCACTTCGTGAGTCCGACGTCCTCGATCGCCTCCGCGAACTTGCACCGGATGTTGCTCCCATCGTCGCCTACGGAGGCCTCGTTCCAGCCGAGGCCCTGAGCATCCCTGCGCATGGCTGGGTCAACCTGCACTTCTCGCTGCTTCCGCGATGGCGCGGTGCTGCGCCCGTCCAGCATGCGATCTGGCGCGGTGATGACGTCACGGGAGCATCGACCTTTCTCCTGGAGGAGGGACTCGACACAGGGCCGATCTATGGGTCCGTCATCGAGGAGATCTCACCCACGGACACGAGCGGTGCACTCTTGGCGCGAATGGCCGAACTGGGTGCTGACCTCCTCGTCGACACTCTCGACATCATCGAGACAGGAGCCGCCGCACCGCTGCCTCAGGTGGGCGAGCCCTCGGTGGCGCCCAAGCTCACCGTCGACGACGCACGCGTGCGCTGGGATGTGCCTGCCTTCGCCGTGGACCGCCACATCCGCGCCTGCACTCCCGCACCGGGGGCTTGGACCTCGCTGGGAGGTGAGCGGGTTGGACTGGGACCTGTCGGCATTGTCGACGACGAGCTGGAGCCGAACGCGCAGGAGTTCCGCCTGAGCCCGGGGGAGATTCGTGCGGGCAAGCGCGAGGTGCTCGTTGGCACGCTCACGGATCCCGTGCGCCTTGGTCTCGTTCGTCCCGCCGGCAAGAAGGTGATGCTCGCTGCCGACTGGGTTCGTGGAGCACGTCTGGACAGCCACGTGTCCTTCGATGTCGAGGCGGGGTCTGCGTGACCGACAAGCCACGTCGCGCAGCGCAGGAGTTGCTCCGGGCAGTGCGCGAGGACGATGCATACGCCAATCTGGAACTCCCACGAATTCTCCACGGGCACGGGCTCACGGGGCGTGATGCTGCCTTCGCCACGGAATTGGCGTACGGGACCCTGCGGATGCAGGGGTGGTACGACGCGGTGCTAGCGGAGTGCCTGAACCGTCCGCTCGACAAGGTGGATCCCGGGATGCTCGACATCCTCCGACTCGGTGCGCATCAGCTGCTTTCCATGCGGGTGCCCGATCATGCGGCCGTCGACTCCTCGTGTGCACTCGCTCGGGACTACGGAGCGAAGCCGGGAGCGGCTGCACGGGCAGGATTCATCAATGCTGTCCTGCGCAATGTGGCGTCCCGCGACAGCGATGCCTGGGCTGATGTCGTTCGTGGCGACCGAGATGCCAGTGATGTCGACTGGCTGGCGACTCGCTGGTCGCATCCCGCGTGGATTGTCCGCGCTCTGGGGTCTGCACTTGGTGAGCGGGCTGCCGAGCTGCCGCAGCTTCTTGAGGCCGACAATCTCGCCGTACGGCCTTCATTGGTGGCGCGACCCGGGCGCATGGAGGTCACCGAACTGCTCGCACTCCCGGAGGTTTCTGCGGCGCGGTGGTCGCCCTTGGGTGCAACGCTCACCGACGGAACTCCGGAATCGCTCGCCTGCGTTCGTGATGGACGAGCCGGAGTTCAGGACGAAGGCAGTCAGCTGGTGGCCCTGGCCCTCTCGCGGGCGGAAGTGCCAGGAGACCAAGGCCGATGGCTGGACATGTGTGCAGGGCCCGGGGGCAAGGCCGCGGTACTGGCCGGATTGGCGCAGGCCGCGGGGGGATACCTTGTTGCCGTCGAGCAGCATGCGCATCGAGCCGACCTCGTCGACTCATCGCTAGGTGCGGATTCGGCTGCAGAGGTGCTGACGGGCGATGCCCGCCGGAGCCCCTGGGGAGATCAGACGTTCGACCGCGTTCTGGTGGATGCACCCTGCACGGGTCTCGGTGCGCTGCGACGACGGCCTGAATCCCGTTGGCGTCGCACCCCGGGGGATCTTGCACAACTGGGAGGTCTGCAACGTGACCTCCTGCGCGCGG
This sequence comes from Candidatus Nanopelagicales bacterium, assembly GCA_021741645.1. GTDB lineage: Bacteria > Actinomycetota > Actinomycetes > S36-B12 > S36-B12 > UBA10649. Next base: position 10,058 of record JAIOXK010000071.1, read on the forward strand.
CTGTGGATGCGGTGAGGCCCGGCGGTGTCATCGCCTACGTGACGTGCTCCCCGCACCTTGCCGAGACGGACTTCGTCGTCGCTGATGTGGTGCGAGAACGGTCCGACATCGAACTTGAAGATGCGAGGGCGTTGCTGCCGGAGGTGGACGACCTCGGAGACGGCCCCACGGTGCAGTTGTGGCCGCATCGCCACGGCACCGACGGCATGTTCCTGGCGATCCTGCGCAAGGCGTCGTCCTAGGTAGGCCCGTTGCCCGGCTGCGCTCGTCAGGGAAGAAGCGAGGCGAGCTGAGTGAAGACCCCCGGGGCTCCGGCGATGATCGGGCCACCTCCCGTGACCCCATTCTCCCGGAGGAAGGGGCTCACGCGGCCACCGGATTCCTCGACCAGCAGGATCGCGGCAAGGCAGTCCCACGCATTGATGTGCATCTCGACGTACCCGATCAGCTGTCCGGTCGCCACGTACGCCAGCGTGAGTGCACCCGATCCGCAGCGGTGGTACATGCCGCCCGCGGCGCGCAACGACTGCGCGATATGGCCGATTTCCTCGGGCGTTGTGCGTGACGAGCAGCCCATTCCGGTGAGGCCCTGATCAAGTCCCTCCACCTGCTGCACTCCCATCGGTTTTCCGTCGAGAGTGGCTCCGTGTCCGCGGAGTGCTGCGTACAGCTCATCCGTCACCGGGTTGTAGATCACGCCCACCTGAATTTCGTCGTGGGCCACGTAGGCGATCGAGACGCACCACGTGGGGAGCCCGAGGAGGAAGGGCTGCGTGCCGTCGATCGGGTCGACGACCCACGTGCCTCGAGATGGGTCGACACCTTCGGCGCCGGTCTCTTCGCCGACGAACGCATCCTCGGGGAAAAGGGCGGCCAAGCGCGACTTGATCACGTCCTCCGTCTGTCGGTCCGCCTCGCTGACCGGATCCTGCACCCCCTTGCTCTCGACGGTGAGCGCGCTGAGGTTGCGATAGTGCCCGAGTGCGACAGCGCCTGCCTCTCGGGCGGTGATGATGGCCGCATCGAATCTCGATCGCCAAGGGTGCTCCTCGGGCAGGTTGCTCATTCGTCGTCCTTCCATAGCCAGGCGGCCCCTCGGACGCCACTGGAGTCGCCGTGCACGGAGCGCACGATCGGGGTGTTGAAGACCGGCGAGAACGTGTGCGCAGAGATGGCCGGAGGCAGATCGTCGTAGAGCTCGTCGATGTTGCTCATCCCCCCGCCCATCACGAAGACATCTGGATCAAGAGTGTTCACGACCACGGACAGCCCTCGTCCAGCGCGGTCGATCCACTGTCGGTAGACCGCGTCGGCAGAAGGGTCGCCGTCGCGTCGCCGCGCCATGATGTCGGCTGGCAGCAGGTCGTCTCCGGTCAGGCGCAAGTACTCGCGGGCGAAGGAATAGCCCGACAGCCACGTCTCGATGCATCCGCTCTTGCCGCAGTAGCACGGCTCACCGGGCAGTTCCTCGGGGCGTGCGAGCGGAAGTGGGTTATGTCCCCAGTCGCCCGCACTGTTATTGGGGCCATGGTGTGGTCGGCCATCGATGGCAATGCCAGCGCCGGTGCCGCTGGCGATGATGACTCCGAACACCACGCGGTGGCCCACTCCGGCCCCATCGATGGCCTCTGATGACGCGAAGCAATCGGCATCGTTCTCCACCCGCAGGGGACGGTTCAGGGCGTCATGGAGGTCGCGTTCAACAGGCTGCCCGTTGATCCACGTCGAACTGCCCCCCTTGCCCAGACGGCTGTC
>JAIOXK010000072.1 GCA_021741645.1 Candidatus Nanopelagicales bacterium
GGCGTCACCGCCAGCACCTCGCGCAGCAGTTCGGAGTCCGGCTTTCCCGACGCAGTCGTGGGCAGACTGTCCAGGACGTACCAGCGATGGGGGCGCTGGGCGGGGCTCAACCGGTGACGAGCCACGTCTGGCAGCACCGCCAGATCCGCCGGATCGGTGAGCGCCACCACCACCACCGACCCGAGACGAGCATCCGGCAGGCCCACCACGCGCAGGGGTCCCGCAGCACAGGAGCGCAGAACCGACTCCACGTCTGCGACGAGAACGGTGACGCCAGCCGTCGTCACCGCATCGTCGCCGCGTCCCCGGACACGCAGTTCGCCATGGTGGAATTCGCCTCGATCGCCCACGGTGGCGAATCCGTCAGTGCTCCACCGCAGCGATCCAGTCTCAGCACCGGCCGCGTAGCCGGTGCACAGGTAGGGCGAGCGCGCCCAGATCTCCTCATCCTCGATGCGGATCTCGACTCCGGGAAATGCCCCGTAAGTCAGGCCATCCGACGCCCAGCCGACGAACGAGAGCTCCGCCGCCCCGTAGTACGCATGGACGCAGAGTCCGTCTGCCGTCGCCCGTTCCACCTCACCGGCCGCAAGCGCATCTCCAGCGACGATCACCGTGGCACCGCGCCGGAGCACTCCTGAACGCCGGGCGCGAGTCAAGGCCAGCGGCGTGAGGTGGGCATGCGTCGCATCAGATGGATCTTCCACGACCTCGGCCCCAGCCGCGTGCGCGTGCACGCGTGCAAAGAGGTTCATGGTCGACGCCATAGGCCCCGGCACCCAGACGCGGGAAGCCTGATCGATAGCGGCCAACGCACTCACTGCGGCAAACGAACTCGACCAGGAGCCCGCGGACCGAATCACGCGTCGAGGCTGCTGCGTCGTGCCAGACGTCCGCAACGCCAGCGAACGACCCTCGTGCTCGGCCGTGATGAACCCCCGGACCGGGTCGTCCCAGTCCAGCAGGTCGACAGGCTCAGACGACCGGGACATCCGCGTCGGCCTGCTTTCGCATCCGTTGCCGAAGGAGCCCCGGATAGGACGCGTGCACGGGCTTGGCGATCAAGGCGGCAAGCACAGCCTTGACGAGGTCGCCGGGGATGAACGGCAGGAGCGCGACGGTGGCAGCACCGAGAGACAAGCCCCCCACCAGCATCATTCCGCCAAGGCCGAAGACGTACATCACGACGATCCCGCCGATGACGTTGAAGGCCACTCCCCAGCCGATGCTGTACGGGAGGCCACGGCGTTCCGTGAGCCAACCAATGACGAAGGCGGCAATCGGCCAGCCGATGAGGAACCCCACGCTCGGCGTGGCGAAGACACCGAGTCCGCCTCGGCCGCCAGCCAGCAGGGGCAGCCCGATCGCGACCAGCGCGAGGAAGAGGACGACGGAGGCCGCGCCCTTGCGGGCTCCGAGGATCGAGCCGGCGAGCATGACACCGAGGCTCTGCAGTGTGACGGGCACCGGCATGGCCGGCAGCTGAAGCGCTGGCACGAGACCGAGTGCCGCGATCACGCCGGCGAAGATGGCGACCTGCGCCATCCACCGAGCGCTCTCCCCCGGGGCAGTCGTTCGGCCATTCGCCGGGGTGTCAGCACGCATGCGGGGGACACTACCCGCCCCGTCACACGACCCCTGAAGGCCACCACCAAGGACCGGCCGCCGCAAAGGCACCCCGGCTCAGGAGGTGTCTCGCACCCGTCCGGTCGATGATCGAACGATGAGCTCGGGTCGGAACACGAACTCATCCCGGGGTGCGGGAGTGCCGTTGATGCCGTCCATCAACGCCTGCACCGCTGCAGTGGCCATCGGCGTGACCGCCTGCCGGACCGTCGTGAGCGGTGGATCGGTGAAGGCGATGAGTCGCGAGTCGTCGTAGCCGACGACCGACACGTCCTCGGGCACTCGCAGGCCGCGCTGGCGAGCCGTGCGGATCGCGCCGAGAGCCATCAGGTCAGAGCCGCAGACGATGGCCGTCACGCCAAGCCCCAGGAGGTGGTGGGCCGCCGCCTGCCCGCCCTCGACGGTGAAGAGTGAATGGGAGACGAGCTCTGAGGCCTCCTCCTCGCCCATTCCGATCTGTTGCGCCATCGCGGAGATGAAAGCCGCCCGCTTGCGCACGACGGGAACGAAGCGTGCGGGGCCAACCGCGAGGCCGATGCGTCGATGACCCATCGACGTCAGGTGGGTGACGGCGAGATCCATGGCCGTGGAGTCGTCATCCGAGACGAAGGGGGCATCGATGCCTTCGGCATACCCATTGACGAACACCACGGGCAGTCCGCGATCCACGAGGGCTCGATAGGGCGCGTGATCGGCGGTCGCATCGGCATGCATTCCCGAGACGAAGATGATGCCGGAGACTCCACGGTCCAGAAGCAGTTCGACGTACTCGTCCTCCGAGACTCCCCCGGGAGTCTGCGTGCACAGCACCGGCGTGTAGCCGTGTTGCGCCAGCAGCGTCTCCATGACCTGCGCGAACGCTGGGAAGATCGGGTTCTCCAGCTCCGGAACGATCAGCCCGACGAGACCTGATTGACCGCGAAGGCGGATCGGGCGTTCATACCCGAGTACGTCCAGCGCCGTGAGCACCGCTTGGCGAGTGGTCAGCGAGACTCCGGGCCGATCGTTGAGCACCCGAGACACCGGCGCCTCGCTCACCCCGGCCTGCTCGGCGATGTCGGACAGCCGGGCCCGTGGGTTCTCGCTCACGCCACCAGCCTACGGCTCCCTCCCACGTCGAATCCATGCCAGTCTTGACCAGTGCGCATGACGGGGACCTACGAGGAGCAGCGACTCACGCACCTGCCGTGGGACGTGCCGCTGGAGGACTGGCCCGAGGATCTCGTCGTCGCCCTTCCCCGAGGCATCTCTCGGCACATCGTCAGGTTCGTCCGCATCGACGGGGTCGTCTATGCCATCAAGGAGGTGGAGGAGCACTTCGCCACGCGCGAGTACGAGCTCCTCTTCGACCTCGTGCGACGCGATCTGCCCTGCGTCGAGCCGATCGGCGTCGTCCTCGATCGCATCGACCCGTCCGGAGAGCCGCTGCCGGGCGCACTCATCACGCGGCACTTGGAGTTCTCCCTGCCCTACCGTGCGCTGTTCTCGTCCAGCCTGCGGCTCGATACGGCCAGCCGACTGCTCGATGCCCTGGCTCTGCTGCTCGTGCAGGTCCACCTGGCTGGATTCTCCTGGAACGACTGCTCCCTCTCCAACACTCTGTTCCGACGCGATGCCGGCGCGTTCGCCGCGTATCTCGTCGACGCGGAGACGGGCGAGCTGCATCGCACTCTCACCGATGGTCAGCGCACCTACGACCTCGAGACGGCAGCCACGAACGTGGCCGGGGAGCTCATGGACCTGCAGGCCGGCGGGCGCCTCCACGAGGGCATCGATCCGATCGTCACCGGCGTGAGCCTGCGCACGCGCTACGACGCCCTCTGGCAGGAGATCACCGCACCCGTCATCACCTCGCGCCAGGACCAGTACGCCGTCGAGTCCCGCGTCCGGCGCCTGAACGACCTGGGATTCGACGTGGCTGAGCTGCAGGTGAGCACCGAGCCCGACGGGGAGCACATCGTCGTCGCGCCGAAGGTCGTCGATGCCGGGCACCACTCCCGTCGTCTCATCCGACTGACGGGCCTTGACGTCGAGGAGAACCAGGCACGCCGACTGCTCAACGACCTCGACACCTTCCGGCTCGAGATCGGCCTTCGGTCCGAGGACGAGGAGATCGCCGCTCATCGATGGGTCACCGAGCGGTTCGAGCGAGTGATGCGCGAGGTCAGCCCGGAGCTGCGCGGCAAGCTCGAGCCCGCCGAGATCTTCCACGAGGTCCTCGAGCATCGCTGGTTCATGTCCGAGCGCGCCGGCGCCAGCGTCCCCTTCGACGAGGCCGTCCGCGACTACGTGGCCACCATCTTGCGCGCGAAGCCGGAGGAGAAGGCCGTGCTGGGCTCACGCGATGGCAGCCCGAGCGACGACACCGCTAGTCTGCGGATCGTCCTGCCGCCGCACTCCGAAACCTGAGACAGGGAACACCGTGGAATCTGACATCCGCTCGCTGCTCGTGATCATGGCGATTGCGGCCGTCGTTCCCCTCATCGTCGGCATCCTGCGCCTGAAGGTCGCTGAGGTGGTGCTGCTGCTGGGATTCGGCATCGTGCTCGGACCTCAGGTGGCAGGCTGGATCAGCGTCGACTCGTCGATCGACCTGCTGTCCGAGCTCGGCCTCGGAATGCTCTTCTTCCTCGCCGGGCTCGAGCTGGAGCAGCGCGCCATTCGCGGCCAGAGCGGAAGGCTCGCCGCTATCGGCTGGTTCGTGTCCCTCGCCATCGCGCTCATCGCTGCCTTCGTCATCGTGAAGACCGAGGAGGGGCATGGGGTCGTCGGTCTCGCCATCGCCATGACATCCACCGCGCTCGGAACGCTCCTGCCGATGGTGCGAGATCGAGGCGAGCTCAACTCCAGGTTCGGCACCTTCTTCATGGGCGCGGGTGCCTGGGGCGAGTTCGGGCCGATCATCGCCATCTCCGTCCTCCTCGGAACGAAGTCCTCCTTCGCCGCCATGCTCAGCCTCGTCGTCTTCGCCGTCGTCGCGATGATCCTGGCCGTCCTGCCAAGTCGCCTGGCAGGTGATCGCATTCGCGAGGTCCTCGAACGCGGCCACGCCACAAGTTCGCAGACGGCACTCCGAGTGACGATCCTGCTCCTGGTGCTCCTCCTCGGATTGGCCGGATCCTTCGGGCTCGACGTCGTTCTGGGCGCCTTCATCGCCGGAGTGATAGTGCGGCGGTTCTCACCACCGGCGGAGGAATCACGGCTGCAGGTGCGCATCGAGGCGATCGGCTTCGGCTTCCTGATCCCCCTGTTCTTCGTGGTGTCCGGTGCCAACATGGACGTGAACTCGATCATCGCGGACCCCGTGCCGATGCTCGTGTTCTTCGTGCTGCTCCTGATCGTGCGCGGCGTGCCCCAGTGGTTCATCTATCGCAAGGCCATCCCCGACGTGCGCGAACGCACGCGCTTCGCCCTCTACGCCGCCACTGCCCTGCCGATCATCGTCGCCGTCACCACCATCCAGGTGCAGAACGGCATCATGACGACCAGTGGAGCGGCCTCCGTCGTCGGCGCAGGGGCACTCTCCGTTCTGGTCTTCCCCCTCGTGGGCAACGCTCTCACCGCCCGGCGCTCGCCGAGTGCCGATCAGGAGCGGGCGGAGAACACCGCCTGAAGCACGATCCCCGCAGCCACGGAGGCGTTGAGGGACTCGTTGCCCCCTGCCATCGGGATGCTGACGCGCCAGTCGCATGTCTCGCCGACGAGACGGGACAGGCCGGCCCCCTCGGCGCCGATCACGACGACCACCGGGTCGGTCAGGGTGGTGGCCGCCAGGTCGCCCAGAGCGACGTCGGCATCGGCCGTCAGACCGAGCACCGTGAACCCGGACTTCTGAAGGGACTGCAGGGCGCGCGTGGTGTTGGTGACCTGCGCGACGGGCACACGGGAGAGCGCGCCCGCTGAGGCCTTCCACGCCGAGGCCGTGACTCCCACCGAGCGACGGGTCGGGATCACGATGCCGTCAGCACCGAAGGCCGCGGCCGAGCGGGCGATCGCGCCGAGGTTGCGCGGATCGGTGACTCCGTCGAGCACGACGACCAGCGACCCCGTCTCAACGGCGGAGAGATCGGCGTACTCGTACTCCGGCACCGTGAGCACCAGCCCCTGGTGCACGCCGCCGTCGGTCATGCGGTCGAGCTCCGTGCGCGCCACCTCCATGATCGGAATGCTGCGCGAGACTGCGAAGCGCATCGCCTCACGCCAACGATCGTCCGCGTCAGCCTTGGCCTGGACGTAGAGGCCGGTTGCCGGCACGTTTGCGCGGAGCGCCTCGACGATCGGGTTGCGGCCCATGAGCAGGCTGCCCTGCGAGCGCTTGGACCCTCGCGAGGAGGAGCCGCCGCGTGAGGACGCCTTGGCGGTGCCGCTGGTCGCGCGCTTCTGCGCGGCGCGCTCCTTGCGGGCGGCCGGATGGTGCGGGCGCTCCTTCGCCTTGGGCGTGGGTCCGCGACCCTCGAGCTTCGCGCGTCTTTGACCACCCGAGCCGACAGTGGCGCCCTTCTTGGTGCCGGTCTTGCGCATGGCGCCGCGGCGCTGGGAATTGCCTGCCATTAGTTCTCTCCGGTCAGTTCAGGGACCAGCGCACGCCGGCCCCGGTGTCCTCGACCTTGATGCCGATGGCATCGAGACCGTCGCGAATGGCGTCTGCCGCCGCGAAGTCCTTGCGTGCACGTGCATCCTGCCGCTGCTGCAGTACGACCTGCACCAGAGCGTCAATGACCTCGGCCTCGCGGCCATCAGAGCCGGCTCCCGCCCAGGGCTCTGACCACGGGTTGATGCCGAGCACGTCGACCATGGCCAGCACAGCGGCGAAGGCTGACTGGACCTGCTCGAGGTCGTCATCGGCCAGGGCGGCGTTGCCCTCGCGCACGGTCTCATGCAGCACAGCGAGCGCCTGCGGTACCGCGATGTCATCGTCCATCGCCTCGTCGAAGGCGGACGGCCTGGCCGTGGGATCCACGTCGGGAGTTCCCTGCAGGCCCAGCGCCGACTGCGCGCGCTCCAGGAATCCCTCGATCCTTCGGTAGCCCTGGCCCGCCTCGGCCACATGCTCGTCGGAGTACTCGAGCATCGAGCGATAGTGAGCCCCGGCCAGGTAGTAGCGCAGTTCCACCGGGCGAACACGCTGCACCACCTGATCCACGAGCAGGGAGTTGCCCAGCGACTTGCTCATCTTCTCGCCCGCGGTGGTGACCCACGCGTTGTGCAGCCAGTACTGCGCGAAATCCTGACCTGCCGCCTTGGACTGCGCGATCTCGTTCTCGTGGTGCGGGAAGACGAGGTCCAGGCCACCGCCGTGGATGTCGAAGGAGTCACCGAGATACTTCGCGGCCATCGCCGAGCACTCGATGTGCCAGCCTGGTCGCCCGAAGCCCCACGGGGTGTCCCAGGCCGGCTCGCCGGCCTTCGCTGACTTCCACATGGCGAAATCACGCGCATCGCGCTTGCCGCGCGGATCAGCGTCAGTCGCGTCCTTCATGTCGTCCGGGCGCTGCCCGCTGAGATCCCCGTACGCAGGGTAGGAGCGCACATCGAAGTAGACGTCTCCGGCGGCGGCATATCCATGGCCGGTGTCGATGAGCCGCTGCATCAGCGCGATCATCTCCGGCACGTGACCGGTGGCTCGAGGTTCATAGGTGGGCGGCAGGCAGCCGAGGACGTCGTAGGCGCGGGTGAAGGCTCGCTCGTTGCGCATGGCGACGTCCCAGTAGGGGACGCCCTCGTCGGTACCGCGCGCGAGGATCTTGTCGTCGATATCGGTGACGTTGCGCACGAAGGTGACGTCGTATCCCTTGGCCGTCAGCCACCGACGGATCACGTCGAAGGCGACGCCGCTGCGGATGTGCCCGATGTGAGGAGGCGCCTGCACCGTCGCCCCGCACAGGTAGATGCCGGCCTTGCCCTCCTGAAGGGGGACGAAGTCACGCACGGAGCGCGAGGCGGTGTCATAGAAGCGAAGGGCCACAGGGCGAACAGTACCGAGGCCGTCGTGGCGACCCGGTACCTGCGTGATCAGCGGGAGAGTAGGACGACCTTCTCCGGACGGATTCGCACGACGACGCGGATGTTGTCCGTGCCGTCGTCCATCGTGTAGCGGTCGGCTCCGGTATACCTCAGGCAGAGTCGGTCGATCAGCTCTCGACCGCCCTCCTCCGTCATCTCCACGGTGCCGCGGATCTCCACATATGAGTAGGGATTCGCCGACGGGTAGACGAGGACGGACACCCGCGGGTCGCGCTCCATGTTCAGGTGCTTGCGCCGGCCCTTGACGGTGGAGACGAGCAGGTCGTTGCCGTCACGCTCGATCCATACGACGGACTGCTGGGGGAAGCCGTTCGGCAGCAGCGTCGCGATGGTGGCGAAGTCCGTGCCGTCGAGCCACTCCTGGGCGATCTCGGGAATCTCAGCCATGGTCAGTCCATCCACTCGGAAATTGCATTGAAGGCCACCTGGTTGACCGCCTTGCGCTGGGCCGAGGTCATGTTCTTCGGGCCGTTGACGAAGTAGGTCGTCTCGATGATCGCATCGTTGACGAGGCTGTAGACCGCGTAGTTGTCATTCAGGAACGGGTCATCGGAGGTGCTGTCAGTGCCGAGGTTGTTCTGTGTGATGCCAAGGGACTCGACACCGACAACGGACACAGCGGGCACTACCGACGTCTTGACCAGCCACGAATTGGAGTAGGAGGTGCCGTCATCATCAGTGGAGGTGGTCGAACCGGATCCGTTGCACTTCTTCGCCTGGGTCTTCATCGCGTTGAACGCCTTGATGGCCGCCGCATCCGATGCGTACTTCAGCACCTGGACCTGGACGGACGGCCCTGAGGCCTTCTTGCTGTTGTAGTCGGCCATGAACTGGTACTGCGACTTGCCCGTCGAGATGCTCGCGCCATTGTCCTGCGGGTCCTCGGAGGGGACGTAGCACAGGAAGTTCTTGTAGCCAGGAGCAGCGCTGAAGTTCAGCCGTGAGTCGAACACCCCCAGGGCCTTGGGGATATCGGACTGGGTGATCATGTGCCCGGCCGCGTAGGTGTAGAGGTCTCGGTCGTACGCCTGAGCCGCGGGCGCAGCCACCATGCCGACGAGTGCGGCAACGAGTGAGGCGCCGATGGCGGCGGTGAGGGCGGGACGGATACGCATGAATCCCCCTAGAGAGTTGGGTGTGCCGACATCAGTGAGGCTACCGCGATCGCCGCGATTCCCTCTCCTCGGCCAGTCAGACCGAGGCCGTCGCTCGTGGTGCCGGACACGCGGACGGGTGCCCCAAGGGCCGCGGACAGCACGTCCTGCGCCTCCTCGCGACGAGAACCGACCCGGGGACGGTTGCCGATCACCTGAACGCTCGCATTGCCGATCAGGTGGCCGCTCTCGCGCACCAGGGCCGCTGTGTGCGTGAGCATGGAGACGCCGGATGCCTGCGCCCACTGCGGATCATCGGTGCCGAACACCGAGCCGAGGTCCCCCAGGCCCGCGGCGGACAGCAGCGCATCGCACAGGGCATGCGTAGCCACATCGGCATCCGAATGCCCGGCCAGGCCCATCTCGCCAGGCCAATGCAGGCCGGCCAGCCACAGCGGGCGACCCTCACCGAACGCATGCACGTCGGTCCCGATGCCGACCAAGGGAATGTCAGACGGCACCGGAGGCCCTCCTTCGGGCGAGGATCGCCTCGGCCATGACCACATCGATGGGTCGCGTGACCTTGAAGGCCTCCTCGTGCCCGGCGACACAGAACACCGGGACACCGAGCGCTTCGACGAGGCCAGCATCGTCGGTCGTCCCGAGGTCGGATTCGGCATGTGCCTGCTGCAGCACGGCTCGCTGGAAGCCCTGCGGAGTCTGCACGGCGCGCAGCACCTCTCGATCGACGGTGCGAACCACCATGGCTGACGCGTCGACCTCCTTGATGGTGTCCACGACGGGGAGCACCGGAATGACGGCGGGATGACCGGCCGCGACGGCCGCGACAACCGACGTGACCACCTGCTCGGGGACCAACGGCCGAGCGGCATCATGCACGAGCACGATGTCGACGTCGGACGGCAGCGTGAGGAGGGCTCGAGCCACCGAATCCTGCCGGGTATCCCCACCGGCGACGACCGAGACATCTGCGCCGAGTCCCTGCTCGTCGAGCATGGCGGCGACCGAGTCCAGGGAGTCCTCCGGGGCTGCGACCACGACGAGATCCACCACGCGGCTGGCGGCCAGTGCCCGCACGGCGTGCACGAGCATGGGCACACCGCCGAGGGTGCGCAGGGCCTTGGGGGCACCGGGGCCGAGGCGCTCACCGCGGCCAGCTGCGGGAACCAGAACCGCCGTGCGACCAGATCGCTGCGACAGATCCCCTGTCGCGTCCGAGGACGCCACAGTCGCCTGAGCTAGGAGGCCAGGACTTCGTCGAGGATGGCTTCTGCCTTGTCCTCGTTCGTCTTCTCGGCGAGCGCAAGCTCGCTCACGAGAATCTGGCGTGCCTTGGCCAGCATGCGCTTCTCGCCGGCCGACAGGCCACGCTCGCGCTCACGACGCCAGAGATCACGGACGACCTCCGCCACCTTGATGACATCGCCCGAGGCGAGCTTCTCGAGGTTCGCCTTGTAGCGACGAGACCAGTTCGTGGGCTCCTCGGCGTACGGCTGGCGGAGAACGTTGAAGACCTTGTCGAGTCCCTCGGCGTTCACGACGTCGCGGACGCCCACGAGATCGACATTGTCGGCGGGAACTCGGACCGTCAGATCGCCTTGGGCCACCCGGAGGACGAGGTACTCGCGGTCCTCTCCCTTGATGGTCCGAATCTCAACCGATTCGATGAGGGCTGCTCCGTGGTGCGGGTAGACAACCGTGTCGCCGACGTTAAAAGCCATTGAGTGGAACCCCTTTCCAAGGACCTCAAGGTTACCACGCGGAATTTCCCCTCCCGACGGCACCATTTGCCCTGACGGCCATGCAACGGCGGCCTCGATGACTGCCCTGACGGCTGCTCAGCCTCGGTGAACCGCCGCCGGGCATCGGATTGCGAGGCTTCGCTAGTCTTTCCGCCGTGAAGCGCACCCATTTCGCCGCCGTCCTCCTGCTCCCCTTCGCCGCCGTGTCCCTCAGCGGATGCTTCAGCGGCCTCGAGGCCACCACCAACGTCCAGTCGACGATGAACTCCGGCAATGGCGTGCAGGTCCGACAGGGCGACATTCGGATCGAGAACACGACGCTGGTCGTGGACGAGACAGGCGCCGCAGCGCTGCTCGTGCGAGTGTTCAACGAGGGGCCCGTCACTGACGCCCTCACCTACGCGACCGTCAACGGGCAGCAGGTGGAGATCGTCACTCCTGAGGGCAATGGGGCGGAGCTCCAGCCCGGTGCGTCCGTCTCCTTCGGCTGGGACTCCGACAACAGCATTGCCATGCCAGAGCTCGACGTTCCGATCTCCAGCTACGTGCCCGTCGAACTCGGCTTCGCCGAGGCGGGACTGGCGTCGATGTCGGTCCTGACCGTTCCCAAGACGGGCTACTACGCCGACGTCGTCGTCGCCCCGTAACCGCTGCTCGAGCTCACCTGCTCGGGATCACCTGCTCGGGATCACCTGCTCGCGCCTGCCGTCGCAGTCTTCTACGCAGGCGTGCGAGGAGTAGTTCCCGCCAGGAACGCCGCGAGGGAGTCGAAGTAACTCTCCATCCCGGCCTGCGCTCGCACAGCCTCGCCATCCGGCAGCTCGCCGTACTGGCTGAACTTCACCCAGCTGTACATGCCTCGACTGTCGAAGTCGATCACGATCCGATGGTGCGGGGCTGACTCGTCGCGGGCGGCGAACTCCTGTTCGGACTGCGTGTAGCAGAGCGTGTGCGCGAGCAGCTTCTGGTCGACGACCTCCGTGTACTTGCCATAGAAGTAGGCGACAAAGCCCTCTGACGGCACGTCCACCGCCACGGCCCAGGCGCCCCCGACCTCCGGCTCGGACGTGACGCTGCCGGGCACGACCGACAGATCCGTGGGGTGGTACCACGCCTCCAGGGCAGTCGCGTCGACCCAGGCATCCCAGAGAATCTCGACGGGCAGATCGAACTCACGCTCAACGGAGTACAGGAAGTCGCTCATGCCTGAACTGTAGGCGCTGGCCCGTCAGGCGTCGAAACCTGCAGTTGGCGTCGCACTCGGCGCTGGTTGCGACGCCAACTGCAGGT